>JAYTMY010000114.1:0-19701 GCA_043748535.1 Lentisphaeraceae bacterium | reverse complement strand
AACCTAAAAACCGCAGCAGCGCAGGATTTTCCGCGACCCTTTCAGGGTCAAAAATCATAACTCATTCCAACCCAGGGTGTCGCCGATGCGGCTTAACACTGGGCTGAAATCTGATACACCTTCGGGGTCAAGCTGCAGTTGAGCTCAACCAAGTTCGGTAGCAGTTTTTAGGATTAATCAACACCGCTCAAGATCGCGGGCATGTTTTTCTTGTTCGCTTTCAAGATGAACTTCTCGAGCGATTCGATGGCTTTCATTTCGTTGTCATTCAGGTAGACACTGCTCTTGGTGATCAGGTTGTCCCAGAGATCTTTGCTGAAATACTTTTTGTCATCGGTTCGATCGAGATGGAGATTTTCAATCGCCTCGGTGAAATCGCGGACAAATCGTTTCTTTATGTCACTTGTCGAGCCATCAAATTCAGTCGCCAGCAAGGCTAGGACTTTATGGCCCTCGTAATCTTCCCGGTAGTTATTGAGGATTTGATAATTAGTCTCGCCGAGAACCGTGATCACATCCATCTCCAAGGCGCTCAAGGCCAAATCTTTTTCGTTGTCGGTCAAGGCTTTGTCATTCTTGATTTTGGCTTTCCGGACGATGATGGAAGCGTAAACCTTCACCTCATCTTTATTCAAATCCGTGTTTTGATACAGATAATGGCAGGACGCAAGATCGTACATGAACATCGAGAGGACGGCATTTTCGTAGTTTTCACTTTCCTCGGGGCTCGGAGAAAAGGATCCTTTGTCAAAAGTCGAGATTCCTAAGCTCAATTTGCGCTTGGGGATTTTAGCAGCAAGAGGGCTCTTCACCACCGCGGCTTTGCGGGAGGAGTTTTCTGAGCTGGTATTGTCGCTCACGGTTTTCGTCGATGACTTCGCCAAGGCAAGCGCCTGCTCCTTGGCGGTTTCATGATCTTGCTGGCTGAGCCGGGCAGCAAAAGACATCAGGGCAATCATCAGGGCTATCGCCAAGGCGATTTTCAGCCATTGCGAGCGACTGACTTTGGCAGGGCGGGACAGGGCTGCAGTGTTCTGGGCATTGCTGGGCATGAGACGGCGAGTCGGAAGGGCCAAAGGTTTGAGAATTTGGGGTAAATCAAGAACGATTTTCTGGGCCGTGGGGCGCTGCGCCGGGTCTTTCTGCAAACAAGCTTCGAGCAGAGCGGCGAAGCGGCCGCGCAGTTCGGGTTTGAGCCAGGGACGCGGGTCGGGAGCGGCTTCGGAGAGGATCTTGGCGGCCATTTCCCAGGAAGTGCCGCCGTCGAAGGGATGGCGTCCACAGGCCAGCTGATAGAGGATGATGCCGAAGGAAAAGACGTCGCTGGCGGGGCTGAGAGTCTGGCCGCGGGCCTGTTCGGGCGACATACTGATCAGGCTCATGTGGCCGAGGCCTTGCACCGACAGGGTCGAGCTTTGGCCGGGCGTGGCGATGCGATGGGCACCGCCGAGGTCGGCGAGACAGGGCAGGCCGGCGGCGTCGATGAGAATGTTTGAGGCTTTCAAATCGCCGTGGATGATGCCGAGCTCGGCCAAGGCGGCGAGGCAAGAGCCCAAGGCCAGGGCGAAGGGAAGCACCGGGATGTCCTGAGGCGGACGGCTTTGCAGGGCGCGGCTGAGGTTGCCGGCGGCAAAATAGGGAGTGACGATGAAGGCGGGGAGGTGGTCGAGACGCGCATCGAGAAGCGGCAGGATGTGCGGCACCCCGGCGGACTGGCAGCGCTGCAGCATCTTGATTTCGTTGCTGAAGGAGTCGAGCAGCGCCTGGTCGCGGCAGACCTTGATGGCGACCTGGCGGCCATCCGGGGCGAAGCCGAGGTAGACGCGGGACATGGCGCCGCAGGCGATTTCGCGGCATTTCTCGTAGTCGCCGAAGGTCAGGGTGGGGATCGGCTGGCTGGGCGCCGAGGCAGGCCGGAATTCGGTCAGCAAGGCGCTGTCCTGGCGAAGTTCATCAAGGGCCTGTGAGCAGCTTGGGCAGGACGCGAGATGGTGCTCCTCGGCCGGCTGGGCGGAGGCGTCCTCGATGAGCTCAATCAGGCGTTCTTCGCTCAGGCATTTCACGGGGACGGCTCCATCTGCTGGCGGAGGCGCTGCAGCATTCGGTGTTTGATGACGGCGCATTGGCCGGGGTTAAGTTGCAGCGCCTCGGTGATTTCGCCATTGCTGCGGCCTTGCAAGGCCTGGGTGAGGATTTCCAGATGTGCCGCCGGGATTTTTTCGTCTTCGCAAAGTGCCGCGAGGGCGCGGGCCAGCTGGCCTTCGCGTTGGTCGTCGAAGACCTCCTCGTCCTCGTCGAAGACCGCCGGATTGAGATTTTCATTGAGGGGGACAAAGCGTTCCTGCCGCTGTTTTTCACGATGCAGGTCGCGAATCTTGAACTCGGTCACCTTGAGAACCAGATTGCGGAATCGGCCGCGGTCGCTGTCGTAATCCCAGTCGAGCTTGGCGAAGTGCAGCATCACCGCCTGGATGACGGTGTCGGTGGAAGCTCGGTCGTAAAGGCCACGGCGGCTCATCATCCACAAGATCAAGGGCCGGTATTGCTGATAGAAATGCAACCAGCCGCTCTCGTCGCGGTCTTTGACGCGACGCAGCAGCGACGGACGGGTCTGATAGGGATCGGGAGATTTCATCGTTGAACCTTTCCGTAAAGATGACGTCACTCGGCCAAATATTGCATCGTGCGGAAGGAATTTTCGGGATTGGGTTTGCGGCTCCACAAAAAGAGGGCTCCCCAATCCAGGGGAGCCCTCGGTTCAGCTGTGGCGACGCTTTAGAGGCGGACCGGTTCGAAGCCTTTGCGGTAGTCGCGACGGACCAGGGTGCGGTTGGCTTCGTCGTGATTGGTGAAGCTCAGCGAGGCGTGATCCCAATCGAGGTTCTGGCCGGGGAAGCGGCTGGCTTTGACCGCGAGCAGGCCGGGCTCGGTGCAGCGCAGGCCGACCTCGAGGGGCGTCCAGAAATTGCCTTCGTCGATGCCGAGGATCTTGTCGACCCAGGCATGCCAGTGGTTGAATTTGGCGAAGGCGGGCAGCCCTTCCATCTTCAGACCGGGGGTCATCTTGCCGTCGCGCCAGACTTCGATCGGGCCGCTGGCACCGAGGACCAGGGTGCCTCCTTCGCAGACGACGACCAGGCTATTGCCGCCGACTTTCGTCTCCTTCGGCAGGCCGAGCAATTCAGCGTCGGGCAGCCAGCCGTTGTCGTGCATATGCAGATTGAAGCTGCGTCCGGCAAAAGCGGCGCCGGCGACGCGGTATTCGACGCTTGAACTCATGCGGCCGACATGGAAAGGGAGTTTGGCGGCGCTGGGAGTCTGGGTGCAGACGCGGACCGGTGAGTGCAGCTCGGGGAAGGCGAAAAACAGGACGTCGCTGAGGTGGACGATCCAGTCGCCGACCTGGCCGCCGCCGTAGTTCCACCAGCTGCGCCATTGGCGCTGGACCATCTGGGGACGGCAGGCTTCAAACTGGGCGCCGCAGAGCCAGAGGTCGTAATCAAAGCCGGCGGGCGGGGCGATCGGCTCGCCCAGCTTGCCATCGGCAAAATAATGTCCGCCGCAGATGGCGTTGCCACCAAAGCTGATGTGAGCGCTGACGACCTTGCCGAGCATTCCTTGGCGGAGGATGGCGACGGCAGCGCGGCGGGCGGGGGATTCGATCCGCTGGGCGCCGGTCTGGGTGATCAGGTCGGGACGGGCCTTGAGGGCGCGGTTCATGATGTCGATTTCTTCGAGCTGTTGGACCACCGGCTTCTGGCCGTAGAGGTGTTTGCCGGCGGCGAGGGCGGCGGTCATGATGCTGCAGTGCGAGTGGTCGGGAGTGGCGACGTGGACCGCGTCGAACTTATCGGCGTGTTGAGCGAAGGCTTCGCGGTAGTCCTTGCAGGTGAACTGGACGGTCTTGGCGTATTTTTCTTTGGCGGAAGCGAGGGCGGCGTCATCGACGTCGCAGAGGCCGACGACATCAAGCTTCGGGTGCTGCGCGAGCTTGGACAGGTCGGCGCCGCCGATAGTGCCGACGACGCCGATGCTGAGGAGGCGGACACGGCTGTTTTTGTTGATCGAGGGAGCGCTGCTGACGCCGGCGCAGCTGAAGAGTGAGAGGCCGGCGCCGAAAGCGGCGGAATTGCGGATGAAATCGCGACGTGGCAAGATGATCATGCGGGGACTCCTGGATGGTGTTGCAGGTAAAGGCATGTCTTGTCAGAGCTTAATTCACGAGAAAAGTTCCGTAAGGAAGCAGAGAATGACAGTTTGTTGCGATGAACGCAAATTCAGGGTTTGTCCGCCCACTGTTTGACTTCTTCGTCGGCTTGTTTCCACAAGCGCATGTCGTTATTGCGGAGAGCGCGAATCCGGAGTTGCAGCTCCTTTTCGCGATTGACCAAGTAGCGTTGGAGGCTTGCCAAATATTTGTTATTTGCCGCTGATAATTCCGGCAACAATTTCTCGCATCGGCCCAGAAGTTCTTGAGCTCTGGGCAAAGAGGTTTTTTCCAGCTCCAAAGCAACCGCGATTTCGATACTGCGATCTCCCTTATCGGTGAGCTTTTTCAGGACCTCGTTGGCTTGAGCATTAAAGGCCTCAAAGTCCTTGATGAAACGGGCTACCTGAGTCCCGTTTGACAACTTGATTCCGACGCCCGCCGCGGCACCAAGCAGCAGAATCGCGCTGATCAGCGTCAATGCCATTCGACGCGGAAACTCGGCATTTCTGGCGGCGGCTTCAAGCGGCAGCGAGCCGATGGCGCCGAGGAGGAGTCCACCGAGGAAGCCGCCGAGGTGCGCGAAGTTATCGATGCCGGGAATGCCGAAGCCGATCAAGGCGGTCAGGCCGATGAATTGCAGGGCGTTGTTGCGCAGGCCTTTGACCAGCAAGCTGGGCAATTCAGCCCGACGCCGCAGGCAGAAGGCGAGGAGGGCGCCGCCGAGGCCGCAAATCGCGCCGGACGCGCCAGCTGAATTGATGACGGGATTCATGAAGACCGAGAGGAGGCTGCCCAGCAGGGCCGAGCCGAGGTAGATGACGAGGAAGATCGCCGTGCCAAAGGCCCGCTCGATGAAGCGCCCGAGGTTCCACAAGGCGAGCATGTTGACGGCGATGTGGATGATGCCGATGTGGACAAAGGCGGAGGAGAGAAGGCGCCATGACTCACCGTTGAGAGTCAGTGGTCCGAAATTGGAACCCGAATCAATCAGGATTTGATGGGCGGGGCGCATCAGATCGGCGCCCTGCATCATCATCCAGATGAAGACCAGAAGGTTGAGGGCCAAGAGGACGCTGATGGCCGGGCCGGGGCGGCCGTCAAACAGCGGCGAGACGTTTTGGGATCGGTCTTGTTCGACCAAGAGCCGCTCTTTGACCTTGGCGCAAAAGTGCGTCGGGAGATGGCGGGCCAGGGCCTCGGTTTGATCCGGATCGAGCGCTTCCAAGACGCAGAGCTGCGATTCAGAAAAGGCATCGTCGCGAGCGACTTGGAATTGGATGCGCCGGCTGTTGCGCAGGACATTGCCGACACGACTGAGCGGCCAGGAAAAATTGCGGCCGCCGCATTCGAGGCGAATGGCGTCGGCGGTGAAGATCATCCGTCCCGGCCCCAGGAGTTCGAGCTTGGGAGCGAGATCGGGGAAGAGGGCTTCGCGGACGAAACGGACCTCAAAAACCACTTCCGGGGGAGAGGCGAATTCACTCATGATCAGCGGCCGAACTTGGCATTGACCAGCTTGAGGTCATCCCAGACGACGCGTTTGTCCTCGGGGACGCGGATCAGGTGTGAGGGCGGCAGAGTGGCGAGGAGGGGGATGCCTTGCCAGTTCATCCAGCGGCCGCGGTTCTGGTGGATGCCGACCTGACCGAAGATTTGCCAGAGGCCGGCGACGCCGAAGACGATGAGCGCTTCGGGCTTAACCAGTTCGAGTTGGCGTTCGAGGACAGGCAGCATGTCGCGGGCTTCATCGGCAAAGCCTTTCGGCGAGGCAGAGCAGCGGTGGCCGACGCAGACAAAAACCTGATCGAGCGGCAGCTTCAGGCCTTTGACAATCATCGCTTCGAGCAAGACGCCGGATTCGCCGGCAAAGGGATTGGCGAAGGCCTCCTCATCGCGTCCGGCAGGGTCGACGATGATCATCAGTTTTGCCGGTTGAGCGAGGCCTTGATGCGGGGCGCGGCTGTCGTTAACCGGGCGGCGGCAGAGGGCGCAGCCGTTGCCGAGGCGGAGGAGGGCGCTGCGATCGAGGCCGCGGAGATCCTGGTGAAGGGCGGGGCGCGCTGCGGCGGCGGGGGCGATCGGGGTGGGCGGCAGGGCCTTGACTTCCGGCGGCGGCAGCGGAGCAGGCGGAGCTGGGCGCGGGGCCGGGACCGCCAGGGCAGGGGAGGGGGCACGAGGGGGCATGGCCGAGCCCGGACGAGGAGCGAAACAGAGCTCAAGAGTGGCGGCGTCTAAGACCGCGGCGGAGCGGCCGGCGGCGAGCTCGCCTTCGAGGCATTGTTGCAACATGTCACCGAGTTTCATCGAAGGGATCTCCAGCTCAAGTTTTGCCGATAAACATGACGGCGGCGAGGGCGAAGGCGAGGAAGATGAGAAAGCCGATGGCGGCAAACAAGATCGGCCGCAGGGAATGACTTTCCTCCGGCTCCGGCGCCTCAGGCTGGGCGGCAAAAGAGGATTCTGGCGGGATCAAGCTCGGCGCTGACGAGTCCGGCAGGATCACCTTGGTGACTTCTTCGGCCGTCGCAGTCACGTGAGAATAACCGTCATTGAGCGGGATTTTGGGCTTCAGGGTGCCGTGCGCACAGGGCTCCAGTTGGCGACGGATTTCGAGGACCTGGCGGGAGCCTTCCTCGATCGCTTGCTTGATTGCCGAAATGACTTCCAGCCAGCGTGGGCGGTGCAGCGGATCTTTCTGCAAGAGCCCTTTGATCATCTGGTCGAGGCAGAGCGGCAGATTGGGCTTCAGCTCGTTGAGGCTTGGGGCGGCGCGCCGGGTATGGGCTTCGGCCATCAGGCCCATCTCGACTTCGAAGGGATGGCGCCCACCGAGCAGGCGCAGCATCAGGCAGCCGAAGGCGTAGCGGTCGGCGGCGGCGCCGGCGCCGGCTTCCTGGCCGCTCCACACCTCGGGCGCGGCGAAACGCGGGTTGGAGCAAGGACGAGGGGTGAGGCATTGGCGGTACAGGCTGGCGGTGACGGCGGCGCAGAGGCCGGGATCGTCGAGCAGGATCTGATCTTGATGAAGACGCAGGGTGCTGAGCTTGAGGTTGCCGCAGATCTGTTCGGCACCGTGAAGATCACGCAGGCGTTCAGCAGCTTGCAGGAGGAGGTTCAAGCTCTTGGATTCATTGATCGATTCTTCCGCCAAGACGGCCTTCAGGGTCCGTCCTTGGGGGCTGTAATGGCAGTAGGGACGGCCTTGGTGGGTGCCGTGGCTGACGAAGGTGCTGCAGATGCCGGGGGGCAGGCGGCTCCATTTCTCTGCGGCGGCGAAAAAGACCTGGCTCGCCTCGGCGTTGTGCGAGGCATCGCCACGAAGCAGACGGATGCGGCAGGGCTGGCCTTCGAAAGCGGCGGCGTAAACCTCCGAAATCGCATCACCGGAGCGCCGTTCCAGGAGTAGGTATGGACCAAAAGGCAGGGGGACTCGATACGCCCGCCCACAAACCTTGCAGGTGGCCTTTTCCAAGGCATCCTCGTCGGGGTGCTGGTGACGGGCGTCACACTGAGGGCAGGCTACTTTCAACATCGGGAAGCCTCGGGGAAAACGATTGTAACGAAGGCGGGTTATCCAGCGTAGTCAAACATCCGCTCGATGCAGGCGAGAGCTTTGATCCGGAGCTCCTCGGGGAGTTCGACAAAATCGCGGGCCTTAGGTTCCGATAAAACCCGGAGGATGTCGGCGAGATTGTTGGCTTTCATGTATTTGCACATCGAGCAGGTGCCGACGAATTGCTTCTGCGGCATCTCGACTTGGAGACGGGCGGAGAGGCCGCACTCGGTGAGCATCAGATAGGCCGGAGCATCGACCTTTTCCATCTGCTTAAGAAGCTGCGAAGTCGAGCCGACGAAGTCTGACAAATGCAGGATGCCGGGGGAGCATTCGGGGTGGGCCATGACTTGCAGGCCGGGGTGGCGATCGCGCAGGGTGCGGACCATTTCCGGATCGTATTCTTCGTGGACGTAACAGGTGCCGTCCCAGAGAATCAGTTCCTTGTCGAGGCCGCGACGGTCCATCTCTTCCTGGACGTTTTTGCCCATCAGTTTGTCGGGAACGAAGATAATCTGGCGCGATGGGATCTTGGCGACGATGTCGTAGACGTTGGATGAGGTGACGCAGACATCGCACTCAGCCTTGACTTCGGCGCTGGTGTTGATGTAGCACAGGACCGGCACGCCGGGGTGCTGGGCCTTGAGCTTGCGGACATCGGCGCCGGTGATCGAATCGGCGAGCGAGCAGCCGTCGGGCTCGGAAGGGATGAGGACGGTCTTGCCGGGGTTAAGGATCTTGGCGGTTTCGCCCATGAAGCGGACGGCGACAAAGACGATGACTTCGGCGTCGGAGGCCTTGGCGATCTTGGCGAGCTGGTAGGAGTCGCCGCTGTGGTCGGCGACGCCATAGACGATCTCGGGGTTGACGTAGGAGTGGGCGAGAATGATCGCCTTGCGACGTTTTTTCAGCTCGTTGATGGCGTCCACAAAAGGCGCCAATTCAGCGCAGCGTTCGCGGCTGTAGACGCAGCCGGGGCCGGCAGTGGTGACGTGCTGGAGTTTGTCGAACAGGATATCAGCGGTGCTCATCGTCTTTCCTCAGGGTTAAGGCCGCCAATCTAACCCCAAGACGGCAAAGATCATCGTCTCGGGTGATGGCTTCTGCCTACATGGGACACGACTGGGACACACTTGGGGAAGAACGGGAAGCAACGGGGGAACAAGGGACATGATTGCGCCCTTCGCAAAAACTCCGGATGGTCCGGCCGCCGTCGCTACGCGGACCGCCGCGCTCCTTCTGTCTTTCTCCTGCGGTTTACCCTCCCCCAATCGTGTCCCCGTTGCGCCGCCTCCTTCCTTAATCCATCCTTAACGGAAAGATCATGGCTCATTGATCAATCTCGCAAGGCGCTGTTCGGACCACGGCTTTACCTTCTGCTCGTCACCCAACCAGAAGGACAAACAAACATGAAATTCAGCCTCCTCAGCAGCCTCGCCGGCCTCTTGTTTGCCGCCAACCTCAGCGCCGCCGACAAAGTCGATGCCGCCCTACCCGAGTACAAACCCGTCGCCGGCCTCTCCGGCAACCTGAACTCGATCGGTTCCGACACCCTCAACAACGTCATGACCTTCTGGGCCGAAGGCTTCCGCCGCCAGTATCCCCAGGTCAAGCTCCAGATCGAAGGCAAAGGCTCCGCCACCGCCCCCACCGCTCTGAAAGACGGCACCGCCCAGCTCGGCCCGATGAGCCGCGAAATGAAGTCCACCGAAGCCGACGAATTCGAAAAGAAATTCGGCTACAAACCCACCGCCGTCGGTGTCGCCATTGACGCCCTCGCCGTCTATGTCCACAAAGACAACCCGGTCAAAGGCCTGAACATCCTGCAAGTCGACGGTATCTTCTCCTCGACCTATAAACAAGGCGGTCGCGACCTCGCCACTTGGGGCGATCTCGGTCTCGGCGGCGATCTCGGCGAAGAATCCATCGCCATTTTCGGCCGCAACAGCTCCTCCGGCACCTACGGCTTCTTCAAGGAAACCGCTCTCGGCAAAGGCGACTTCAAGTCCAGCGTCAACGAGCAGCCCGGCTCCTCCGGCGTCGTCTCCTCGGTCGCCAAGAACAAGGCCGGCATCGGCTACTCCGGCATCGGCTACAAGACCGCCGAAGTCCGCGCCCTCCCCCTCGCCGCCAAAGACGGCAAGGCCTACGCCGAGCCCACCCTTGACAACTGCTTGAACAAATCCTACCCCCTGGCCCGCGTCCTCTTCGTCTACATCAACAAGAAGCCCGGCCAGGCTGCCGACCCGCTCACCGCTGAATTCCTCCGCTACGCCCTCTCCAAACAAGGCCAGGAACTGGTCGCCAAGGAAGGCTTCTACCCCATGCCCGCCGCCATGGCCGGCAAGTTCGAACAATCCCTCAAGTGATATTCGACTGAGCTGAATCCGTCCGGAATGTGGTAGATCCACTTTCCGGACGGGACTTTGTTAAGCCCCGGCCGTGCCGGATGAAAAGATCGCTCTAAATTCCCCCTCCTCACATCACGAATTCCTCCCCCCAGGATGCCCTCCATGAGTTCAGTGCCCAACCGCCGCGAAATCTCCCGCTGGACCCGCCTCACCGATAAATTCATGGGCCGCTTCATCGCCATCGGCGGTCTCGCCGTCATCGCCGCCGTGCTGCTGATTCTGATTTTCATTCTGAAAGAGGTCGTCCCGCTTTTCAGAAGCCCCACTTTGACCCCACTCACCTCCTTCGAAGTGAAAAGCAAGACACGGCAGATCACCTTGGACGAATGGGGTGAGTTGCCAGGTGTCGTCACCCAGGACGGTCTCGAGTTTCACCGCAGCGAAGCCGCCTCGGGCATCGCCTCCGCCACCCCTTTCAAACTCCCGAAAATCACTGCCGTCGGCTACTCCCAGGAAAGTCAGGTTCTCGTCCTCGGCTCGCAAGACGGCCGCTTCAGCACGCTCGAGCTGCATTACAGCCGCGACAAGCAGGTAGATGTCGCCCCGGTCGAATCCGCCGCTTACGATTTCCCAGTCAAAGGTCAAGTCGAAAAGATCGCCATCGGCTTACAGAAAGAATCTCGTCTCGTCGGCGCCATCATTAAAAATGCCGATGGCAAGCTTCACCTTGCCGCCAGCCTGATGGGACGCAGCGTCGACCTCTTCGGCAACGCTGGCGATCTCGAAGTGAAAGGCTCGTGGAATCTCGATGAACTGATCAAGGAAGAGCCGCAACTTCTCTATGTTTCCGGCCAGGCCGACTTGCTCGCGGTCAGCCTCAAGGGCGGCTCTGTCGCAGTGATCAAATTCCGCGACTCCGGCCCCGAACTCCTGCAAAAATTTGCCGCCTTCCCGGGGGCGGAAATCACCGCCATGCAGCAGATCTATGGCGACATGTCGCTCGTCATCGCCGCCTCCAACGGGGAAGTCGCCGGCTTCAGTCTCTACAAGGCTCAAGACGACAGCCCTCGCCTCTTCAGCCGCATCAAGAACTTCGTGCCCGTCGCCACCGGCGCGACGCCCGTCCTCGCCCACGCACTGCGCAATAAATCCTTCGCCATCATCAGCGGTGATTCCCTCCGCCTCAATAACTACACCACGGAAAATGAGAGCTTGCGGGTGAAGTCCGATAGCGCCTTTGAACAGGCACTCTTCACCGCGAAATATCACCGCATCGCCACCCTCAATGCCACCGGCAAATTCGAGCTTTACAGCCTCAAAGATCCGCACCCGGAAGCGTCAATCAAGACCTTCTTCGGCAAGGTCTGGTACGAAGGCGACTCGAAACCGCAATACTCCTGGGAATCCGGCGGTGGCTCCGATGAAGCCGAAGCCAAGCTGTCGATGATTCCTCTCATCTTCGGCAGCATCAAAGCTTGTATCTGGGCCATGTTCTTTGCCGTCCCCCTCGCCCTGCTCGCCGCCGTCTACAGCTCGCAATTCCTCAGCCCCAACACCCGCGCCGTCATCAAGCCGTGCATGGAAGTGATGGCCTCGATCCCCTCGGTCGTCATTGGCTTCCTGGCGATGGCTTGGCTGCAGCACGCCCTCGGCGATCACGTCGTCGCTCTCGCCGTCGCTATCGCCGGCTCCTGTATCATCGCCGCTCTCATCGGCATCCTCCACAGCCGCATCCCCCACGGCCACCTCCTGCGCGTCCGCAGCGGCAATGAATGGCTGATGCTGATCCCGGTCTTCCTGATTTCCGCCTGGCAGTCGTGGAATCTCGGCATCCTGGTCGAGTCAAAGCTCTTCCCCAAAGGCTTCTCCGACTACGCCCGCAACCAACTGGAACTGCAGGTCAGCGACCAGAACGCCATCATCACCGGCATCGCCATCGGCTTCGCTGTCATGCCGATCATCTTCACCATCGCCGAAGACGCCCTCACCAATGTGCCGAAATCGCTGTCCTCGGCCTCGCTCGCCCTTGGCGCCAGTCGTTGGCAGACCACCATCTGCGTCATCGTTCCCGCCGCCGCCGGCGGTATCTTCTCCGCCATCATGATCGGCCTCGGCCGCGCCGTCGGCGAAACCATCATCGTCCTCTGCGTCGCCGGTGGCAACGACAACACCGAGTTCAACCCCCTCATCGGCATGCGCACCCTGTCGCAAAACCTCGCCACCGAGATCCCCGAGGCCGCCCACGGCTCCACCTTGTATCGCGCCCTCTTCCTCGGCGCCTTACTGCTCTTCCTCTTCACCTTCATCATCAACACCCTCGCCGAAGTCATCCGCCAACACTTCCGTAACAAGAACAAGGCGCTCTGATTCGAGGCACAGAAAATCATCGCGGGACGGGCAAGATTTGCCCGTCCCGCAATTTTTGCACTGTGTAAATCCGTTTGAGCTTGCTTCGTGCGTCGCTTCGCGATGAGCCACTCATGCCCATAAAAAAATCCCCGCCGTAGCGGGGATTTTCAGGCGATGAAAAAGTCTCTCAGGCCTTCTTGCCAAGGCGCTGACGGACGATTTCGTAGAGACAGACGCCGGTGGCGACGGAGACGTTGAGGCACTCGACCTTGCCAGCCATCGGCAGCTTGGCGAGGAAGTCGCAGTTCTCAGTGGTGAGCCGGCGCATGCCCGGGCCTTCGCCGCCCATCACCAAGGCCATCGAACCACTGAGGTCGACGTCGTAAATGAGCTGCTCGGCGCGGTCGGAAGTGCCGACGGTCCAGACGCCGTGTTTCTTCAGTTTCTCGATGGTGCGGGTCAGGTTAGTGACGCGGATCACCGGCACCGATTCGGTCGCGCCGCAGGAAACCTGATGGACGATTTCGGTGATCGGAGCGGCGCGGTCGCGCGGGATGATGACGGCATCAACGCCGGCGCCATCGGCCGAGCGCATACAAGCGCCGAGGTTGTGCGGGTCTTGCACGCCATCGAGGATGAGGAAGAGGAAGGTGCGGTCTTCGGTGAAGAGCTCATCGAGGAAGCTCTCGTCTTTTTCCAGGCCGCGGCCAGCGAGGGCGCTGTGGCGGTTGAGGCGGACGCCGGTGCTGCCTTCGCGACCGGGGAAGATCATTTTGCGCGGCTCGTAGTTGTCGTAGCCTTCTTGACGGGCGTCGCGACTCTGAGTCTCGTCGCGGCGAGGAGCGCTGTCGGAGGGCTTGGCACCAAAGGTTTTGCTGCCGAAAGATTTCGAGCCAAAAGATTTCGCGCCGAAGGATTTGCCTTCTTCACGACGGGGACCGCGATCGAAAGATTTCGAGCCGAAGGATTTGCCTTCTTCACTGCGGGGACCGCGATCGAAAGATTTCGCGCCGGAGGACTTACCTTCTTCACTGCGGGGACCGCGATCGAAGGATTTCGAGCCGAAGGACTTGCCTTCTTCGCTGCGAGCGCCGGGAAAGCCCGACTTGGCGGGGCCTTTTGACGGGCCGCCCTTGGAATGAGCTGAAGAGGGACCTTTCGAGTGGCCGCCTTTGGCGTCGCCTTTAGGCTTGTGACCGGCGTTGCGGCCGCCAAAATTGTGGGCGGGACGGCCGGAGCCGGAACCCGAACCTGAGCCGGAGGGGCGCGAAGACTGATGTTTCATATGACCTAACTTTTGGGTGGTGGTTGCGTTGCAGAATTGCTGCACCCACATTATCTTCAACATCGCCTTCTGAACAATAGGAAACACAAGACAATGGCCAACTTCTTCAATTCGATCCCCCTCCGCAAGCAACGCGAGCTGCTTGCCACCTGCCGCTTCATGGACAAAGCCGAGTTCAGCACTGGCTGCGACTCGCTGAAAGGAAAGAAAATCGTCGTCGTCGGTTGCGGCGCCCAAGGTCTTCACCAAGGTCTCAACCTCCGCGACAGCGGTCTCGATGTTTCCTATGCCCTCCGCAAAGAAGCCATCTCCGAGAAGCGTCAATCCTGGAAATCCGCCAGCGAAAACGGCTTCAAAGTCGGCACCTACGAAGAGCTCATCCCCTCTGCCGACCTGGTCGCCAACCTGACCCCCGACAAACAGCACACCAGCGTTGTCACCGCCGTCATGCCCCTGATGAAAAAAGACTCCTGCCTCCTCTACTCGCACGGTTTCAACATCGTCGAAGAAGGTATGCAAGTCCGTCAAGACATCACCGTCATCATGGTCGCCCCCAAGTCCCCCGGCACCGAAGTCCGCAATGAATACAAGCGCGGTTTCGGCGTCCCCACCCTGATCGCCGTGCACACTGAGAACGACCCCCAAGGCCGTGGCCTCGAGCTCGCCAAAGCCTACTGCTCCGGCACCGGCGGCGACCGCGCCGGCGTCCTCCTCTCCTCCTTCGTCGCCGAAGTCAAGTCCGACCTCCTCGGTGAACAGACCATCCTCTGCGGCCTCCTGCAGACTGGCTCCATCCTCTGCTACGAGCGCATGGTCGCCGGCGGCATCGAAGCCTCCTACGCCGCCCGCTTCATCCAGTACGGCTGGGAAACCATCACCGAAGCCCTCAAAATCGGCGGCATCACCAACATGTTCGACCGCCTGTCGAACCCTGCCAAAATCAAGGCCTTCGAAATCTCCGAAGAGCTCAAGAAGACCATGCGCCCCCTCTTCGAGAAGCACATGGACGACATCATCTCCGGCGCCTTCTCCGACGGCATGATGAAAGACTGGCACGACGGCGACCGCAAGCTCCTCACCTGGCGTGAAGAGACCAGCAAGACCGCCTTCGAGCGTCAAGAAGCCGGCGACCACAAGATCACCGAGCAGGAATTCTTCGACAAAGGTGTTCTGATGATCGCCATGGTCCGCGCTGGCGTTGAACTCGCCTTCGACGTCATGACCGAAGCCGGCATGAAGCCCGAGAGCGCCTATTACGAGTCGCTCCACGAGACCCCGCTGATCGCCAACACCATCGCCCGCAAGAAGCTCTACGAGATGAACAAAGTCATCTCCGACACCGCCGAATACGGCTGCTACCTGTTCAGCCACGCCGCTGTCCCCCTCCTCAAGGACTATGTCGCCAAGGCTGACCTCAGCCTCGTCGGCAAGAGCTACGGCGAAGGCCTCGGCAACGGCGTCTCCAACCGCCGCCTCGTCGAAGTCAACGCCACCCTCCGCGCCCACGGCGTCGAGACCGTCGGCACCGTCCTCCGCGGCTACATGACCTCGATGAAGCCGATCGTCTAAGATCGCCCTTCAGCTGTTATCAAAACCCCCGTCCTCTGCACAGAGGACGGGGGTTTTTGTGTCTCGGAGCGCGTGATGTCCGATCGACGAAACAGCCGCGACCCGAGGGTCGCGGCTGGGAGCTTATCCGAGGAATGGAGAACTCAGGCTTTTTTCTTCGGCTTGCCGGCGGTCTTGACATCGGCCTTGGCGACTTTTTTACCGGCTTGGACGGCGGTCTTGACCGCTTTTTTCTCGGCCACGACCTTGGTTGCAACTTTCGCTTTTTTGGCGGCGGTCTTGGTCACCGGCTTGGCGTCTTTCTTGTCGACTTTTTCCGTCTTCTTGGCGGGCTTGTCGGCTTTTGCGGCCTTCGCAGCCTTCTTCTCGGCTTTAATGGCTTTCTCGGCCTTTTTGGCGGCTTTTTTGCCCGACTTGGCGAAGTCGATGGTCTTGCCCTTGCGGAAGGACTCATCGGCGGCGAGGACGATCTTCAGGGAGTTGATGGCGTCTTCCATGTGTTTGGAGAGATCGACGTCCTTGACGATGGCGTCGAGGAAGTAGCGCTGTTCGCGTTCGCACAGGCCGTTGTGGTCGGGCTCGTCGCCGGTGGAGATCCAGTCATCTTTCTTGATGAACTCGTTGTTCTTGTCCTGGGCGGCGTGGTGGACGCGGATCTGCTCGGTCTTGGTATGGGCGTCGACGTTGTCGGACTGCGACTCGTCGGAGGCGTTCTGGGCGGTGATGGTGACACTGCCTTTAGGGCCCCAGACGTCCTTAACGAAGAAGGCCTTGGTGGAGGCCATCGGGCCCCAACCGGCTTCGTACCAGCCGACCGAGCCGTCTTCGAAGCGGACTTGCAGCTGGCCGTAGTTGTACATGTCTTTGCCGATCTCGTCGGAGAGGCGGGCGCCGATGGCGCTGACGCTGACCGGGCGCGACTGGGTCATCAGGCACATCATGTCGACGTAGTGAACGCCGCAGTCGACGATGGGCGACATCGAGTTCATCAGGTTCTTGTGGGTGGTCCACATGGCGCCTTTTGACTGCTGGTTGAGGTTCATCCGCATGACCAGGGGCTTGCCGAGTTTCTGGGCTTCGCTGACGAAGCGGGTCCACGAGGGGTGGTGGCGGAGGATGTAGCCGACGACGAGTTTCTTGTTGGCCTTTTTGGCGGCGGCGACGACGCGCTCGCAGCCGGCGACGGTGGGGGCGACGGGTTTTTCGAGAAAGACGTGGGCGCCGGCTTTGAAGGCCTTGAGGGCGTATTCTTCGTGGGTGTCGGGATAGGTGCTGATGCAGACGGCGTCGGGCTTGGCGGTGGCGAGAGCAGCATCGTAGTCATCGAAGAGCTGGTATTTGCCGCCGAGCTCTTTGTTGAGGGCGACTTTTGATTCGCCGCGGGCGACGAGGCCGCAGATGTCAAATTCCTTGATGTTGTGGAAGGCGAGGGCGTGCGATTTGCCCATGTTGCCGCAGCCGACAACCAGAACGCGAATTTTTTTGGCCATGTGGGATTCCTGCTTGGGTTGGAGAACATTTGAGTTGAAAAAGAAGCGAAAGAGAATACCGCATCTTAGGCGGAATCCCCATCCTCCTGGAGAACTTTTTTGGGCTTGTGACAGGAGGCAAGAACATCCCTCTAGCCCGTCAGGCGTCAGGTGTCCCAAAAAATCCGGCCCGCAGCTTGAGACTGCGGGCCGGAGGAAGAAGCGGATCGAGAAGTCTTAGTGGAGGACTTCGGGATCTTTGTTGGCGTCAGCTTTGGCCTGCTCGGCGCTTTCCGGTTCATCCTTGTACCAGAAGCCGAGGAAGAAGATGGCGGCGATGATGGCGGCCATGATGGCGGGAATGATCCAGAAGGCTTTCCACTGGGCCGAGGTCTCTTTGTGGAGACTGATCCACGCATCGGGTTTGCCGGCGATAGCTTGGGTGACCACGTTATGAACCTTGGTCAGGCCGGCGAGCTTGGCGCTGTCGTCTTCAACGGCTTTTTCAAGCTTGGCCTTGTCATCGCCAGTGGCGAGGAGCAACTTGGTTTTGGCGGTGGCAATAGCGACGCTGGTTTCAGCAATTTCTTTGTCAAGCTTGGGGAGATTCTCAACCAAAGCTGTGTTGCTGGGATCAAACTTGGGGAGTTCAACCGAGAACATCTGCTTGAAGCTGTCGATAGTGCCCAAGGGCTTCGATTCCGGGGTGGCCTGGGCCATGGCGCGAGCGAAATTTCCGTGTTCCGTGACTTGTTTGGTGTGCTCTGCGCCGTAGACGCCGAAGGCCACTTTGAAGCCGATGAACATACCGACGCCTTGAGTCAGGAAGACGAGCAATGCCTGAGCTTGACCGCGGATCGCCTTGTCAGCGGTTTTATCAGTGTAGATGAAGCCGGTGACGAAGAAGAAGTCGTAGCAGATGCCGTGCAAGGCGATGCCGAGGAAGAGCATCCAGGTGACTTGCTCGGGGGCGCCAAAGGCGAAGAGGACATAACGGAGAACCCAAGCCAACATGCCGATGAGGATCATCCACTTGACGCCGAGTTTACGGAAGAAGAAGGGGATGAGGAGCATGAAGAAGATCTCGGACATCTGGCCGATGGTCATGCTGGAGGCTGCTTGTTTGAAGCCGCTGTCTGTCAGGTAGCTGCCGGCGATGCCGTAGTAGTAGGCCAGGGGGATGCAGATCAGGGTCGAGCAGATAGCGAAGACGGCGAAGGCCGGCTTCTTGAGCAAGGCAAAGGCGTCAAGCATGAAGATGGCGCGAGCATTGATCGGCTGACCTTTGGCCGGAGGCGGGGTGTGGGGCAGGGTGAAGCAGAAGAGGCCGAGGACGATGGAGCTGACGCCGGCGAGATAGAACATGTTGAGGTTGGTGGACCAGCCCATGAAGCCAACGGTGAGACCCGCTGCGATCCAGCCGATGGTGCCCCAGACGCGCAGCTTGGGGAAGTCCTGCTGGTTTTTGATATTGGAGAAGGCGATGGTGTTGCCGAGGCCGAGGGTCGGCATGTAGCATAGCATGTGGAGGAGGAAGAGGTTGGCGATCAAGCCCTTGTTGTTGGCGGCATCGGCAGCCAAGGAAGGAACGGCGAGCATGGCGCCGCCGCCGATCAAAAAGAGAACTGCCATGATGATCTGGGTCGGGAAGAAGCGGTCGGCAATGAGACCGAGGAAGAGCGGCGCGATGATCGCTGCGAGAGGAGCGGAACCATAACCGTCGTTCTTGATGTCACCCAAGCTGTTGCTATCTAGACATGGGCCCAGGGTGGTGAACCAGGACCCCCAGATGAAGAACTGAACGAACATCATGATCGACAGCGGGATGACCGGCGACTTCGGTTTGGTTGAACAGCAGCTTTCCATGGAGACCTCAGATGGTTGGAGTTACAGGTTTTCTGCAAGTTTTTTCAGGCAGAAGGCGGTGGACTATACGGAGGTGGATGAAATTGTCAAACTGAAGGCGTCATCGTGACACAGAGACAAGAATACATCACGAGTAGATAAGTTTGAGCCCGGCGATCAAAACCAAGGCACGCACGGCGATCTGGAAGCCTTTTTCGGGGATTTTTTTAACCAAAATAAAACCTAGCCAGCAGCCGAGGAGGACGGCGGGAGCCAGTGCCAGGGTGAGCCACAGCGTCTCGAGGGTGAGGGTGTGCGTGGCGAGACCGAGGATCGGCACTTTAGCGCAGTTGAGGACGAGGAAGAACCAGGCGCCGGTGCCGACAAAAGCCTCCTTCGGCAGTTTCTGGGCGAGGAGGTAGAGGTTCATCACCGGTCCGGCGGCGTTCATCGTGGTGGCGACGCCAGCGACGAAGCCGGTGGCCGGCGCGGCGTGCGGATGGTCGCGAAGCCAGTCTTCGATGCCTTTTTTCCAGATACTGAGGCCGAGCATGGCGAGGATTAGCAGGCCGAGCAGCTGCTTCAGGTAATGATCAAAAAAGGCGATGCGGGAATGCTCCTGATGCGCTTGCCAGAGGACGAAGCTACAAATTGCGGTGCCCGCAAGAACCCAGGGAACCATCGGCCAGAGCTTCTTCTGATCACCATGGCGGCGCCAAGCGATGACGGCGGTGATGTCGGCGACGATCAGGGTCGGCAAGAGCAGGCCGGCGGAAGTGAAAGGATCAAAAACCGAGGCGAAGATCGGCACGGCGAGAATGCCGATGCCCGATAGACCGGTCTTGGCCCCGCCGATGAAAAAGGCGGCGACGACGAGAAGAAGAAATTGCGTCGGCTCGAGATGGAAGGGCAAGGGCGGCATGAGGGCTCCGGAATTTTGCAGACGCTACAGCGGAAACCCGCGGATGCTTGTTCAACCTAAAAACCGCTGTCGAACTTGATTGAGCTCAACTGCAGCTCGACCCCAAAGGGGTTTCAGATTTTAGCCCAGGGTTAAGCCGCATCGGCGA
>JAYTMY010000113.1:0-27564 GCA_043748535.1 Lentisphaeraceae bacterium | reverse complement strand
AGGGTGTCGCCGATGCGGCTCAACCCCGGGCTAAAATCTGAAACCCCCTTGGGGTGAGCTGCAGTTGAGCTCAAGCATGTTCGACAGCGGTTTTTAGGTTTAAGGCACCCCAATCCACTCATCGCCTCACATCTCCCCCGCCGCCATTAGCCTGCCAATAGCGGCACCCGCAAATCTCAATCTGCAGCCCCCCCCCCTGTGAAGCTGACTCATGGCGAAGCGAGCTTGAAGACAGCAAAGGAATCGCCCCCTCTTTCGAGGGGGCGATTTGTTCGTAAGCCGTTGGCTTCGAAAGTGGTGGCAGGGGAAGGATTCGAACCTTCGAAATGAAACATGGCAGATTTACAGTCTGCTCCCTTTGGCCGCTCGGGAACCCTGCCGGGAGGTCAAGAGTTTACAAGGACTTGTGACCCCGTCAAGGCCTATCTCAGGAAAAACTCTGGGAATTTCCAAGCTGATTTCAGCTCCTGGAGGTCCGACTTTTTCCTTTCGGGCTTTTCGCCGCAGGTTTGAGCTTGCGGCTGAGGAGAAATATCAAGGCGATGAGGGCGAGCATCAAGCCGAAGGCGACGGCGATGACAAGATGATGCTCCCTTGAGCTGCTGCTGGCGGAGGGCAAAACTGGGGCTGCTGCGACGAGCGCCGCCAAGGCCGGCGCTGGCACAGGCAGAGGTGCCAGGTTTTTTACCAGTGTAGCCCGGGAGTGGCGGAACTTGGCGATCTCTTCATCGCTGCCGCCGAGGAGAAGTTTCTTGATAAAAAAAGCTTTCCATCGGGGCGCGATTTCGGCCCAGCCGCCGACGCAGTGGGTGCCGCCGGGGAGCATGGTGTAGTCAAAGGGTTTGCCGGCTTGGCGCAGGGCTTCGGCGAACTTGCTGGTCGACAAGGGGTCGACATTGGTGTCGCACTCGCCACCAGTGAGGAAGAGGCTGCCTTGCAGCCTTGCGGCCTGGTCGATGTTCGAGCTTTCCGAGTACCAGGGTCCTACGGGCCAGCCCATCCAGGCTTCGTTCCACCAGATCTTGTCCATCCGGTTGTCGTGGCAGCCGCAGTCGGCGAAGGCGGCGGAGTAGAATTCCGGGTGGAAGATCAGCGCTCCGGCGGCATTCTGGCCGCCAGCTGAACCACCGTAGATGCCGACACGGGTGGGATCAAGAGACGGGAATTGCTTCGCCATCTGCCGGATCCACAGAATCCGGTCGGGCAAGCCGGCGTCTTTCAGGTTGCGCCAGCAGACGTCGTGGAATGCTTTCGAGCGCCAATTGGTGCCCATGCCGTCGATGACGACGACGGCAAAACCCATGGCGCGGAGTTGTTCCAAGTTATGGGCGAAGTGGTATTTTTTCGGGCAATGAATGCCATGCGGGCCGGCGTATATCTCCTCGAGAATCGGGGATTGGCCTTGGACTGCGTTCGCGTACGGCAAGTAGACAATGCCGTAGATCAGTGTCTTGCCGTCGCGCCCGGGGAAGGCGAAGGCCTGTGGCGGCACCCAGCCAAGCTTGCGGCGGGCCGAATCGTTTTCCACGGCGAGTTCGCGGATGAGCCGGCCGTCGACACTGCGCAGAACTTGGTGGCGGGGCTCGTCGACTCGAGACCAGGTGTCGACAATGAATTTTCCGTCCGGCGAAAAGCGCCAATCATGTTCGCCGTTTTCTGGGGTCAGAAGCGCGAATCCGGAGCCATCGCGGTGGCAGCGAGCAAGTTGCTCATAATAGGGGTCATTTTTGGGGTCGTAGCCGACGACCTTCAGGTAGAGCCAGTCGCCAGCGGCATCGTAGTGGTCAAGTTTTTTGACCACGAAGGCGCCTTTGGTGATCTGGCGGCAGGTGCCGGAAGCGAGGTCGTAGAGGTAGAGATGGTTCCAGCCGTCGCGCTCGCTCATCCACAGGAGCTCGTGGCCGCCGGGGAGGATCTGGCAGAGGTTTTTCTGCGAATAGTCGATGAAGGTCTGGGAGCGTTCATCGATCAAATCTTGCACCGCGCCGGACTTCAGGTCCAGGCCGATCACCGAGCTTTTCTGGTGGCCGCGGTAGTGGAGGTAGATCCAGGCTTTGCCAAGGCCTTCGTCGATGCCGAGAATCTGGGTTTCCCAGAGGTTTTGCAAGCGTTCGGCCGGCACTTCGAGGCGGCGGCCGCTGCTGCGCTCGACGATCAAAGGAGTTGGCTTGTCGATGGCTTCGCCGGCGCGGTTGTAGGAGGGGTTCGTCTTGGTGTTTGATTTGCCGCCATTGTTGACTCGTGTGTCGACAACGCTGAGCTGGTATTTGTCGGCGTATTCGGTGCGAACCACGCCGAGGTAGTTCTCCTTGTCGCTGAAGTCGACCACCCAGTAGCCGATCTTTTTCGAGGCGTCGTCGGACAAGGGCCGGCCACGATCGGTGGGATTGCCGCCCTGCCAGCCGATGTCGCGCCAGGCTTGTTGGTGAGGATTGGGAGCCGCGGACGCCGGTTTTGCGCTTGCCGCAATAGTCCCGGCCACGAGGCAGTTGCCCGCGACTTGGCCACGCCAGATGAGTTCGCCTTGGGCATCCTTGATCTGCCAGGCGTGCCCTTTGAAGGTGCCATAGTGAGCCCAGGCCGCCGGGGTCAAGCTGCCATAATCATTTTCTTTGCCCTGGAAGTCGATCCACGCTAGTTTCCAGACGCTGGCACTGGTGTTGTGAATGTGCAAGACCGCTTCGCCGCCAAGGCTTTCACTGCGTTTTCTCTTCTCCAGTGGCGGGGCCATCGCGGCTTCAAAAGCCAGTCGCTCATCGTCCCTCAGCCAACGCGCCGGACTGCCATCGACGGGAATCCACAGCCCGCCTTTTTCGGTCATCGCTTGCACTCCTCCCGGCAGACAGCGATTGAGGAAAATGTCGGCCTTGCCAGAGGGAAAAAGGGTTTGCAACTGTTTTTCAGGATGAAGCGGGTGGAGGCTGCCGTCGCGCAAATCCAACAACTCCCAGTCTTTTCCTCGTTTGAGCATGACCCGAGTCGGATCTTCACCCCACGAGAGCTCGGCTTCTTGGAATTCCGGCTTCGCCTTGGCCAACTCATTGACCCGCTTTTCCGCCCGATCGATGATCTCTGCCGGCGTAGCAGCCATCAGCTGCAAGCTCAAAAAGCAGAGAATAAGGCTTTTCATTGCAGGAGATCCTTCGGTTTTCAAATTATTATTGTCGACAATCGATAGGCTGATGGACGACTTAAAGCCCAAGGGGTTCCCGGGTTTTTGAAAAATGACAGAATCAAAATGCGGGCTGGAGGAAAACTATCCCGGGCCGCACGGCCGACAATCCGGGATTGCCGCGTTTTGCGGGCGGGCAAATGGCAGTTTCCCTCAAGCGGGGCAGATTAGAGCCAGCAAAAAATGAAGTTCAGGAGTTCTCCATGCCAGGCAGCAGTTTCGGCCACACTTTCCGCATCACCACCGCCGGGGAATCGCACGGCGTCGGCAATGTCGTCATCATCGACGGCGTCCCCCCCGGCATTCCCTTCAGCGAAGAGGATGTGCAGCCCGATCTCGACCGCCGCCGTCCGGGCCAGTCGGCCTTGGTGACGCAGCGCCAGGAGGCCGACAAGGCGCAGATCCTGTCCGGCGTTTTTGACGGCAAGACCACCGGCACCCCGATCGCCATCCTCGTGCTCAACGAAGATCAGCGCTCGAAGGATTATTCCGACATCTCGGAGAAGTACCGCCCGGGCCACGCCGACTACACTTTCGACGCCAAATTCGGCTTCCGCGACTACCGCGGCGGCGGCCGTTCCAGCGTCCGCGAATCGATCGCCCGGGTCGCCGGCGGCAGCCTCGCCAAGAAGATCCTGACCAGCCATGGCATCCGCGTCGTCTCCTGGGTCAGCCAGGTCGGCAATGTCATCTGGGACGCTCCCGATCCGGAAGCCGTGACGCTCGAACAGGTCGAAGCCCATCCCACCCGTTGCCCCGATCCGGACAGCGCCGAAAAAATGGCGACCTTGATCAAGCAATTGCGCTCCGAAGCCGACAGCATCGGCGGCGCCGCGATGGTCTGCGCCAGCGGCGTTCCTGCCGGTCTCGGCGAACCGGTGTTCGACAAGGTCAAGGCCGACCTCGCCAAGGCGATGCTGTCGATCCCCGCCGTCACCGGCTTTGAATACGGCGTCGGCTTCCGCGCCGCCTCGATGCGCGGCAGCGACAACAACGACCTTTTCATCCGCAAGGACGGCGCCACCCACACCGCCACCAACAATCACGGCGGCATGCTCGGCGGCATCACCTCCGGCGAGCCGATCGTCTTCCGTTGCGCCGTCAAGCCGACCTCGTCGCTGGCGCGTGAACAGGCGACGGTCAACCGCGCCGGCGAGGAGACCAGCATCCTCACCCGCGGTCGCCACGACCCCTGCCTGCTGCCGCGCTTCTCGCCCATCGCCGAAGCGATGACCGCGCTGGTCCTCTGCGACCATCTGCTCCGCTGGCGGGCTCAGTGCCCGGCGCAATACCAGGCCGCCTATCCCGGCGGCGGCCGCTGCTGATGGGCAAGACAGGAACCGGGTTGAAAGGTTGAAAAGTTGAAAGGCGGAAACAAGATGAAAAGCATGAGACAGCACACGTCTGACGACAGAACCGAAGCACACACTCAGAAAGCCGAACTCGGCACTGAGCTGGCCCTTCAACCTTTCAACCTTTCAACCTTTCAACCTGTGTTTTCCTGATGGGCATCAAAACCCACGTCGATCTCGGACCCGACGGCCGCATGCAAGCGGCCGTGGTCAAGGCCGGCGCCGACAGCTACGAAGCCGCCACGGTGACGATGAGCGGCGGTGACAATCCCTCTTGCGGCTTCGCCAGCCTGAGCTGCAGTGGCGCCGGCAAGGACCAGGTCCTCAGTGTCAGCGCCATGAGCATCAGCCACGACGGCGAAGAAACCATGGTCGACGTCCAGAGCGTCACTGTCCGTCCCGGCCAGCCGCCTTTGATTGAGCGCAACAGCTATCCTCTGAGCGCCTTCCAGCAGGGGCCGGAGGAGTAATCAGCAAGCACCCTTCTCCGCGATGCGGGCGACCAGTCGCGCTGCGACGCGGGCGCTTCTGCCATCGATATCGAAAGCTGGATTGAGCTCGGCGACATCCGCAAGTCGGACCTTGCCGCTGCCGAGGACGAGGTCGATCAAGGGTTCCAGCACTTCCAGGCCGACGCCGCGGGCGGAGGGGGCGGAGACCCCCGGCAGCAAGTCCGGCGGCAGGACGTCGAGGCAGATGGTGAGATAGACGACATCGACGGAGGCGAGGAAATTCGACAATTCATTGGCAGCGGCGGACAGCTGCTGAAGACTGAGTTTTTCATCTTCGCGCCAGACGACGCCGAGTTGGCGGGCGCGGTTAAACAGCGCCTCGGTATTGGCGAAGCGGGAGACGCCGAAACAGGCATAAAAGAAGGGCCATTGGCGGCTGGCGCAGTCGTCGGCGATCTGCCGAAAGGGTGTGCCGGAATGGCCGTGGCTGCCGGAACGGAGATCAAAATGAGCATCGAAGTTGACGATGCCGATCTTGGGAACCGCGAGGCACCCGGAACTTGCGAGAAAGCGCGCCAGTCCATGGAAGCTGGCCCAGGCGATTTCGTGGCCGCCGCCGAGGCCGATCGGGAATTGATCGGCGCCAAGGATCTCTTCGATTTTTTCTGCAAAAGCCGTCTGAGCTTCTTCGAGAGCATCTCCGGTACAGACGATGTCGCCGGCGTCGTAGCGCGGGGAGTCATCGTGGAGGGCCAGATTGGCGAGTCGTCGGCGGATCTCTCGGGGTCCGGCTGCGGCGCCCGGACGACCGAGATTGCGCTGCACCCCGGCGTCGCAGGCGAAGCCGAGAAGCGCGATGCCCGGGGCGTCGCCTTCCTGCCACTCCTCGATCGCTTGGTGCCAGCGCCGGGTCGAACCTGCGTCATCGTCATCGATTCTTCCTTGCCAGAGTGCCGACTTCATAACCCCCCCTAGGTGACTTGACTCGACAATAACTCCGGATCGACAAGTGCCGCACTTGAATTGATTCTCAAACTTGCCGTTACTCCGGGTGCAGAGAATCAGATGTGGCTTAACTTGAGAGTCATAACGACCTCACCAGCGCCCAAGGAGAATTGCATGAATCCCGAAGACCCACGCATCCTCGTCGTCGACGACTCGCCGGAGAATCTGCGCATCATCACTGCGGTCTTGAATGAGACTGGGCGCTTCCAGATCTATGTCGCGTCGTCCGGCTCCGAGGCCTTGCTGATCGCCTGCGAAAAAAGTCCCGACCTGATTCTGCTCGACATCAGCATGCCCGAGATGGATGGCTTTGAAACCTGCCAAGTGCTGCATGCGGAAAATCGCTGCCGCGACATCCCGGTCATCTTCCTTTCCGCCCGCACCGGGGCGGACGACATGACCCGCGCCTTCGAGGTCGGCGGCAGCGATTATCTGACCAAGCCGATCAACACCCGCGAGCTGATCAGCCGGGTCGACAAGGTCCTCAAATTGCACCGCCAGGCGTTCAGCCTCGCCGGCACCACCGCTGGCACCGAACATCTCCTGCAGAGTCGCGACGAGGCTTTGACGGCCTGCCGCAATGCCCAGGAGATGAACCAGAAACGCGGCGACATCATGGCCATGATGTCGCACGAATTGCGGACACCGCTAAACGGCATTCTCGGCGCCGCCGCGATCCTCAACAAGATCGACATCAGCCCCGACGCCCGCTCCCTCGTCGGCGTCATCCAGCAGAGCGGCGAAGGCCTGCTCAGCCTGCTCAACAACCTTCTCGATTTGTCCGACATCCAGCAAGGCTCGATCACCCTCGAAGCCCAAAACGTCGACATCAGCAAGATCGTCGATGGCCTCTTCACCTTTCTCTTGCCGGCGGCGGAGAGCAAGGGTCTGGCCCTAATCGTTACAAGCGACAGCCATGCCCCCGGCCCGGCGCTCGGCGACCCCGGACGGATCCGCCAGATCCTGCTCAATCTCCTCGACAACGCCCTGAAGTTCACGGTGCAAGGTGAGGTGACCCTGAAATACGACTGGCGGGAAAGCCAGGACGGCAAGATCCTCCTGCGCTTCGAAGTCAAAGACACCGGCATCGGCATCTCCGGGACGCGGGGCGGCGAAATCTTCAAGCCCTACATCCAGGGCGACGGCAGCACCACCCGCCGCCACGGCGGCGCCGGTCTCGGTCTCGGCATGGTCCGCGGCCTCTGCCAGCTGATGGGAGGCGACGTCACCTACAGCAGCAGTCCCGGCGTCGGCTCCACCTTCTCGGCCTGGATCGAAGTGAAAAAAGCCAGGCAGCCGCCAGCCATTGCTGACAATCTCCAGGTCTTGCGAGTTCTCGTCGCCGAGGACAACCTGATTAACCAGATGCTGATCACCCGCATTCTCAGGCTTTGGGGAATCAAGGCCCGGGTGGTGAGCGATGGACGCAGCGCCCTCGCCACCGCGCTCAGCGAGCCCTTCGACCTGATCCTGATGGACCTGCACATGCCCTTCATGGACGGCCGCGAAGTCGCCGCCGAGATCCGCCGCCAGCCCGGCCGCCAGCCCTACATCTGCGCCATCACCGCCGACGACAGCAGCGCCGCCCGCGAGGAATGCCTGGCGGTGGGCATGGAGGCCTTCATCGCCAAGCCTTACACCCCGGAACGGCTGCAGGAAATCTGCCGTCATGTCGCGGCCGAGCGTCTATGAGTTCCGATCGCCCCTTGGTGATGATCGTCGACGACGTCCCGGAGAACATCCAGGTGGCGGCACGCTTTCTCCAGGATGATGGCTGCAACATCGCCTTTGCCACCAGCGGCGCCCAGGCCCTCCAGGCCTTGGGGAAACTCCGGCCGCAGCTCATTCTGCTCGACATCGACATGCCGGACATGAACGGCTTCCAAGTCATCGAAAGACTTTCCGTCCATCCCGACACCGCCGCGATCCCGGTGATTTTCCTCACCGCGATGCATGACGACAGCTCGCTGCAGGCCGGTTTCCAGCTCGGCGCCGTCGACTTCATCACCAAACCCTTCCGCAGCGTCGAGCTGTGCAGCCGGGTCCGCACCCACATCCGCCTGCGCAGCGCCGAACTGCGGGCCGAAGCCTCGAGCCGGAGCAAGAGCCGCTTCCTCGCCAACATCAGCCACGAATTGCGGACGCCCTTGAACTCGGTCCTTGGCTGGGTCGAAATGCTGCAGCAACGCCGTCCCGATGCCGCGACCCGCACCGCCCTCGACAACATCGAGCGCAGCGGCAAAAGCCTGCTCGGCCTGATCAACGAACTTCTCGACCTCGCCAGTGCTGAAGAGGGCCGCATGAAGCTGAATGAAGAAGACTGCTCGCTGTCGCACCTCGTCGAGGAAGTCGTCCATGAACTCCGCCCCCTCGTGTCGCGCCGCCGCCTGGAGCTCCATCTCGATCTCGCCACCGGCTACCGCGATGCCATCCACAGCGACCCTCGCCGCTTGCGCCAGATCCTGCTCAATCTCCTCAGCAATGCGGTGAAATTCGCCGATGCCGGCAGCATCCGCCTGGCAGTGTCGACGGCGGACCAGACGGACGGCAAGCTCCGGCTGCGCCTGCAGGTCGAAGACCGCGGCATCGGCATCTCCGAGGAGGATCAGGCGCGGATCTTCGCCCCCTTTCAGCAGGCGGAGGACAAGCGTGCCCGGCACCGCGGCGGCACCGGCCTCGGCCTGCCGATCAGCCGCACTCTCTGCGAACTGATGGGCGGCAGCCTCTCGGTCTCCAGCGTCCCCGGGCGCGGCAGCGTCTTCACCGCGGATATCCTCACCCGCCCGGCCGTCGATCCCGATTTCGCCGCACCGCAAGCAAAAACCGACGAGCGCGAGAGCTCCGGCGAGCCGGGCAATAACTCCATCCCCGATGCGGCCACCCACGCCACCATTCTGCAGCAGATCCGCATTTTCCTCAATGATGGCAGCTACAACCAGGCTCTTGCCCTCGGCCGGATCATCGAACAAGTCCCTGCCGAAGTCCGCCATGGCCTTTGCGCGCCCGCCTTTTCCCGGGTCTTGCGCGACATCCACGGCTTCGATTTCGTCACCCTCAAACTCAGCTGCCGCGAACTGGCCTCGATCCTGGAGAACCTCGATTCATGAAAGGTGGCTTCCCTCTCGCATGCCTCCTGCTGCTGGTCCGCCCGCTCGCAGCGGAGGATTCGCCAGCTCCGGCGAAACCGGTCCTGGCTGCCGATCACGCCTTGATCGTCTCCAACTACCTCTTGCGCTTCGCCGAAAACATCACCTGGCCGAAGATGGCCGAACGCAGCTCGCTGCGGATTTGCGTGCTCGGCAAAGGCGATGAAGGGGTGACGGATAAGCTGCGCCGTTTCGCCAAGACGACGAAGGTCCACCAGCTGCCGATTGAGATCTTCACCGCCACCAGCTCGGATGAAGTCGGCAATGCGGACCTGGTCTTCGTCCCCGCCACCAGCAAGGACCTTCTGCGCGACCTGCACTATCGGGTCGAAGGCCGCCCTGTTTTGGTCGTCAGCGAAGAATACGAAAACAAGAAACTGGCGATGATCAACCTGATCACGGCCGAGAAGAAGATCCGCTTCGAAGTCAACAAGCCGAACCTGCTCAACCAAGGCTTCCAAGTAGCGCCTGAGTTGATCATGCACGGCGGCACCGAGATCGATGTCGCCAAGATCTACAAAGACAGTAAGGCCTCCTTGGTGGAGATGGAGAACCGCCTCTCCGACCAGGCCAAGCGCTTCGACACTCAACGCCTGCTGCTCGCCGAGACCGAGGCTTCGGCCAAGCGTTTCAGCCTGGAAGCGAAACGACTGGACGGCGAAATCGCCAAAGGCCAACAGGAAGCGATCAGCCTCGATGCCGCCCTGCAAGCCGCCCGTAGCAATCTGGCGCAGAAGACCGAGGCCATGGGCCAGATCAAAAAATCCTATGAGCTCCTGAACACCCAATTGCAGCAGTCGCAAGCCACCATCACCACCCAGAAGGCCAGCATCGCGGAACAAGAGACGAAGCTGGTCAATCTGGCGGCGGAAAAAATCCGGCTCAGCACCGACATCCAAGACCGCGCTGCCGCCCTGGAGACGCGGGATGCCGCCCTGGAGACGCGGGATGCCGCCCTCAAAGCGAAAAGCCTGGAAATGGCCAAGATCGTCGGGGAGATCGAGCGAAGCCGTGCCATCCTCGCTGATCAGGCGGTGACGATCCATCATCAGAAACAGACGATGAGCCGGCAGACGGACTCCTTGCAGGAACAGCGTCGTTTCAACCGCCTCCTCCTGGTCACCATGCTGATCGCCGCCTTCACGGCCCTCCTGGCGATCTTCGCCTACCGCAAGGTCGCCCGGCAGCGCCGCGCCATCAGCCAGCGCCACCAAGAGCTGCAGGAGCTGCAGGGCAGCCTGCTGGTGGCGAAAAGCCACGCCGAAGCCTCCCGCGCCGAAGCCGAAGAGGCGAACCAAGCAAAAAGCATCTTCCTCGCCAACATGTCTCATGAAATCCGCACCCCGATGAACGCCATCCTCGGCTTCACCGATCTCCTCGCCCGGCGCAACCCCGACCCCGAATCGCGCCGCTATCTGAGCAGTGTCCAAAGCAGCGGCGAAACCCTCCTGACCCTGATCAATGACATCCTCGACCTGTCCCGCATCGAAGCTGGCCGCCTCGACATCAAAGCCATCCCCACCGCCATCCCGCCACTCCTCGCGGAAATCCATCAGCTCTTCCTGCCGCTCGCCGAGCGCAAGCATCTGGATTTCAGTGTCACCCCCGGCCCGGAACTGGACCGCGCCGTCCTCATCGACCGCCACCGTCTCCGCCAGATCCTCGGCAACCTGGTCAGCAATGCGATCAAATTCACCCATCAGGGCAGCGTCCACATCACCGCCAGCGGCAAGCTGCGCGGCGACGGGAGAATCCACCTCCAGCTGATTGTGAGGGACAGCGGCGAAGGCATCCCCGATGCCGACAAACAGCGCGTCTTCGCTGCCTTCATGCAGAAAAGCGGCCAGTCGGCGGCAGTCCATGGCGGCACCGGCCTCGGTCTCGCCATCAGCCGCGATCTGACCGCACTCCTCGGCGGCACACTCTCCCTCAGCGACGCCCCCGGCGGCGGCACCGTTTTCACCCTCGATTTCGCCTCGCTTCAAACCGCCTCTGCCAGTCCGGTCGTGGAAGCGCCCCGCTTGAAATATCACTTCGAGGCGGCTCGCATCCTCGCCGCCGATGACAGCTCGATCAATCTGGAACTGCTGCGCGAAATCCTCGACGAGCATCCCGCCCTTGAGCTCGAATGTGTGATCGATGGCAGCACCGCCGTGGCCGCCGCCCGCCGTGGCCGTCCCGACCTGATCCTGCTCGACCTGAAAATGGCGCCGCTCGATGGCGTCGGGGCCGCCCGCCAGCTCCGCGACGACCCGGCCTTGTCCGCCATTCCCCGCATCAGCGCCAGCGCCGCGGTTTATGAAATCGTCGAGGAAGGTCTCTTCGCCGAGCAGCTCACCAAGCCTTATCATCCGCAGGAGCTCTTCGCCTTGCTGGCCCGTCATCTTCCTCACCAGGTGAGCCGCGAAACCCGGGAGAAAACCCGTCTTCCCAGCGCTCTTGCGCCGCTACCCGCGGAAATACGCGCCATCGCCGCCGCCCTGCTGCTGGCGCCGGAATCTGACGGCCTGCAAAACCTGCTTCGCCATCTCGAAGCCGAATACAGACGCAGCTACGATCCGAATCTCGACGAATTCATCGGCCTTTTCCGGCAACAGCTGCAAAGCTTCGACACTTCCCGCATTCTCTCCTCGCTGGAATTCCTCCGCCAGTCGGCATGAGCCGCGGCGCCTTCAGCCAAAGAGGTCGGACTCCTTCTCGAAACCTTCGTCAATCAACATCGCCGCGGCGTTCTTGATCGCCGCATTGGCAAGCTGGTCGACCGCCTCGTTGAGCTCGGTGCCGGCGTGGCCCTTGACCCAGTTGAGCTCGACTTGGTGACGCTCCATCTGCTCCAGCAGACGCTGCCAGAGATCGACATTTTTCGCCGGCTTTTTGTCGGCCAGCTTCCAGCCGTTCTGGCGCCAACGCTTGGGATAGCCCAGCTTCAGGCTGTCGACGACGTATTTCGAGTCGCTGTAGACCTTCACCTGACAGGTGAACTTCAGGGTCTCGAGGGCGACGATGAGGCCGAGCATTTCCATCCGGTTGTTGGTGGTGCGGCGATAGGCGGCGGAGAGCTCCTTGCGCTTGTCGCCGGAAAACAGGATGGCGCCGTAGCCGCCGGGGCCGGGATTGCCTTTGCAGGCGCCGTCGCACCAGATCGTCACCTGCTTCAATTCTGTTTTGCCGCTTGCAGTCATGGGAGTTCCGCCTCTTTGTGTCACTTGAATCGCCAGAATGTAATCCGGGAGAGCGGCGGCGCCTCGCTTCGCGGTGTAGAATAGGGGCATTCAAAGCCACATTCATGAAGGAGCACAGCATGAAGATCGTCACAGCCGAAGCGATGCGCGATATTGATGAGGGAACCATTGCCGGCGGCTACCTTAGCTCCGCTGATCTGATGGAACGTGCCGGCGCCGCCGCAGCGCGCGAAATCCACCACTTTCTCGAAGGCATTCACCCCGATCACGCCCTCCGCGTCGTCGTCATCTGCGGCAAGGGCAATAACGGCGGCGACGGCTTCGTCATCGCCCGCCTCCTCGCCGAGATGAAACGCTGGCCCGTCGCCGTCTACTGCTCCCACTCGATCGAACAGCTGAACCCCAACGCCGAAGACAAGGCCCGCACCCTCCTTGAGCGCGATGATATCCTGCTCGAGCGGGTGTCCTTCCTCGGCGAACACCTGCGCCGTGGCGACGTCGTCGTCGACTGCATCTTCGGCACCGGCGTCAACCGTCCCGTCCGCCAACCCTATCTCGGCATGATCAACGACCTCAACGCCTCCGGCCTGCCGGTGGTGGCGGTCGACATCGCCTCCGGCCTGAACGGCAGCAGCGGCCTCGCCATGGGCGCCGCCGTGGTCGCCGATCTGACCATCGCCATCGGCTTGCCCAAGCTCGGCTATTTCGTCGGCGACGGCGCCCGCCATACCGGTCGCCTGCGCTGCGTCGACATCGGTTTCCCCGGTCACCTGATGGAGCTCGCGCCCTCGGAAGGCGACGCCCTCTTCACTCCTGATGTCTGCCCCTTGATCCGCCGCCGCCCCTCGCACTGGCACAAATTCGACTGCGGCGACGTCCTGGTCATCGGCGGCAGCGCGCAATTCTCCGGCGCGCCCTTGCTCGCGGCGGCCGCCGCCCTCCGCGGCGGCGCCGGCATGGTCACCCTTGCTCGCCCGACCTCCGGCACCGTGCCGGTCTCCAACACCCACGCGGCCCTGGTCCAGATCCCGCTGCCGGGTGATGGCCTGACGCTCGCCGCCACCCACCTGCCCTTCCTCGGCAAGCCTCTGGCCCGCGCCCACAGCGTCGTCGTCGGCCCCGGCCTCAGCGGCGCCCTCGAAGAACGCGGCGTCATTGAAGCGGTGTTGCGCTCCGAAAAAGTGGTCATCCTTGATGCCGGCGCCCTCGCCCACATCCATGCCCTGCGCGCCCTCTTCCCCCGCAGTGCCCCGGTCTGCCTGACCCCGCACGCCGGCGAACTCAAACGCCTGGCTCAGGAATTCGGCATCGCCTCCGTCGATCCCGAGGAACAGGCGACGGAACTCGCCAAACTGCTCGGCGCCGTCTTCGTCTTCAAGGGCCAGAATTCCCGCATCATCACGCCGGATGGCCGCCGTTGGATCAACACCTCGGGCTCGTCGGCCCTCGCCACCGCCGGAGCCGGCGATGTCCTCGCCGGTCTCATCGGCGCCTACGCCGCGGTCGAACCCGACCTCAGCGCCGCCGTGCGTATCGCGGTCTTCATCCACGGCCTCGCCGGCGAGCTGTCGCCCCACGGCATCCGCGGCCTCGCCGCCGATGACTTGCCGGAGCTCATCCCGCAAGCTTTGAAACTCACCAGCCCCTTCGCCTGACCCGGAGCTAGCTATGACCCTCGAACGCCTCCTCGAAGTCTTCAAAAACGACCCCGGTGTCATCTGGGTGATCATCATCCTCGCCGCCGCCGCCCTCTTCATCACCGTCGAACGCCTCTTTCACTTCCACCGCTGCCAGATCGATACCCGCGACTTCCTCGAAGGCATCTTCAACAATCTGAAGCGCAACAACCTCGTCGAAACTGTCTCAATCTGCGATGACACCCCAGGCCCGATCGCTCACCTCGTCCGCGCCGCCGTCCTCCGCGCCGGCGCCAGCGAGAAGGACATCGTCCAGGCTGTCGACGAGGTCACCCAGGTCGAAATCGCCCGCTTGGAACGCAACATCCCCGCCCTCGCCACCATCGCCCAGATCGCGCCCCTTCTCGGTCTGCTCGGCACTGTCGTCGGCATGATCCAGGCCTTCGAACACATCCGCGGTGCCGCCACCATCAATCTCAGCTCCCTCGCCCCCTTCATGGAGTCCGCTCTGATCTGCACCGCCTCGGGCCTGGTCGTCGCCATCCCCAGCTACCTGTTCTACAACTTCCTCGTCACCCGGGTCCAGGCGATCATCAACGAAATGAATATGGCCGCCTCCGAGATCGTCTACTTCCTCACCCACAACCCAATCAAGGTTGAAGGCGAGACCAAGCCTTGACTAGTTGCATGTTGAAAGTGTTGACCCCCCTGCCTTTCCACGCCGCAACTTTCAACTTTAAACCTTAAACTTTAAACTCTCGGCCTCTCCATGCGCTACCGCACACGCCTGCAACTCTTCACCGGACGCCTCGACACCGCGGCTTTCATGAGCGTGTTTTTCTACGCCGCCTTCATCTTCATCCTCGCCATGTCCTTCGATTTCCAGCACGGTTTCCAGGTCAATCTGCCCAAGGTCCAAGGCGGCACCGGCCTCGCTGCCGACCGCCTCGTCATCGTCATCTCGATGCCGCAAGATAAGTCCAATCCGGATGATGCCATCTGCCTGTTTAACGCCCGCCGCGTCCGGTGGAGTGATCTCGATTACCAGCTCTCCACCGTCATCAAAGGACGCTCGCTTCCCGGCGATCGCCGCCCCATCCTGTCGGTCAAGGCCGGCCGCGAAGTCCCCTACGATTGCATCATGCGGGTGATTGCCGCCGCCCAACGCCTCAATGTCACCGTCAATCTGGTCACCGACCCCTCCACTGCCCGTCCGGAGGCCCCAGGTGCCGCGGACTGAACCGAGCCGGCGCCAGCGTCGTCCCCTGTTGGCGATTTTCGGGGTCTGCCTGATCTGCCTTGCCCTGCCCCTGCTGCTTTTCCGCGTCGCCGATGCGCCGACGGCCAGCGGCCAGCGCGATTCCGCCACCAGTCCGATCTTCAGTTTTCCCACCCAGGCTGATGACCAAGCAAGCGCCGAAATCCGGGCCCTGGAAGATCTCGACGACCCGCGCCGCGCCATCAGTCTGCCCCTGCCCTCACTGCCCCGCGGCGATCAAGCGGAAATCGCCCTGCCGCGTCAACGCGCCGAGATGCCGACGCAGCAATGGCCGGAAACCCCGATCTGCCCACCCCTGAGCAGCCCCGATCTGCGCCGCAGCGCCGCCGACGCCTGGCCCCTGCCCGCCGCCCCGGCCGAAACGCTGGTGACGACAGCCACCGTCTGGCCTCTGTGGCTTGAAGACGGGCAAGCTTTGCTGCCTTGTCCTGTCGCCGCTCCTGCCAAGCCTCCAGCGCTAGGTGCCGAAACCCGCCTGCGCGCCGTTTATCTCGGTGGCATCTGGTCGGTCCAGCTGATCTCGAGCTGCGGCGACGCCAAGCTCGACAGCCTGGTCCTCGCCGCCGCCCGTCAACGCCTCATCGCCCGCGATGCCCGCGGCAAGCAGCCCACCGCCGAAGGCCAGCTGCTTGAACTCGCGGTCATCTGGAGCAAGGCGAAATGAGCCAAGCGCGAACTTATCCTCGCCCCGCCCTCGATCAGCCGCTCTGCCTGCTCGCCGGACGCGGCATGTATCCCTTCACCGCCCTGCGCGCTGCCCGCGCCGCCGGCGTGCCGCGCATTCATGTCGTCGGTATGATCGACGAAGCCGAGCCGGCCCTCGCCGCCGAGGCGGACAGCTGCGACTGGGTCCACGTCGGCCAGATCGGCAAGGTGATCGAGTCCTGCCGCAAACGTCAGGTCAGCCAAATGATGATGATCGGCCAGATCAAGCCGACGCGCCTCTTCGGTGGCATCCGTCCCGATCTGCGCGCCTTCAAGATCCTCGCCCGCTTGAAAGAGAAAAACGCCCACAGCCTCTTCGGCGCCATCTGCGACAGCTTAGAAGAAGGCGGCCTGTCGGTCCTGCCAGCTCACTCCTTCCTCGATTCCTGCCTCGCGACTCCCGGCCAGCTCGGCCGCATCGCCCTCGATGCCTCGCGCGCCGCCGATGCGGCCTACGGCTGGCAATTGGCGCGGGAATGCGCCCGCCTCAACATCGGCCAATCCCTGGTGGTCAAACGCGGCAGCATCCTTGCCGTCGAAGGTTTTGAAGGCACCGACCGCTGCATTCTCCGTGGTGGTGAACTCGGTCGTGGCGGCGTCACCGTCATCAAGGTCGCCAAAGACGGCCACGACCTGCGTTTCGACATTCCGGTCATCGGCCTGCGCACCGTCGATTCCCTCGCCGCCGCCAAGGCCCGAAGCCTCATCCTGCAGGCCGGTATGACCCTCTTCATCGACCGCGAGCGAGTGCTCTCTGCCCTCGATGAGCTCGGTATCTGCGTCTACGGCGTCGATCCGGCCAAGGCGGAATTCCCGTTGGGGTGAACTTCGAATCCTCGATCAAGGCCGTCCCGAACGGATCCAGATCTCGAGCTGGGCGAAGTCAATGCCGGTAGCCTGGCGAACGCGATCTTCCGGCACTTGCGCAGTTCGCAACATTTCGGCAGAGCTCAAGGCGATGCGCAACTTGTCGGCTTCGGCCTTCTGCTTGTCGGCTTCGGCTTTTTTGCGGGCTTTAACTTCCGATTTGGTCTCGGCTTCAGCTTTCTTAGTGTCGGCTTGGGCTTTCTTGGTGTCGGCTTGGGCCTTGTCACGCTCTTCTGCAAGGCGCTGGGTGTGGCGCTCGCGGCGTCGCAGATCGTCAAGGAATTCGTCCTCGATGGTCATCCGCTGGCGCATCTCCTCCGATTCCCCGGCGCGGCTGAGGCGGCGCAAGACGGGACGGAATTCCTCCGGCAACTGGCTTTCGTCGACGATCAAGGTGTGGCCGTCGCGCGGGTCTTTGCGGTGCTGATCGAAGACCTTGAGCAGGCTTTCGAGGGAGTTGCGGGCGTCGTCGTGAAGATTGGGGATCTGGATGATGAAGCTGTCGTGGGTCAGGCATTCGATGAAAGGGCTGTGACCAACGAGTTTCTTACCGGTAATCGCGTCGAGCTGCTGCCGCGCCACTTTGATCGCCGGCACCTCGGGCATGCCGCTGAGCTTGTGACCGAGAAGATAGATGGCGAGCACCGGCAGGGGCTGAACCGGAGCTTCGGGGGGCAGATCGGGGACGATGTTGGCGGGATTGGCGTACTGCTGGCCGAGGTAGCGACGGAAACGCATGATGTCTTCAGCTTCCTTGGCCTTCTGGATCTCGATCAGGACGAGCTGGAAACCGCCATCGGCGAGTTTGACATGAGCACAGAAATCGAGGCGATAGACGAGCAGGCCGCTGGCCACTTCGGTCTGGATCTCGGTCGGGCGCGGCTCGACCTTGATGATGTCCAGTCCGGAGATCGTCGCGATCACCGTGCGGGCGCACTCGGGGTCGTCCATCAAGTATTTGAAGACGCTGTCATAGAGGGGGTTGGCGATGCGCATGGGAGATTTTCGGGTTGATGGGGAAGTTTAGCATCGGAAGAGGCGGCGCGCCAGTTGGGGGCCGGCGTTGCTCAGAATTTTCTGAGTGTCACAAGGGCATGATAGACTCGACTTGTGCAGAGCTCATGCTTCTCCGGTCCAATGCTTGATCGACAGCTGGGTTTCCTCGGAGAAACGCCCAAATTCGGCTTCGCTCAGGAGTTCCGCGTTGCGCATCGCCGCCAATTGCATGATGGCGGTGGAGCGGCGGTAATCCTGGAAGATCTTCTGCAGCGTCTTGTCCCGCTTCTTCATCAGCTCGCGGATATCGAAGTAGCGATCGGAGGCAACTGCATCCTTGTGTCGTAACTGATCCAACTCCTCCAGGGTGCGCTGGCAGTAGCGTTCCAGAAGCAAGCTGTGAATCTCCTTGAACAGCTTCCAATCAGATTCCGGGATGGTGCGAAACATGGGCGGCTCCTTGGTCCTTGGTGCTTGTTTTGCGTACTGCGGATCTCGAATGATACGGACTCTAATCTAATCGAACTTCCGCACCAGCGCCTGCAGAAAGAGCAGGGTGTCGTTGAATTCCCGGCCGAGAAGATTCGGAACTTCGGGCGTATCGAGGCGACCGGGCTGCCAGGGTTGCGAGTCGAGGAAACAGAGGTGACCGCCGTTGGCGCGGCGCACTCCGAGATAACATTGGGCATCGACTTTTTTCAGGCCTTTGTCCTCGGGGAAAAGCATCTGCACGCCGTTGGGAATGATGAAGGCGCCGTAGGTCAGGACGTTGGCGCAAGGCGCCGGGGCCGGATCATAGGTGAAGCCGGGCTGCTCCTTGCCGTCGAGGAGGAATCGCGTGGTGTAGAGGCGTCCGCCGCCCCCGGTATCGGTGAGAATGGCGCAGCGCAGGCCACAGCCGCGGCTGATTTCAGCGAGTAGATCCATGGGAAGCTCCGGCAGGGGATGAAGGGGTTGGAAGGGTTGGAAGGGTTGGAAGGGTTGGAAGGGTTGGAAGGGTTGGAAGGGTTGGAAGGGCTGGAAGGGTTGGAAGGGTTGGAAGGGCTGGAAGGGATGAAGGGGTTGGAAGGGTTGGAAGGGTTGGGCGTTTGCCCTTAAAACCCTTTTAACCCTCACAACTCCTAAAACCCTTGCTTAAGGCGTCGATGACGCGCGCCGCCTGCACCGCTTCGGCGACGTCGTGGACGCGGAGGAAACGGGCGCCGGCGAGTTGCGCGGCGCTGTGGGCGGCGAGGGTGCCGGGCAAGCGGCGGCGGGCGTCGTTTTCGCCGCTGGCGGCGCCGATGAAGGATTTGCGCGAGCAACCAGCGAGCAGGGGCAGGCCGAGGTCGCGGAGCTCGCCGAATCGGGCCAGCAGTTCGAGATTCTGGGCCGCGTTTTTGGCGAAGCCGAAGCCGGGATCGAGGATGATGTGCTGGCGCTGAATGCCAGCGGCCAACATCGCCTCGACCGCACTGTTGAGCTCGGCCTTCACCTCAGCAACGACATCAAGGTAAATCGCTTTCTCGGCCATGTCGGCGGGCGTGCCGCGCAGGTGCATGACGACGCAAGTGCAGCCGCGTTCCGCCGCCAGAACTCGCATGCGGGGATCGCGAAAACCGGTGACGTCGTTGATCCAGGTCGCGCCGGCGCTCAAGGCGGCAGCGGCGACTTCCGGCTTGCTGGTGTCGATGCTGATCTCCACTGTCACTTGCGCCGAGCGCAAAGCGGCAATCACCGGCAGGACGCGGCGGAGCTCTTCGTCGACAGAAATCGTTGGCGCTCCCGGGCGGGTCGATTCGCCGCCGACGTCGAGGATGTCAGCACCATCGGCGATCATTTTCAGGCCAGCGGCCAGGGCTCTTTCGGGGTCGAGGTGGAGGCCGCCGTCGGAGAAGGAATCGGGGGTGGCGTTGAGCACCCCCATGATGCGGGTCCGGCTCATCGGGACTCTTGGGAATGGGCCCGGACCCAATCGGTCAGAGCGTCTTCGCTGAGCTCGCCGGCGGCGAGGGCGAGCATGGTCCGCAACTTGTCGATTTGAGGTGCTTGAAGATCCCAGCCGTTCAACTTCAGCATCAAACGGAGCGCGACCCAGGCGGTGCGTTTGTTGCCGTCGATGAAGGGGTGATTGCGGGCGATGCCGAAAGCATAAGCGGCGGCGAGGGCCGGGATATCTGGTGGCGGCTGGCCATAGGCCCATTTCTGCTGCGGCCGCATCAACGCCGAATCAAGCATGTCCTGAGCCCGGATGCCAGAGCCGCCGCCGTGTTCCGCCAATTGCCGTTCATGCAAAGCAAGAACCAACTCCGGCCACAACCAACGAGGTTCTTTCATTTGGCCAGCTCACGCAGGACGTCGCGGTCCTGACGCATGATCGATTCGGCCAGATTCATTGCCTCCTCCAGCTCATCGGTGTACTGGCCGACGCGGAAGCCGTCGGGCGTGTCCGTGAGAAAAATCTTGTCGCCCTTCTCCACATGCAGTTGCGACAAAATGTCCTTCGGCAGGATGACGCCGAGGGAATTGCCGATGGAAATGATCTTCAGTGCGGTGGCGGCCATTGGTGACTCCGAGGTTTAAGTGGGCTTCACTGAAATTATAACCGATGTTATAACATCTCGCAAGAGCGCGCCGGGCAATTTTCGGGGGCAAGAATTTGACCCGCACGAGGAGCAGGAATTACGGTTTAATGATGTTTCAGTTCTTGGCTTAACTGACATTTCAACGCCGTTTCGATGAGATTATTTAAGGAGCGGTCTCGCAGGGTTGAATAATCTAGAAGCTGTTTGTGCAAAGCCGGCGATATCCGAAGACTGATATTCCCGGACGGCAATTTTTTCGCTTGTCGTTTTTTGGCGGCGCACATTTCTAAATAGTCATCCACACTGTCGCGAAAGGCCTGGACCAACTCACTAGCCGTTTTACCCTCGAAGTTAACCCCTTCGCCATCTTCTAAGCCGATGATATGGCCGACAAAGACATCGCCTTCAACATCCATTTCATGGCTTCCGAGTAAGCTTTTGTATTCCAGTTTCATGGTAGCACTCCTGCGCTATTAAATGAGTTCTTATGAGTTTCACGACATAAGCTCGAATCTCGGGTTGCGGATGTGGCCGATGATACGGATTTTATCTTCAATTCCCGATCAGGCGGCCAAGGCCGGAGATCAGCCAGGGCCAGGCGAAGGCCCAGAGGGCGGCGGCGAGGGCGAGGTGCAGACCAAAGGGCACGGCGTAGTCGCGGCGGCCGCAAAATCGCATCGCCAGAGCATGGGCGAGGGCGGTGAAAACGGCGACAAACAGGCTGGCGAAGAGCAGGGGGAAGCCGAGGAAGGGGCCGAGGGCGGCGGCGAATTTGGCGTCGCCGAGTCCCAGCGCTTCGCGAGGCAAGGACAGGGATTGGATGCTCAGACTCATCGGCGTCAGCGTCGCCACTTCGACCTTGCCGTCGCTATGAAAGAGCTGGCCGTCACGGAAGCTGACTTCGCCGCGCAGGGGGCTGGATTCATCTTTGACGAGAAATTGGAAACCCCGGAGATCTTTCCACGGCAGAGCTTCGTCGCCTTCGAGACGGGCTCCGGCGGCATCGAGATGAAGGAGCTGGCCGTCCGGGAAAAGATGCTGCTCTTGCCCGGCATAACGATTGATCAGCCAGCGGCTGAGGAGGAGGAAGCTGGCGCCGAGGACGACGGCGGTGCCTGCTTCGGCGAGGTAAGAGATCAAGGGCGTCGAGGCGAGTTGGGTGAAAAGCAGAGGCCGCGGCATGCCGCTGAAGGCTTCGCCGGGATTGAGAAAGGCGCTGGGGAAGGCGCAGAAGGCGGCGACGGCGAGCAATCCGCAGCTCAGGTTGAGCTTGTCGGGGAGGCGACGGTGGGCGATATCAATGGCGGCGGCGCCGTAGAGGAAGGAGATGAGGAGGAAGTGGATCAGCACCAGCTCAATTGGCAGGCCAAGATGGCAGCCGAGGATGCCGATGAGACCGAAGGCGACGGCGAAGGCGGCTTCGATGAGGGCGTAACGCGGCGAAAAGGGCTGCTTGCAATCGTAGCAGCGGCCGCCGAGGACGAGCCAGCCGAAGACCGGGATGTTGTGCCAGGGACGGATCGGGTGCGAACAGCTCGGGCAGCGCGAGGGAGGATGGCTGAGGCTCTCGCCGCGCGGCAGGCGCCAGACCACGACATTGAAAAAGCTGCCGAGGCAGCCGCCAAAGGCGATGGCGAAAAACAGTCCGAGCCAAGCGCCACGACCGTAAAAGACTTCCTGAAATTGCTGCATGAAAAAAGATCCCGGGGATCGAGGTTGGAAGGGGAAGGAATCACTCCCAGCGGAGGCAGAGACGCTGTTCGCGGCGGACCGGCGCCAGGATGTCTTTTTCGCGGCCGCTGTCCCAATGATTGTGATAATAACTCAAGCCCGAATGGAAGGCGCGATCTTCGAGAAAAAGCTCACCGAGAAAGACCAGATCACTATCACTGACCGGTTGCAGAAACTGCAGGATCAGATGAGCCGGATCGATTTGCTGGATACGGCAGGGAATCCGCTGATTGAGTCGCGTGGTGCGGATGGCGAGGCGCTGGCTGAAATCGTCTTGGCCACCTCCGGCGGCGCTGCCGGCAGCAAAGGCGGTGATCACCTTGGCAATCGGGGTGAGGGAAGGAACTTCATACAGAAAATGCTGCCCTTGCCCCTCCGCACCATAAAAACACAAATGCATGGAATCAGACGCTTCGGGGGGCGGCTGCGACAGGGTCTGAGGCGGGACAATAGAGCCGCGCCGCAGCCCGGGAATGGAATCGGGTGTTGACATGCGATTGAAACTAGACGCGTCTAAGCGCGGGGCAAGCCCGGACCGCAGCGATGGCTAGTTCTGCGATCGCCGCAAAGTTCCGTCACCGAACTTGCCCCGAGCGCCCGGGGGCTTACCTTGCGCGATGACTACAAACCCCACAAGGATTCTCCCATCATGAAAGTTCTCGTCATCGGCGGCGGCGGCCGCGAACATGCTCTCTCCTGGCGCCTCAAAAAAGACCCGCTGGTCAGCGCCGTCTTTGCCGCCCCCGGCAACCCCGGCATTGCGGCCGACGGCATCACCTGCATCGAGCTGAAGACCCATGAAGCGACCATCAGCTTCTGCCGCAGCGAGAAGATCGATCTGGTCGTCATCGGCCCCGAAATCCCCCTCTGCGCCGGCCTCGGCGACGATCTCCGCGCCGCCGGCTTCCCGGTCTTCGGCCCCGGGGCCAAGGGCGCCCAGCTGGAAGGCTCGAAGGCCTTCGCCAAGGACTTCATGGTCCGCCACGGCATCCCCACCGCCGCCTCCGGCACCTTCGATGACGAAGCCTCCGCCCTGGCCTTCATCGCCACCAACGGCGCTCCCATCGTGGTCAAGGCCGACGGCCTCGCCGCCGGCAAAGGCGTCACCGTCGCCATGACCGAGGCCGAAGCGGTCGCCGCGGTCAAGGACTGCTTCGCCGGTGCCTTTGGTGCCGCCGGACACCGCGTCCTGATCGAAGAATTCCTCGACGGTGAAGAAGCCTCACTCTTCGCTCTCTGCGACGGCGAAACCATCCTCCACCTCGCCACCGCGCAGGACCACAAACGCGTCGGCGATGGCGACACCGGCCCCAACACCGGCGGCATGGGCACCTACTCGCCCGCGCCAGTCTGCGATGCCGCGGTCGACGCTATCTGTGAACGCGAAGTGCTCAGCCGCTTCCTCGCCGGTCTCAAGGCGGACGGCCTCGAATTTCGCGGCGTCATCTTCATCGGCCTGATGATCGGCAGCAAAGGCGTCCGCCTCCTCGAGTTCAACGTTCGCTTCGGCGACCCCGAGACCCAATCTTTGATGATGCGCTGGGAATCCGGCATGGCCGACGCCTTGCTGAAAACCGCCACCGGCCAACTGAAAGACGCCAAGCCGGTCTTCTCCGACGAGCCCGCGGTCTGCGTCGTCCTCGCTTCCGGCGGCTACCCTGGCGACTACGCCAAAGGCTTCCCCATCTCCGGCCTCGACGCTGCCGCCGCCACTGGCGCCAAGGTCTTCCACGCCGGTACCGCCCTCAAAGACGGCCAAGTGGTCAACACCGGTGGCCGCGTCCTCGGCGTCACCGCCTCAGCCGCCACGGTCCGCCAAGCTCTCGACATCGCCTATCGCGGCGTCGACCAGATCTCCTGGCAAGGCGCCTTCTGCCGTCGCGACATCGCCTGGCGTTCGCTGGCGCGGGAGAAGTGAGAATCTCTATTGGCATAGATACATTAGACCATCAACCCTTTTACTTACAGGCCGATTCATGACGTTAAAATACACTTCAACGAAAGAAATATATTTGGCTTTTTATAATGATTATTTCAAGAGCTCAAAGACTCTAAAAAAGTCAATAATTTGGACTCAATTATTTATATTTTTTATGCTTATTTTGAATTTAATTTTTATTCCCCCGGAAGACTTAATCGGCCTTTTCTTTATGTTGGTTATTGCTATCGCATTTTGCTTGTGGATCCCCAGATCACTTTTAAAGTCTGCAAATAAGAAAGTTATAGAGCTCATTTCCTCTGAAGCACACCAAAAATTTTACGGCCCTTGTGAAGTTGAAATTGAGTCGACAGGATTAAAGATGATCTCACCTGTTGGCGAGTCAAAAATCAACTGGCTTGGCATCGAAAAATGGAGCCGCAACAAGGAGTATATTTTTATTCAATTCGGCAACACGAGTGGCTTGGCCATTCCGATTGCTGAAGTGGGCAAAGAGACAAGTGAAAAATTCTATCAACTTCTGGAAGAGAAAATCCGCCAATAAATTCTTCCTCTGATTTTGACTACGACATCGCCTGGCGTTCGCTGGCGCGGGAGAAGTGAGCGAATTCATCGATATTTGAGCTCAAGTTTGTCGCCCCGGCTTCAGCCGGCTGGTTCTGCTGCTGCCGCAATTTGAGCTCAACGAGCGGCTGAAGCCGGGACTACAAACCCTGAAGCGGCTGGCACTATGATGGCCAACCCCAACCAGGATTCCGGATGCACTGCCTCGTGACCGCACTCCTTCTTTTCAACAGTCCCGACCCGGTGCCGGCGAGTGATCGCTCGCGTCAGGTGGAGACGCGGCAACGCCCGCTTCTGGCGGCGCCGCTGAAGGCTCTTGGCCTCGAGCTCGGCGCGCCGGTCTTGCTCCGGCTTTTTAAAGAAGAGCGCGTCGCCGAATTGTGGATGCGCAAAGCCGACGCCACCTGGGTGAAGGCGAGGCAATGGCCGATCACCGCCCTCTCCGGCGAGCTCGGCCCGAAACAGCGCGAAGGTGATGGCCAGGGGCCGGAAGGTTTTTATGCGGTCACCGCAAAAGCGCTGAATCCAGCCAGCGCCTACCACTTGTCGCTCAATATCGGCTATCCCAACGCCTACGACAAGGCACAGAAACGGACGGGGTCTTTCATCATGATCCACGGCGGCGCCGCCAGCATCGGCTGCTTTGCCCTCGGCGATCCCGCCATCGAAGAAGTCTGGACCCTCACCGCCGCGGCTTTGCGCCAAGGGCAAAAAGAAATCGAAATCCACGCCTATCCCTTCCACCTCAGCGAAGCCAATCTGAAGGCATACGCCACGTCTCCTTGGATCCCCTTCTGGCGGGAACTCAAAGCCCCTTATGATCGCTTTGAAAAGACCCCCGGGCGGCTGCAGATCGACGTCAAATTCGGCCAATATCGACTCCCTTAGATTTTTATGCCATGGTTTTCCTGGTTATTTAAGTCATACTTCCCGCCAATGAAGGAATTGTCTTTATCCACTAGGAGTATCATCATGAATTTCACCTGCCCCGGCTGTCACTTGCTTCTTCCTCTTCCTGACAGCTCCGAAGGGCGCCGCGTCCGCTGTGAACGCTGCCAATGCAAATTCACGGTCGAAAATCCGCCGGTGATTCTCGAGCCGGCACAAATCCAGCCAGCTCCCCCTCCCAAGCCTGCTGCGGCCCCGGCACCAGCTCCCGAAGGCGCGCGTCCGATCCCGGCTCCGGCTCCTGCGGCGAGCGCAAATCCTCCTCCGGCAGTGCCGCGCGCCGCGCCGAAAAAATCTTCTGCCTTGCCGCTCTTCCTCGGCCTCGGATTGATCGGCATCGGCGGCGCCGGCGCTTGGTTCTTCCTCAAAGCGCCCCTTGCCAAAGGGGACGGCGCGTCTGCCACCGGCACGAGCAGTGAGCCCGTCGCGACACTGGTCAAGGCCAAAATCAAAGCCGAAGACAATTTCAAGGTCCTCGGCGAGGTCAACGACCTGCCGGTTTACGGCTGGCTCGAGACCCCTGAACTTAACCCCGACGGATGGACCGAGAAAGTCGCCGCCGGTGATCTCGGCAAGGCTGTCGACGAGCTCCGCGCCGAGCTCGACAAACGCCTCCGCGGCACTGATCTCCGCGCCGTCTTGAAGAAGGCGGCGAATGACTCCACCACCGGTTTCCAGATGATGCGCCACGAGCTCATCCGCCTCGTCGGCACCGGCTGCCTCGAAGAAATCCGGACCCGTCCCGAAGGCCCGGCCTTCCTGCGCCAGGTCTTCAGCTCGCCCGAGTGGCTCGAGGATTTCCTCGTCACCGGCACCTTCGGCAGCCAGGCCGACAACGCCAACGACCTGCACCTCTGGCTCTCCCTCTTCCGCTACGACAAGCGCTCCACCCTGCCGCTCTACCGCAAGCTCGCCGTCGCCTACGCTCGCAACCAGCCGGGTGACTGGAACGACGCGGCGATCCAGTTCTCGCTCACCGATGCTTATCAGGCCAACCTGAAAAACCACCAAGAAGGGCGCCTCCACACCTCCTTCGACAAGCTCGAATCGTGGGAGATGATGTTCGTCACCTCCTGCGATGACTACGCCGGCCGCATTGGCGATGCCCGTCACCAGCGCTACCTCGCCTACGACCGCGCCTGCCCGCAACCCAATTACGACGGCGCCTGCTGGGAAATCCCCTGGACCAACGACAACCAATTCGGCGACTCCTGCCAGGCCGACCCCTATTATTCGATGTGGAAGAACCACTACGTCCGCGGCGCTCCCTCGATCAAGAAAGTCTGGGGCGTCTGCGGCACCCTCTCCACCTTTGGCGCCTACAACGCCCGGGCCCACGGCATCCCCAGCTTCCCGGTCGGCCAGCCCGGCCACTGTGCCTACATGCTGCGCTACGATGACGAGAACTGGACCACCCCCTACTCGGTCACCTGGCCCACCGGCGCCGGCTCCTTCTTCGGCGGCGGCGACGAATCGATCGTCCGCCTGATGCAGGCCGCCTACAGCAACAAACAGCGTTCGGCGCTCCGCATCGCCGAACAGCACCGCTGGCAACGCGAATACTTCCTCAGCGGCCAGGGTTTACGCCTCGACAGCGGCAACCTCAAGCTCTACAAAGGAGAACCCAACAGCTCCTGCGCCGTTTTCCTCGATCGCCAGCCCTTCAAGGAAGTCCGCTCCGCCGATCCTGACCTCCTCGCCGCCGTCAAAAACCAGCGCGGCTGGCGCGGCGCCACCCTCGACAGCGGCTTCACTCTCGATAAGCCCGAGACCCTCAAATTCAGCCTCAGCAGTGACGACGGCAGCCGCCTCTACATCGACGGCCGCATCGCCCTCGACAACGATGGCCAGCACGGCGCCGTCCTGAAGGAAACCAGCCTGAAGCTGGAAGCCGGAACACACAACCTGCGCCTTGAATATTTCGACGGCGGCGGCGGCGCAGCCTTCGACTTCAAGATCGCTCGCGAAAAGAGCGCCAGCCCCGACTCCCGCGCCGATATCGCCCTCGCCCTCGCCCTCGAACAA
>JAYTMY010000112.1:0-18754 GCA_043748535.1 Lentisphaeraceae bacterium | reverse complement strand
CCCCTTTGGGGTAAAGCAAAAAGTGCCAACGAGTTCCTAATCATGTCGTGCGGCGGTTCAGGAAGTCTAAAATCAAACGCCGCCCGGTTACCGGGCGGCGTTTGACAAGACGAGTCTTGGGGATCAGGCGGTGACGGCGTCGGCCAGCACGGAGACCGTGTTTTTCTGGATTTCGACGAAGCCGCCGGTGATGGTGACTTTGTGGTCTTGACCCTTGACGCGGTAGGTGAGGACACCGTCGGTCTTGAGACCGGCGAGTGTCGCCGCGTGCTGCGACAGCACGCCGAATTCACCTTCGACACCGGGGACGCTGAGGTAGTCAGCCTCCCCTTCGAAGACCAGGCGTTCAGGGGTGATGATGCGCAGTTTGAAGGCCATTATTTGGATTCCATCTTCTTGGCTTTTTCGATCGCTTCTTCGATGGAGCCGACCAGGTAGAAGGCGCCTTCGGGGAGGTTGTCGTGCTTACCAGCCAGGATTTCCACGAAGGAACGGATGGTGTCGGCAAGGGAGACGTATTTGCCTTTCAGGCCAGTGAACTGTTCAGCAACGTTGAAGGGCTGCGACAGGAACTTCTGGATCTTACGAGCGCGCTCGACGGTGAGACGGTCTTCTTCCGACAGTTCGTCCATACCGAGGATGGCGATGATGTCTTGCAGTTCTTTGTATTTCTGCAGGATCTGCTTGACCGCGGTGGCGGTCTTGTAGTGTTCATCACCGACGATCTCGGGGGCGAGAATGGTCGAGGTCGAGGTCAGGGGGTCGACGGCGGGGTAGATACCCAGCTGAGCGAGGGCGCGGGACAGTTCAGTCGTGGCGTCCAAGTGAGCGAAGGTAGTGGCGGGAGCCGGGTCGGTGTAGTCATCGGCAGGGACGTAAACGGCCTGGACGGAGGTGATCGAACCGTTCTTGGTCGAGGTGATGCGTTCCTGCAGTTCACCCATTTCGACCGCGAGGGTCGGCTGGTAACCGACGGCAGAAGGGATCCGGCCGAGAAGGGCGGACACTTCGGCACCGGCCTGAGTGAAGCGGAAGATGTTGTCGACGAAGAGGAGCACGTCCATCTTGTCTTCATCACGGAAGTACTCGGCCATGGTGAGGGCGGAGAGGGCGACGCGGGCGCGGGCGCCGGGCGGTTCGTTCATCTGACCGAAGACCAGGGCGGTCTTGGAGAGAACGGTCTCTTCGCGACCATCGGGAGTTTTGTAGGTGGCTTCGTTCATTTCGTGGTAGAGGTCGGTACCTTCACGGGTACGCTCACCGACGCCAGCGAAGACGGAAACGCCGCCGAATTCAACCGCGATGTTGCGGATGAGTTCTTGGATCAGAACGGTTTTGCCGACGCCGGCACCACCGAAGAGACCGATCTTACCGCCCTTGCGGTAAGGGGCGAGGAGGTCGATGACCTTGATACCGGTGCAGAGCACTTCGGTACCGGTGTTCTGGTCCTTGAACTCGGGAGCCGAGCGGTGGATTTCCCAGTTCTGGGCCGACTTGACGGCGGGTTTTTTGTCGATCGGCTCGCCGAGGAGGTTCATGGCGCGGCCGAGGACGGCGGAGCCGACCGGGACGGAGAGACCGACACCGGTGTTGGTGACGGCTTGACCGCGGGAGAGGCCTTCGGTCGAGTCGAGAGCGATGGTGCGGACGACGCCTTCACCGAGGTGCTGGTTGACTTCGAGAGCGAGGTTCCAGGCGGTGTCGTTGATGGCGCTGTTGGTGGCGCGCAGGCAGCTGAAGATCTTGGGGACCTGGTCAGCGGGGAACTGAACGTCGACGACGGCGCCGAGGATCTGCTTGATTTTACCTTGAGTGGACATGTTCACTATCCCTGTTATTTGAGGCTTTCGGCACCGGCGACGATCTCGGACAATTCCGTCGTGATCTTGGCCTGGCGGGCGCGGTTGCGCAGCTTGGTGTAGTGCTTGATGAGGTTATTCGCGTTGGTGGTCGCGTTATCCATGGCGGTCATCCGAGCGGCGTGTTCACCAGCGGCGTTTTCGAGCATGGCGCTGAAGACGTTGAAGGCGAGAACGCGGGGCAGGAGCTGACCGATCAGGGTGCCGGCTTCCGGTTCATATTCATAGTCCGCGGTGGCACCGGCAGCGGCAGAGCCGGTGGCGGGGGCGACGGGAATGAAGGGAACCAGAGTGGGGACTTGCGCCAGAGCCGACTTGAAGAGGTTGTTGGCGAGATAGACTTCGTCGTAGGCTCCGCTGAGGAAGTCTTTGGCGAGGGTCTCGGCGACCTTCTGGGCGTTGGCGTAGCCGGCGTGGGAAAGCTCTTCAAAGCTGTGGGCGAGGTTGCCGAGACGGCGGCAGCCGGAGACAGCGCGTTTGCCGATGGCGGCATAGCTGACTTGAACTCCGGAAGCGGTCTTCTGGCGGGACCAGTTGCGCACAAATTTGAGAAGGTTGTTGTTGAAGCCGCCGCAGAGGCCCTTGTCCGCCGCGACGACGAGAACAAGGACTTTCTTGACGGTGCGAGGCTTGAGCAGCGGGTGGTTGGCACCCGTGCCGGCAGCGGCGGCGACGCGCGAGACGAGCGCGTCCAAGGACTGCGCATAGAGCTTCGAGCTCTTCTGCGCGTCCTGAGCACGGCGAAACTTCGAGGTGGCGACCATTTTCATGGTCTTGGTCACCTTCGCAGTATTCTTCATGCTGCCGATTTTATTGTTGTATTCCTTGAGGCTGGGCATGATGCCCTCCCAGAATTACTTGGCGACGGTGAGGAGGAAGGACTTGGTGAAGTCGGCGACGGTGGCTTTAACACCTTCGGCGAATGCCTTGTCTTCCGGGTTGAACTTGGCGGCGAAGTCTTTGTACTTGCCGCTGCGCAGCTCAGTGCTCAGCTCTTCGCAGTAGCGAACCACTTCCTTGACCGGGACTTCTTTCAGGAAGTCGTTGGTGCCGGCGTAGATCTGGCAGACTTGTTCGACCACGGACAGGGGCTTGTTGACGCCCTGTTTGCAGATCTCGGTGAGGCGGCGGCCTTTTTCGAGCTGGGCGCGGGTGGCGGGGTCCAGGTCGGAAGCGAACTGCGAGAAGGCAGCCAGTTCACGGTACTGAGCCAAGTCGAGACGCATGGTGCCAGCAGTCGACTTCATGGCGCGGGTTTGAGCGGCGCCGCCGACGCGGGAGACGGAGAGACCGGCGTTGATGGCGGGACGGAGACCCGAGTTGAAGAGGTCCGATTCCAAGAAGATCTGGCCGTCGGTGATCGAGATCACGTTGGTCGGGATGTAGGCGGAAACGTCGTTGGCCTGGGTTTCGATCACCGGCAGAGCGGTGAGGGAGCCGGCGCCGTTGTCGTCCGACAACTTGACCGAGCGCTCGAGGAGGCGCGAGTGGGTGTAGAAGACGTCGCCGGGGAAGGCTTCGCGGCCGGGGGGGCGGCGGAGCAGGAGGGCGAGCTGACGGTAGGCTTGCGACTGCTTGGTCAAGTCATCATAGATGATCAGGGCGTGTTCGCCTTTGGGCTCGTTGCCACCACCGAGGGCAGGAGCGCCCTTGTAGGTGAAGTACTCGGCCATGGCGGTGCCGGCGTAGCAGGCGAGGAACTGCATCGGAGCGGGGTCGGAAGCGGTGGCGGCGATGATGGTGGTGTATTCCATCGCGCCGTATTTCTTCAGGGTCTCATAGACCTGGACCACGGTCGAACGCTTCTGGCCGACGGCGACGTAGAAACACTTGACGCCGTTGCCTTTCTGGTTGATTATGGTGTCGATGGCAAGAGTGGTTTTACCAGTCTTGCGGTCGCCGATGATGAGTTCGCGCTGGCCGCGGCCGACGGGGGTGAGGCCGTCGATGACCTTGATGCCGGTCTGCATCGGCTCGTGAACCGACTTGCGGTCCATGATGCCGGGAGCTTTGAACTCGACGGGGCGGGAGTGGGGAGTGACGATCGGGCCACGGCCGTCGATGGGCTGGCCGAGAGCGTCAACGATGCGGCCGAGGAGGGCTTCGCCGACGGGGACGGAAGCGATCTTCTCGGTGCGTTTGACGGTCATGCCTTGGCAGACTTCTTTGTCTTCGCCGAAGATGGCGATACCGACGTTGTCTTCTTCGAGGTTCATCGCGAGGCCCATCAGGCCGCATTCGAATTGAACCAGTTCGGAAGCGCGGACACCGGCGAGGCCGTGGACGCGGGCGATGCCGTCACCGACCGACAGGACGGTGCCGACTTCGTAGGTGGCGGGGGTGGTCTGGAATTCCGCAAACTGCTTGCGCAGGATCTCGGAGACTTCCTCAGGTTTGATGGCGTTGGACATGTGGGGGTCCTGGAGAGGGGTTCAGGCGTGAGTGAGGCGCTGGCGCAGCTGCTCGAGCTGGGTGCGGGTGGAGTAGTCGAAGACCTGGTCACCGGCGCGGGCGCGGAAGCCGGCGATCAGCGAAACGTCAACGGCGGTGCTGAGTTCGACCTTTTTCCCGAGGCGGGCAGCAAGGCGCTCTTGGAGAGTGGCGAGCTCGGTCTGGCTGAGGGCGTCGGCACTGGTGACAGTGACCTTGGCGACTCCGGCGCGGTCGCACCAGAGGACTTCGTATTCTTCGCAGAGGGCGGCGAGCGATTCGGCGCGGCCTTTGCTGGCGAGGAAGAGGACGAGTTCGAGGCTCAGCTTGTCGAGTCCGGCGAAGGCGGCGCGAAGCATGGCTTGGCGGCGATCGGGAGAGATCACCGGTGAGCGCAGGACTTCACGAAGCTCGGCAGAACCGGCGCAGGCGGCAGCGACGGACTGGAGTCCGCCGCGCACGGTGTCCTGCTGGCCCTGTTCCAGAGCGATCTGGAAGAAGGTGCCGGCGTAACGTTTGGCCGCTTTTTGGTTTTGCATGGATCAGACTTTCTGCAGTTGTTCCGAGGTGAAGGCGCGAGCCTTGCTCTCGTCGATGCGGATGATCTTGCCAGCGAGTTGGATGGCCAGTTCGGCCGACTCGGCGCGGAGGCTGCGGACAGCTTCGGCACGGGCGTTGGCGATGGCGCTTTCGGCGGCGGCGAGCTGTTGAGCTGCTTCGGCCTTGGAGCGGGCGAGGATGGCGTCGCCGTCGCGCTGGGCAGCGCTACGGGCGGCGGCTTCGATCTCGCGCGCTTTGGCGATGGCTTCGGCGATGGTCACCTGGGCCTTGGCGGCAGCGTCTTCGAGGGCCTTGGCGGCGGCTTCGGCGTCATCCAGGGACTTGCGGATCTTCTCTTCGCGGGCGTCGAGGCCGGCGAGGATGGGTCCCCAAGCGAATTTCTTCAGGATGACGAGCAGGATGGCGAAGCAGACCAGGGTGGTGACGAAGATGGTGCCTTCGGCAGGGTTGGTCACGTGAGCCTTGGAGCCGAGAAGGCTCTTGGCTTCAGCATGGCCTTCGCTGGCGGCGTGGCTATGCGCATCAACGGTAGCTTTCGCTTCCGTAGCAGCAGCATCGACCTTGGCTTTCAGTTCTTCGCCAGTTTGTGCGAATGGAATTTGCATGATTTTCTCCCCGCTTGGTTGCGGAAGGATTTGAATCAAAGGATGAAGGTGACGGCGAGGGCGATGAAGGCGAAACCTTCAGCCAGGGCGGCGCCGATCCACATCAGACCGGTGAGTTTGCCAGCGAGTTCGGGCTGACGAGCGATGGCTTGAACGGTACCGTTGACGGTGAGGCCGATGCCGACGCCGGCGCCGACGGCGGCGAGGCCATAACCGATGGCTTTCATGGAGGCGGGGGTCATTTCAGCGATCAGGGCGAGGTTGCTCATGTGTTTCTTCCTTTTGGGGTTTGTTGTAGGATCTCTAGGGTCAAAGAATCAAGCGAAAAGAATCAGTGTTCGGGGTGGAGGATCTGTTGGATGAAGATCACCGACAGGAGGGTGAAGACGTAAGCCTGCAGGAAGGCAACACCAGTCTCAAGTGCATAGAGAGCGATCGACAGGGGGCCGCTGACCACGCCGACATAGAAGCCGAAGGTGTGCACCAGGGAGATGAAGACGAAGAGGGCGATGTGGCCGCCCATCATGTTGGCGAAAAGACGGACTGCCAAGGCGAAGGACTTGACGAAGATGCCCATGAATTCGATGACGAAGATGCCAGGGAGGATGAAGCCGGGGACGCCGGAGGGCAAGAAGGCGTGGAAGAACTTGCCGATGCCGTTTTTGGCGATGACGAAGAAGGTCATGAAGAAGAAGGTGCAGAGGGCGAGGGCGGCGGTGACGCCGATGTGGCCAGTGGCGGCGCAGCCACCGGGGATGAGGCCGAGCAGGTTCATCGCCAGGATGAAGAAGAAAACAGTGAGGAAGTAGGGGGTCCACTTGCGGCCTTCTTCTTTGCCCATGTTGGCGCAGACCACTTCATCGCGGATGAAGACAACGAGGACTTCGAGAAGGTGAGTGAAGCCATGCGGGACCCGAGCTTGTTTTTTGTAGAACAGGCAGAAAGCCAAGATGATCAGAACTGAACTCAGCAGGATCGCCAGGTGTTGACCGGTGATCGGTGTGTTGGTGAGATCCAGACCAAAGAAGTGCTTGCTGACTTCCATAACGTGGTGGTTGATGTAATCGGCCGATTCGATTCCGCGCGATGCGGAGGTGCTGGTTGCTTCTGCGCTCATGACATGGATTCCAGTTTGGTTTTTGTGTAAAGAAGTTCGATAGCGAGCGCCGCAAGGAGGGCGCAAGTGCCGGTGGCGACGGCGATCTCAAGCGGCAGGGCCAGAGCTTTGATCGCGATCATGCCAACGGCGAAAGTGGTGAAGTTGCGGAAGACGCGAAGCAGGACCAACGAGGCGAGGGGGAAGATGCGGTACTGTGACAGATGGACGATGGCGACGCCAGTAGCGGCGTGGAAAGCAGCGAGCAGCACGGCGATGAGGAGAACAGGGGCGCTGAAGCCGAGGGTGAAAGGAACCCACGACGACGCCAACAAGGCCAGCGCGGAAGCGGCGGCGGCGGCAGTGCTGATGTGAGCGACCATGGTCATCGTTGCGAAGCCTTGAACAGTCGGTAAATGCTATAGGTCATGCCAGAGGCAAGTCCGGCGATCAGACACTTCGATTCGGTACCGGCCGCTTGATCACCTAGCCACCCGAGAAAAGCCCCACCTAAGATGGCTCCGGATGACTCAGCAAGAAGGGCCAATCCTGAAGCGTTGGGCTGTCCGGGATCGAGTTGCATGAGACGGCCCCAACTCTACGCAGTTGACGACCTTAATCAAGAGCCTAGGTGAAATTTTTTTCACTAATCACAATATCTTTACTTCAAATGACTTATGATTCTGGGGTCAAGGCAAAGAAGGCTTAGTGTCACGCAGACGCATGAGCTTAAATCTATTAAAAACGGGATTTATACATAGATTACTCAATGGAAGACACTGTCGGAAGCTCAAAGTTCGCCGGTCCAGCCGAAGGCGATGAGCAGGCTCTCGGGCGGACGGATCGGTCTCCGAGTAGAGGCGGACATGAAGCAGTGGACGGTGTGGCCCTTGGCGATTTGTTGTCCGGCTTGGTTGACCACGGTGTTGACGATGCGGATCCGGCAGCCTTCGATTTTATCGACAGAAGCGGTGATGCTGAGCAAGTCGTCATATCGCGCCGGGCTTCGGTAATCGCAATGAGCCTCGACCACCGGCAGCATCACCCCTTCGGCCTCAAGCCGGGTATAAGGAAGGCCGGCATCGCGCAGCATCTCGTTGCGGCAACGCTCAAACCAGACCAGATAATTGGCGTAGTAAACCACGCCCATCTGGTCGGTGTCGGCATAAGGCACGCGGTAGGAAATGCTGGTCATTTTGCGCGGGTTGTAAGGGTTTTAGGGGTTTTAAGGGAGATGAAGAACGAAGGGAGATGTGAAGGGTCAGGCATTTGCTCGCCCTTAAAACCCCTACAACCCTTCCAACTCCTCCAACCCTTACTTGGGTCGTTTGGCTTCGATATGTTGGGCGAGGATTTCGAGGACCTGATCGATGTCGAGGTCGGAGGTGTCGACGTGGATGGCATCGTGCGCCGGGCGCAACGGCGAGTGCTCGCGCTCCATATCGATGCGGTCGCGCTCGGTGATTTCGGCGACGACGCGCTCAAAAGAGGCGCCGGCCGCGACTTCGCCGGTTTGAGCGAAGCGGCGTTGGGCGCGCACTTCGGGCGAGGCGGTGACGTAAAATTTGTAGCGGGCATGCGGGAAGACCGCGGTGCCAATGTCGCGGCCTTCCATGACCAGAAGGCCGAGCGGAGCCGCCTGGCGCTGACGCGACACCATCCACTCACGGACGTTGCCGATCTTGGCGACATGCGAAACTTGAGCGGTGACTTCGGAAACTCGGACCTTGGCGAGATCGACCGGGCGATCATCCATCCACAACTCCATGGTGCCGGCTTGAGTGCGGACATAGCGGATGTCGACGAAGTGCAAAAGCTTGGTGATTTCGGCGACATCTTTGGCCGGATCCAAGCCTTTCTGCAGGGCGACCCAGGTGAGGGTGCGGTACATATCGCCGGTGTTGACGAAGAAGGCTCCGAGGCGATCCGCGAGGCGTTTGGCGAGGGTGGATTTACCGGAGGCGGCGGGGCCGTCGAGCGCGATCTGTTCTTTATCCATGGGGCGACCTTGTGAGTTTGCTTGGCCGGACTTAAAAGGCAAAAGGCCAAATTGCAAGGGCAGCGCGGCATCGCGACGATGGCGACTTCCCGATGGTGCCGTCCTTTCAAGTGGGGAATCCGGATTAGATTCGCGACCGATCATGACAAAAGGGCGCAGAGTTTGGAGACCAGTAGAAATCTTTCCGTCGCGATGCTGCTTACCAGCCTCGGCAACTTCCTCAGCCGCCTTTCCGGCTTGCTGCGCGACCTCGCTTTCGCCGCGAGCTTCGGTACCGGCCCGATTGCCAGCGCCTTCCTCTGGGCTTTTATGCTCCCTAATCTCTTCCGCAACATTCTCGGCGAAGGTGCCTTGACCGCGTCTTTTATTCCGCTCTTCAGCGACGTCGAAAGCCAGGAAGGGGAATCCGCCGCCCGCCATTTTGCCTCGATGGTCTGCACCCTTCTCGCCTTGTCTAGCGGCGCCTTGACCGTACTCATGGCCTTGATCATGCTGACCGCCGGTTTTTTCCTGCCGGCCGATCATCAGATACAGGTCCAGATGGCAGCCTTGATGATGGTTTTTATGCCCTTCGTCTGTCTCTCTGCCTTTGTCGCCGGACTTCTCAACATCCGCAAGGCCTATGGACTCGCGGCAGTATCGTCGTCGCTGCTCAATCTTCTCGTCGCCGCCGCCTGCCTGATCGGCCCAGTGCTCAATCCCGATAAAGAGATCCACATCTGGCTACTGCCGGCTGCGGTGATTCTGTCCGGCACCCTTCAGCTCTGGCTGCTCTTGCGGGCCCTGCAAAAAAACGGCATGGTCCTCGATTGGTCGCCGCAATTCGATCGGGAAAAACTCAAGCATCTTTGGGTCCTTTTTGTTCCCGCCCTGATCGGCTCGTCCTGCACCCAGTTGTCGCTTTTCATCGACCGCAACATCGCGGTCTGGTTGTCGCCGCACGCCTTGCCGGCCATCAATTATTCCGAGCGCTTGGTTTATCTCCCAGTCGGCATCTTCGGGGTCGCCCTCGGCGTCGCCTGTCTGCCGATCATGTCAAAAGCAGTTGCCGACAACAAGCCATCAGAAGTCCGCGAAGCTCTTGACTTCGGTCTTCGTCAATCCCTCTTTCTCAGCCTGCCTTTCGCCTGCCTGTTTTTCGTCTGGGGCGAAGACATCGTTCGATTGATTTTCCAACGTGGCGCCTTTGATCAGCAGAGTGTACTCGACACCTGTCTAGCCCTGAAATACTTCGTCATCGGCATCCCAGTCTTCACCGCGGTGAAGGTGGTATTGCAGCTCTTCTACAGCCACAAAGACACCCGGACGCCGGTCAAGATCTCGCTCAGTTGCCTAGTCATCAACCTGCTTGCGTGTCTCAGTCTCCTGATCTTTGCCCCGAGCCTGAAATGGGGCAGTTTGACCTTGGCCACCGTCATTTCCTCCAGCTTTAACCTGCTCTTGCTCTTGATCTACGCCTCGCGTCGCCATCAACACCAGCCAAGCTTGAGCTGTCTCTTCGCCTTGTTGCGCATCACGGCGTGCTGCTTGGTGGCCACCTTCACGGCGAAGTACGCTGTCGATTCCTTGGCGGCCACTTGGCAGCAGATTGGCTCGAGCTTCCTCCGCCTCGCTTGCCGCCTCAGCTTCATCTGCTTCGTTGCGGGCGGACTCTACTTCGTCCTGCTGCGACTTTGCGGTGGCCGCGAAGCCTCGCAATTGATCTCGACTCTGCGTCGCCGCAAAGCCAAATAAAACGACTGAACCACCGAAGACGCAGAAGAACGCTCAGGGCTGGGGTCATCCAAGCTCAAATCGGAGTGATACATGTCGAAAAAACCCGCCATGGCTGGCGGGTTTTTGGCGTTCATCGCAAGACCAGATCAATCGCGGGGGATGCCGATTTCCTTGATCGAGTCGGACCAGCTCAGCACAACCTTGCCGGACTTGCCGCTGAAGATTTCCTGGAAGCCTTTTTCAAAATCGGTGAACTTGAAGCGGTGGGTGATGATCGGGTCGATGCTGAAACCGGACTGCAGCATGGTGGTCATCATGTACCAGGTTTCCCACATCTGACGGCCGTAGATGCCGCGCAGGGTGAGGCCCTTGAAGATGACTCGGTTCCAGTTGATGCTGGTGCCGCTCGAGGGGATGCCAAGGATGGCGATCTTGCCGCCATTGGCCATCTTCTCGACCATTTCCTTGAATGCGGCTTCAACACCGCTCATTTCGAGACCGACATCGAAGCCTTCTGTCATGTTGAGTTCCTGCATCACATCGTCGAGCTTTTCCTTGAGGATGTTGACGGTGCGGATGTTTTTGCCCAGCTTCTGGGCGAGGCCGAGGCGGTAGTCGTTGGTGTCGGTGATGACGACATTGCGGGCTCCGGCGTGGCGGACAATGCCGGCCGCCATGGCACCGATCGGGCCAGCGCCGGTGATCAGGACGTCTTCGCCGAGGACTGGGAAGCTGAGGGCGGTGTGAGTGGCGTTGCCGTAGGGGTCGAAGATCGACATGACATCGGGATTGATGCCTTGGGCGTGGATCCAGACGTTGGTCTTGGGAACGGAAACGTATTCGGCGAAGGCGCCTTGGCGGGTGACGCCGATGCCCTTGTCGGCGCGGCAGAGGTGGAAGCGGCCAGCGCGGCAGTTGCGGCAGATGCCGCAGACGACGTGGCCTTCGGCGGAGACGATGTCGCCGAGTTGGATGTCGTGGACGTTGGCGCCTTTCTTGACGACGACGCCGACGAATTCATGGCCGACGACCATCGGGGCGGGGATGGTTTTCTGCGCCCATTCGTCCCACTTGTAGATGTGGACGTCGGTACCGCAGATGCCGGTGCGGTCGACCTTGATCAGCACTTCATCGACGCCAATTTCGGGGACCGGAACAGTGACCAGGGTGAGGCCTTCCTTGCGGTACTTCTTGCTGATTGCCTTCATGGTTTTCGGGATGACGAGGCTGTCGATAGCCTTGACCTTGGCGGCAACAGAGGCCGGGGCTTTCACAGCTTTGGTCGGAGCGGCTTTCGCGACGGGCTTAGCGGCGGCTTTAACGACGGGTTTGGCGGCCATTTTAGTGGCAGGTTTGGCAGGGGGTTTTTTCGCGGGCATGAGCACACTCCTAGGGGTTTGGTGTCCTAAAGATATCTCAATTCCACTCAGGGGCATCCCTTGGCTTTTACCAAAAACTTGTAGAATCCACCAAAAAGAGTTTTTAAGGGTGTTAAGGGATAACGGCGTTTTGAGGAACGCAGGGGACAGAGAGAAAGACAAGAAAACCGCCGCCCTCCTTGCGGCGAGCGGCGGTTTTTTGCGATCATCGCAGCTCGATCAGAGATCGAGGAGGATGCGCGAGGGATCTTCCAGCAGATTCTTGATCTTGACCAGGAATTTCACTGCGTCGGCACCGTCGATGATGCGGTGGTCGTAGGAGACGGCGAGGTACATGATCGGGCGGATCACGACTTGGCCGGCGACGGCGACCGGACGCTCAACGATGTTGTGCATGCCGAGGATGGCGGATTGGGGTCGGTTGATAATCGGGGTCGACAGCATCGAGCCGAAGGTGCCGCCGTTGGTGATGGTGAAGGTGCCGCCAGTCATTTCTTCGATGCTGATGGTGCCGGCCTTGCCTTTGGCGCCATAAGCGGCGATCGATTTCTCGATCTGAGAGAAGTTCATGCCGTCGATGTCGCGGATGATCGGGACGACGAGCCCCTTGGGGGTGGCGACGGCGATGCCGATGTCAACGAAATCGTGATAGACGATTTCGTTGCCCTCGACCGAGGCGTTGAGGACGGGGAATTCTTTCAAGGCGATGGCGGCGGCCTTGGCGAAGAAGCTCATGAAGCCGATGCCGACTTGGTGCTTCTCGAGGAATTTCTCTTTGAACTTCTTGCGCAGTTCCATCACTGCCGACATATCGACTTCGTTGAAGGTGGTGCAGATGACGGCGGTGTTCTGAGCTTCGACGAGGCGTTCGGCGATGGTGCGGCGCAGGCGGCTCATTTTTTCACGGCGTTCGCCGCGGCCAGTGCTGGATTGGCACAGGGCGGAGCTGGAGGCCGGGGCGCTGCAGGCGGCAGCGGGAGCGGCTTTCTGGGTAGCGAGCTGGCCGGAGATGGTCGAGCTCAGCTTGAGCTCTTTTTCGCGCACGGTGAGGTGGTTGATGACGTCGGCTTTGATGATGCGTCCGTCGGGACCGGAGCCTTTGACATCCTGGGCGCTGACTTCGTTTTCGGCGAGAAGGCGGCGGGCCGAGGGCGAGGGCATGCCGGGATCCATGAGCGTGGATTCGGCCGAACGGACCGCTTCTTTGGTCTTGGCGACGGGGGCAGCCGCAGCGCCAGCGGCGGCGGTGTCGATCTGAGCGACGACCATGCCGACTGGGCAGGTGGTGCCAGCTTCGACCAGGATCTTGAGGCGGCCGGCGGCCGGGGCGTTGATGGGCAGCGAGGCTTTCGAGGTTTCGAGCTCGCAGAGGGCTTCGTCGAGTTTGACGATGTCGCCGTCAGCTTTGAGCCAGCGGGCGATGTCGGCTTCGTTTACCGATTCGCCGGCCTTGGGGACTGTGATGTCGATGATGGTGCTCATAGGTGGGATTCCGTATTGAAATGGGTTCAGGCTTTCTTGGGGCTGATGCCGGCGAAGGCTTCGTCGATGAGGCCCTTCTGGAGGAGGACTTCATGTTTCGACGAGCCATGCGCGGTAGAAGCGGACTTCTTGCGGGCGATGACCTTGAGGCCGGAGACGAGATGGTCGAAGCGGGCGCGCATGTAGTACCAAGGCCCCATGTTGCGGGGTTCTTCCTGGACCCAGACGAGGTCCTTGCAGGCGCTGTAGCGCTCGAAGAGGGCCTTATCCTGTTCCTTGGGCGTGGGGTAGAACTGCTCGATGCGGACGATGGCGACGTTGCCGAAGCCTTCTTTGCGCTTCTTCTCGAGGAGCTCGTAGTAGATTTTGCCGGAGCAGAGAATGACGCGATCGGCCTTTTTGGCGTCGGTCATTTCAGCATCGTCGAGGATCTCTTGGAAGCGGCCGTTGACCAGCTCATCGGCAGGCGAGACGCATTCCGCGTGACGGAGGAGAGACTTGGGCGTCATCAGGATCAAAGGGATACGGTATTTCACCTTGAGCTGACGGCGCAGCAGGTGGAAGAGGTTGGCCGGGGTGGTGACGTTGGCGACGCACATGTTGTTTTCGGCGCAGAGCTGGAGGAAGCGTTCGAGGCGGGCCGAGCTGTGCTCGGGGCCTTGACCTTCGTAGCCGTGCGGTAGGAACATGCAGAGGCCGGACATCCGCTGCCATTTCGACTCCGACGAGGCGATGAACTGGTCGATGATGATCTGGGCACCGTTGGCGAAGTCGCCGAACTGGCCTTCCCAAACGACCAGAGACTGCGGCATGGCGATGGTGTAACCGTGCTCGAAGCCGAGGACGCCGTATTCCGACAAGTGCGAGTTGTAGGCTTGATACTGCGCCTGGTCGGCCTGGATGTGGTTGAGGGCGACGTATTCAGTCTCGTCTTTTTCGTCGATCAAATAGCTATGCCGGTGCGAGAAGGTACCGCGGCGCGAATCCTGGCCGGAGATCCGGACGCTGTGGCCTTCGGTCAAAAGGGAGCCGAAAGCGAGCTGCTCGGCGAGGGCCCAGTCGACCTTGCCATTATCGAAAATCTGCGTCCGGGCTTCGACCACTTTACGCAATTTTGGCAAGATATTGAAGCCTTGGGGCACGGTGCCGAGGGTGGTGGCGATGTGCTTGAGTTGGCTTTTCTTGACGCCGGTATCAGGTGAGCGCTCGAAATCTTCCTGTTTCGATTTGCGCAGGCCATGCCATTGGCGACCGAGGAAGTTGACATCGAGCTTCTGCTTGGTGTCGGCGCGGGCGGCGCTCAAGCTTTCCTGCAGGCTGGCTTCGTAGCTGGCGATGATCGCGGCGGTTTCGTCGGAGCGGACGCTGCCTTCGTCGGCGAGGCGCTCGGAGTAGGACTCGAGAACTGGCTTGTGCGCATCGATATTTTTATACAGCAGGGGCTGAGTGAAACGCGGCTCGTCACCTTCGTTGTGGCCGTGGCGGCGGTAGCCGATGATGTCGATGTAGACATCGATGCCGAAGGTCTGGCGCAGACGAATGGCGAGGAGGAAGCAATGAGCCACCGCTTCGGGATCGTCAGCGTTGACGTGGAAGACCGGCGAGTTGAGGACTTTCGCGATGTCGGTGCAATACAGCGACGAACGCGACTCGCGGTAGTTGGCGGTGAAGCCGACCTGGTTGTTGGTGATGACGTGGATGATGCCACCGGGGGCATAACCGTCGAGCTTGGCAAAGTTGACGCACTCATAGATGATGCCCTGGCCAGAGATGGCGGCATCGCCGTGCAACAAGACCGGGACGATTTTGCTGTGGTCGCGGCCATAGAGAGTTTCGAATTTGGCGCGGACCGAGCCGAGAACGACCGGGTTCACCGCTTCGAGGTGTGAGGGGTTGGCAGCGAGCGAGATGTGCAGCTTATGGCCGTCGGGAGTGATGATATCGGCGCTGTGGCCCATGTGATATTTGACATCACCGTCGCCGCCGACGTCTTCCGGCAGGCCGCGTTTCTCGAATTCCTTGACGAGGGATTCGAATTTCTTGCCGAAGAGGTTGATCAGGACGTTGAGGCGACCGCGGTGGGCCATACCCATGACGAATTCGCTGACCCCGAGTCGGGCGCCTTCATTGAAGAGGGTGTCCAGGCCAGGGATGACGGCATCCAAACCTTCGAGGGAGAAGCGTTTTTCGCCGACATATTTGATATGGAGGAAGCGTTCGAGGCCGGTGGCCTGAGCCAGCTTGGTGAAGATTTGTTTCTTCTCGCCGACGCTGAACTGGGTGCGGTTGGCACTGCCTTCGAGGGCTTCGTGCATCCACTGGCGAATCTGGGAAGAGGGAGTGTAGCGGTATTCGACAGCGATCGACGAGCAGTAGGTTTTTTCGAGGTGCTCGATGATTTTGCGGAGGGTAGTCCGGCCGAGGCGAATTTCGGCACCGATGTCGAATTCGGTATTCAGATCGGCGTCAGTGAGGCCGAAATATTCGAGATTGAGGTCGGCCTGATGGAGGCGACGGGGGCGGACCGGGTTGGTTTTGGCGACGAGGTGACCGCGGGCGCGGTAGGCGTTGATCAGTTTCATGATCTTCACCTGTTTGTCGTCGGAGTAGGAAGAACCGGAGTCGGCGCGTTCGCAGCCGTATTCAAAGCCTTCAAAAAAACGGCGCCAGCCGTCGTTCACGGATTCAGGATTGGCGCGGTATTGGGCGTAGAGTTCTTCAACAAAGGCCGGATTGGCATTATCAATGTAGCTGGGTCGAGTCATGGACTTTACCTTGGATGCGGGTTTAGCAGCCGGGCTACGATCGTGTTGACGGATCGTTCCGGGAGACACCGGAAGCCCGTCCCCATGCCGCGGATGATGACACCGCTGCACGTGAAGGAGATTCCTTGCGCGCCCCGAAAATACTGTCTCTTGCGAGACTGGCAAGGGGATTCTTCAGATGCTCTGCTGCACGTGCCGACGGATGATCTTCAAAGCCTGAGTTGGCGACAGATGATCAGACCAGGGGCGGGTGGCGCTGGGTGGGAAACCCTCATGTTGCTGCGCCGTGGGATCAATGACGGTTTGTTCGCCCCAGGTGAAGCTCCAGTATATCCAGGCATTATGGTCGCCGGTGAGATCGCATTTAAAGACATCCTTGACACACCGAATCTTCGGCCTATTGCCAACCGCCTCAGTAAAACTGAACGGGAATCCCCGCAGTGTACCGGTAATACTGAGTGGCTCCCGACGCGTGACCTTGGCGGTGAGATCAATTTGTGCATCCCGCAGCTTCAATATCCTTTGGCGCCGATAGAAAATGTCGACTTGATAGCCTTGGCGATGGCCTTGGTAAAACGACGAATGCCAAGGGCCGATACGACGGATCAGACTGCAGTGGCTTACGGTCAGATCATCGATTCCCCACGGAGGATTACTCGCTTGCGAATGGCTCCATGCCTCTTTCTTGCAGTCCTTCAGCTTGACACACGTGATGGTCATGCGACGTGAATTGTCAGTGGAATCGTAATAGACTCTGCCTCCATCACGTAAGAGTGGATGACGCAGTTTGCTAATGTCTCGGGCAATAGCATTCGTCACTTTACGGCCGAGTCGAGGGTAGCAGACAGTGCCGGCTTCAAGTCGATGACTCGGCAGGCCGACTTCTGAGACGTGGCGATTGAGCGTTTTCTGAGGAACCTGAATCAATTCTTTTCCAAGCAAGGAATGAAGTGCGGCCAGATAGTCTTTCTCAGGGGGCTGCTCGGCCCACCAAGAGAAATCATTCGGGCTGATGAAACGGGCCAAGTCTTCCAATCCGAGCGGAATCTCATGGGACGGCCCGTAAAAGGCTTCAAATTCGATCAATTCCAGCCCGTGCCGGGCGCAGCATTCGGTCACTTCGGCAATGCTCAATTCTCTCATGGATTTTGGGTGTCGCCAAGGGTTGATTGGCGAGTTGCCCAATCTCACTCCTCGGCGAGATCCTGCAACTCAGGCCAGAATGCCTTTGATCAACTTGCCTTTTAATGGGGACCTGCCCACTGTTTTCACCGGCAAGGCCGCACACCCACCCTCGGCGACAACCTCGACCTTGCTCAGATGGAGCTCAACCTGGTGAAAGAAGCCCTGCGCCGCCACCCCGGCAAGCACACCCGCGCGTCCAAAGCTCTCTACCGCAAACTCGAAAAATTTGGACCTTCAGGAATTAGCATGGGTAGTATTTGTCAAATCAGGTGATTTCCCCTCAGTAATACCACAGCTCCTTCGGCACCCCATCCGGTTCCTTGTCGAGCCCCCCGAGGAAGAAGAAAATTCGTGTCGCCAAGGTGTCGACCGAGCCTAAGCCGTTGGCGTCTGCAATGACCTTCTTGATCCTGCCGTTGAGCCCCTCTGTCGCCGCATTGGTGACCTGTTTTTTGAAGTAGTTGCTGATCTTGTCGACATGCTTGGAAATGGTATTACTGAGGGTCTTCAGCTGCTTGATCTGGGAGCGTTTGGTGACCTCGCACCAGGCTTCTAGCATGGCCTTGCCCTCCTCCTTGGTGATGCCCTTGGTGGCCATGATGTCGGACAGCGTCTCCTTGGCCTCATGGGCTTTTGCGGTTTTCTTGGCCACGGCCAGAATCACCCGCAGTCGCTCCCGACCTTTGCTGTCCAGCTTGCAATACGACTTGAGCAGCGGCAGCCGCATTTTCTTCAAGCTCGGCTCACCCTCTTCGACCTTGAGCGAGGCGAGCTCTTGGCGACGGACGGCGTCCAAGGCTTTATGGGCCAGTTGACTGACATGAAACTTGTCGATGCTGTGCACGGCTTGCGGCAGGCGCTCGTCGACTACCGTGGTGAATGTGGTGGCGAAATCGGTGCTGACATCTTCGACTTTGGCCAGGTTCCCATCCGTCATGCAGTCCAAAGCTTTGTTGGCGGCTTCCGAGCTTTTTCCTATCTCCACCGCCAAGACCACCTTGTTTTGCAAATCAGTCAAAACCGTGATGAAGCTGTCGCCGGACATGCCAGAGCACCATTGTGTCTCGTCGAGCCCCAGCCGGGTCGACTGAATCTCGCCGCGCCGCTCCTTGCCGCGCTTCACCGCCCGTTCGACGATCCTCTCTACGGTGTCGTAGTCACAGCGCAGCAGCTCTGCCGCACCCTTGAAGTTGCCGCAGTGACTGATCACCATCAGCGCGAAGGACTCGAAGTAGCGGGTGACGCGGCTGTCGGCCTCGGCCCAGGGAAGCTCGATTGTCTTGACGCCGCATTTCGGGCAATCAGTGCGCGGCGGGGCGGCGACGATGTAGGTCATGAGATGCATGGAGTCGAGGTGGCGCCAGCTGCGCTCCTTGCCGTGATCGGCGACGGCGCAATCGTCGCCGCATTTCCGACATTTGAACTTTTGTTTCCGGGGGTGATTCAGCTTGATTTCGACATAGCCTGGCTGGGCCTCGCCGTCCTTCTTGATCTCGACCGCAATCACCTGCCAAGGCGCTCCTAGGCCAAGCAGGCGGCGGAAAAATTCACAGGGTTCAATCACAGCGGGAATGGTCATCATGACATCCATTTTTCGAGGGTTTTTCTGGTCTTCCCCAGAATTCACCTCAAAATGCCGATTTGACAAATTCTGGCCACTTTAATTCCTGAAGGTCC
>JAYTMY010000111.1:0-4819 GCA_043748535.1 Lentisphaeraceae bacterium | reverse complement strand
CCGGACACCGGAACACCGGACGCCGGAACACCGGACGCCGGAACACCGGAACACCGGACGCCGGACGCCGGACATCGGACGCCGGACATCGGACATCGGACATCGGACATCGGACGCCGGACATCGGACGCAGAACACCGGGGCTTGAAAGCCCCGGCTACCGTTCCTTCAGTCGCTCCGCGACGAGCGCAGAACAACCGGCACGGAGGCCGGGGCTCCCAGGGGATGACAGCCGTGTGCTCGTCGTTATTTCCCCAGCAGCCCGATTTCGGCGGCGGCGAATTCGGGGTTGCCGTCGGCGGATTTCAGGAAGACCACTTTCAGGTAGCGGCCGGAGGCGGGCTGCTTGAAGCGGATGACTTGTTCGATCGGGTTGTTGGCGATGTTGTCGAAGCGCCCTTCGGCGACGGCAGGGCCGAGCTTGTTCGGGTCGTCGCCGAGGTAGACGATGAAGTAGTCGCCGCAGCAGCGGCCGCGGGCTTCGTCCTGGCGCGGCAGGTAGGTGAAACCGCTGCTGCTGAGCTTGGCTCCGAGGTCGATCAGGACTTCATGGGGCGGTGGGATCTTGCTTTGGCGCCAGCCGCTGTGCCAGAGTGTTTTGGGATCTTCATCGATGGCTGCGGCGGCGGGGGCGTCGTTTTCTTCACTGCTGACGGACATGACTTTCCAGCCGGTCTTGGGCAGGCCGATGAGCTGGCTGGCGAGGGCGCCGGGATGGCCTTTGGCGATCGTCAGGGTGCGGACCAGTCCGCCTTGCTCGAGGGCGAAGGGGCCACGATAGATCGGCGAGGCGGCTGTCGGTTCGGAGCCGTCGAGAGTGTAGCGGATTTGCGCGCCGGCGGGAGCACTCGAGAAGCTGACCAGTCCTTGCGAATTGCGGCTGACGGCGACGTCGCCGAAGCAGTTGCCGCTGACGAAGAGGCCGAGCTCAGTCAGGCGCGGTTTGGCGCGGCTGGCGTCGATGCTGAGGCGGAGCTTGCTGCCGGCGGCGACTTCCGGGATTTGGAGAACGCGGCGGGCACCGACGGTGCCGCCCTCGGCGAGGGTTTTCCAAGTGCCGTTCTGTTCTTGCGAGAGGGTGAATTTCTCGATCCGCTGGCCTTGCGTGATGTCTTCTTCGAGCATGAAAAGCGAGGCGGCTTCACGGGCGCTGAAGTCGAGGGTCCATTCTTGTCCGGCGGGGGTCCAGACGCTGGCGGCGGCGTTATCGAGCACGGCTGCGGGCGCCTGGGTGGCGAGGTTGGCAGGGTTACTTTTGCCGTCGTTCCAAGCTCCACAGGCTTGGTTGCCGAAGCTGTTTTGGATCATTTGGCCAAAGCCTTGCAGGCTGCGGACGTCGGGATCGGCGAACTTGCCGCGGCGGTCAGGCGGGACGTTGAGGAGGAAGGTGGCGTTGCGGCCGATGGAAGCGAGGTAGAGTTCGAAGAGGTTTTGCGGCGAGCGCACGCGGGTGTCTTGCGCGGCGTGGTAGAACCATCCGGGGCGGATCGAGACGTCGCATTCACCGGGTTTCCAGATCAGTTTGTCGGCTTTCAGAATCGCGGCGCGGGAGCCGAGATCTTTGGCGGTCTGATCACCTTTGACGAGAGGCACGACGCTCCATTCATTGTCACGGGCGTGACCGTGCTCATTGCCGATCCAGCGGACGTCGGGGCCATCGATGGCGATCATCGCTTCTGGGGCGAGTTCGCGGATCATGCCGTACCAAGCGCTGCGATCGTATTGCTGGCCGGTGCCGCCGTGCGGGTTGGCGCCGTCGAACCAGACTTCTTCGATCGGGCCGTATTCGGTGAGGAGTTCGTAGAGCTGGTTGAGGAAGTAGCGGTTGTAGTCGTCGACCTTATAGGTGAACTGACGATGGCCAGCGGCGAAAGGGCGGCCGGCGACGGGAGTGGGGATGACCGAGTCGACGGATGGGGACTTGTTGCCGTAGCGTCCGCCGTCGGCTTCGATCTCATGCAGGTCGGCGGGGGAGAGGTAGACGCCGAGTTTGAGGCCGGCTTCTTTGCAGGCGGCGACGACTTCCCGGAGGATATCTCCTTGGCCCTTTTTCCACGGGCTGGCGGCGAGCGAGTGGCGGGTGTAGCGGCTGGGGTAGAGGCAGAAGCCGTCGTGGTGTTTGACGGTGATCATGACCATGGAGCAGCCGGCGGATTTGAGGGCGGCGACCCATTGGCGGCAATCGACATCGCTGGGATTGAAGAGGGCCGGATCTTCCTTGCCGCTGCCCCATTCACGATCGGTGAAGGTGTTGATGCCGAAGTGGATGAAGCCGTAGATGCTGAGTTTCTGCCATTTCAGCTGGGCTTGGTTGGGACGGGCGGCGAGGGCGCAGCTGAGGGCGCTCCGTTCTTCCGCATTGGCGGCGGCGGGGCGGGCTTCATCGACCAGTTCGGCGGCGAAGCTGGGCAAGGCGAGAAGCAGGGGCAGGATGAGGGCGGGGATTTTCATGCGGGGGTCCTCGGGGGGAGAAGGTTGAAAGGTTGAAAGGTTGGGTTGGATGGCTACCAGGGTTTATTGCGACAACTGAGTCACTGAGTCTTCAGTCACTGCGTCCCGCTGCTCGGCTGCTTGGCTGCTCGCCTTTCAACCTTTCAACCTTTCAACTTGGTTTCGGGTTCATTCTAATTTGAAGCAGCGTTGGGCGATGTCGCGGAGTTCCGCGCCCTGATCCTGCGGCAGGATCGGCAGGGGACGGCAGACCAGCAGTCCCGCAGGGAGAAGTTCGCGCAGCGGCGCCAGATCGTCGCCGGTGGTGAAGTGGGCAAGAGCGGCGCGAGGCAAATGGCTGAGGGAGGCTTTCTCGATGATGCGGGGCGTGCCGTGGCCGCAGAGGACGACGGCATCGGCAGAGCTGGCTTCGGCGGCGCGCGAGATGCTGAGGGTGTTGAAGCGCAGGAGAATGCGGTCGGCGTCGGGGTTGCGGCCGAAGCTTTTGCGTTGTTCAGGGCTGAGGTCGAGTTCGTCGACCGAGCAGGCCGTGAGCTCGCGGACGAGCGGGCTGGCGCCGAAGCCTTCTTGGAAGCCACTTTGCCAGGCGGCGGTTTCGGCGGGATTGAATTCGTTGAGGACGAGGACTTGCTTGGCGCCGTCGCGGCGCAGGCGCTCGCCGAGGAGCCAGCCGCAGGCCTGGTCGCGGCGGTTGAGGGCGGCACTGAAGTCGACCCGTTCGGAGCTTTGGCTGAGCTGATAATTCCACAGGGCGCCGCCGATCATGCCGACGACACAAAGGAAGAGCGCTCCATTGCGCCAAGGCATGGCGCGTTGGCGCGTATGGATCCAGACGGCGAACCCGAAGGCGAGGACAATGACGATGAGCGGGCCGGTGTTCATGACGATCTCCATGGCTCAAGGATTGGCGTCGAAATAGGTCCAGCCGGCGGTGTTGTAGTACATGTGGCCACCGGCCAGTTGCGAAATCGCCCGGGAAGGGTCGTTATGGAGGCGGGCATGGCCGTCCTTGTAGATGACGCCGTAGCCGCTACAGCCCTTGACACCATGGCTAATGTCCTTGACTCCATTGTCAGTGTACCAGGCGGAAGTGAAATAATCGGCGGCGAAGAGATCGGAAATGATCGCCTGAGACGAGTCGGAAAGCGTCATTTGGCCATTTGCATTATAAGTGCGGTACTGCAAGGGTCCTTGACCATGCATCCCACCTTTGCTGGAATAGGCCCCAATTTGGATGTCAAATTTGCCCCACATCAACGTGGAGCTTGCAGGGCAGACGAAGAGCCGACTCAGCTGCTTCCGCTCCAGGTAGCGATCGGTCAGAAGTCCTAGACCCCGATAGCCACTGCCGGAATACGAGCATTCCTCGCCATAGGTGGTAGCCGCGTAGGTGACAGGGAGATTGCCCTTCTGATTACTGGTGTAGATAGCAACCAGATTATGCAGTTGCTTAAGATTGGACATGCAGACGACGCGTTGGCTCAGAGCCCGGGCGCGGTTGAAGCTCGGGTAGAGCAGTGAGGCGAGGATGGCGATGACGGCGATCACCATCAGCAGTTCGATCAGGGTGAATTTTTTGGCTTTCATGAGGGTCTCCCGGGTTTGGCGGCGCGTGGCCTTCTGAGCCTCTAAACTCAGCCGAGCGGCGGGGCGTTGCTCGGGAATGAAAGAATTTTTGAGAAAAGTTCCGACGTGTATCACTCCGATTGAGCTTGGTTCGTGCGTCGCGAAGCGACAGGATGAATGTAGCCGGGGGTTTTAACCCCCGGACCAGGGCGAGAGGAAATCGCTGTCGCGAAGCGACAGGATGACAGGTTGGCGGTGGCGAAGCGGAAGGCGCACACCCGAACACATCTGTCACCGCGTCGCTGTCGCGACGCCAAATTCATTGCCAAACGTACCGGGGCTTGAAAGCCCCGGCTACAATCACACCGTCGCATCGCGACGAGCAGCTCAAATTTGATTCGGAGTGATACAGGTCGAAAAGTTCAGGAGTAGGATTTCGGCCAGGGGAGCAAGTGGAGCACAGCTGGCGGGACGATCGAGCCAGTGTGCCCGGCATGGGTACTGTCACCTGAACAGAAAGGAGTTCATCGGAGGGATCAGCTAACCAATCCACAGCAGGGGCTGGCGCTGGTATGGAGGGGCGAATTGAACTTGTAATCGCTGAAACAGAGGAAACCCACTGGCCTTGAGGCGGGCCCGGATGTAGCTCTCGATTCAGTAGCGCGCGGGATCCGTCAGGGAGATTTCTCAAGCAAAGTTGAAGCTAAAAACCGCAGCGACCCAGAACCTTCCACGACCCCTTCAGGGTCAGAAATCATAACTCATTCCAACCCAGGGTGTCGCCGATGCGGCTCAACCCTGG
>JAYTMY010000110.1:0-9310 GCA_043748535.1 Lentisphaeraceae bacterium | reverse complement strand
AAGAAATCCGCCGAGATCCTCGCCGCCTGCGGCGTCAAGGTGGCGGAGCGGCACCCGACCGGGGGCCGCAAGTGATTATGTTATTATTATGCAGAATTTAGGCTCAAGACCGACTTCACCCAGACCCTCGAAGACGCGATCAAGCAATACAAATACGATCGTCCGCCGCTTGACCCGGTCAGCAAACGCCCCGAGCCGCTGCTCAGCTTCAAGCGCGGCGCCGTGGTGCATTTCGCCGTCAGCTCCAGCGCCGTGGCGATGACTACGCATTTGGCCGGGGCGGAGACTCGTTTCCTGCCCTTCAACCGCGGCCACAGGATGGGCGCCGGCAACCCGCCGAATCCCAAGGGCGCGGCGAGCGCCTACCTGTGGGAAGAAGTGCTGGCCAAGGACAACTGGCTCGGCATTCTCGGGCGCTTCATCCACTACGAGAAGAAGACCAAGAAACTGCCCGACGGCTCCAGCCGGGTGAGCGAGTCGATCATCTTCCCCCGTTACCACCAGTGGCAAGTGGTTCGCGCCCTCCTCAGCACCGCCAAGGAGGAAGGCCCCGGCCGGAAATACCTGATCCAGCACAGCGCTGGCTCCGGCAAATCGAACTCCATCGCCTGGCTGGCGCACCAGCTCATCGGCCTGCACGACGCCAAGGACAAGCGCCTTTTCGACAAGGTAATCGTGGTCACCGACCGCACCGTGCTCGACCAGCAGTTGCAAGAAACCATCGCCCAATTCGAGCGCAGCCGCGGCGTCGTCCAGGCGATCAAGCGCGACGAGAACGGCGGCGGCACCAAGTCCGACAAGCTCGGCGAAGCCCTCGGCGGCATGGCCGGCATCATCGTCGTCACCATCCAGACCTTCCCCTTCGTCCTCGACGCCATCCGCGACAACGGCGGCCTGAAGGAAAAACGTTTTGCGGTGATCGCAGATGAAGCGCACAGCTCGCAGAGCGGCGCCACCGCCCAGAAGCTGCGCGAGGTTTTGACCGCGACCGAATCGAGCGACACCGAGATGAGCGCCGACGAGATCATCGCCGCCACTCTCGAAGCCCGCAAGCAGCCGATCAATGTCAGCTTCTTCGCCTTCACCGCGACCCCCAAAGCCAAGACCCTGGAGATCTTCGGGCGGCGTCCGAAGATGGACCAGCCCGCCAGCGAAGGCAATCTGCCACGGCCCTTCCACCTCTACAGCATGAAGCAGGCGGTGGAGGAAGGCTTCATCCTCGATGTGCTGAAGAACTACACCACCTACAGCGCCGCCTTCCGTCTCGGCGCCGAGGTCGACAAGGTCAAGCATCAACGCGTCGAAGCTCGCAAGGGCCGCAAGGAGCTGATGAAGTGGGCGCGGCTGCACCCGCACAACATCTCGCAGAAGGTGCAGATCATCGTCGAGCACTTCCGCGCCAAGGTGGCGGCCCATCTCAAGGGCCAGGCCAAGGCCATGGTCGTTTGCTCTGGCCGTCCCGACGCGGTGCGCTACAAGCTGGCGATCGACAAATACCTCAAGGAACAGGGCTACGCCAACCTGCGCACCCTCGTCGCCTTCTCCGGCGAAGTGATCGACCAGGATCTCGAGGGCTCGCCCTTCACCGAGGGCAACATGAACAAAGAGCTGCGCGGCATGGACCTGCGCGAAGCCTTCGACGGCAGCGAGTACCAGCTCATGCTGGTGGCCAACAAATTCCAGACCGGTTTCGATCAGCCCAAGCTCTGCGCCATGTATGTCGACAAAAAGCTCAGCGGCGTCGACTGCGTCCAGACCCTTTCCCGCCTCAACCGCACCACCCCCGGCAAGACCGACACCTTCATCCTCGACTTCGTCAACAGCCCCGACGACATCAAGGCCGCCTTCGCCCCCTACTACGGCGAAGCCGAGCTACTCGAAGCTTCTGACCCGAACGACATCTACGACCTGCAAAGCAAGCTCCTCAAGGCGGGAGTCTTCGACCGCGGCGAGGTCGATCTCTATGCCGAGGCCTTCTTTGACAAGAAGAGCACCCAAGCCCTCTTGAGCGCCCGCCTGCAACCCGCGGTCGACCGCTTCAAAGACGCGTGGAAACGCGCCGACGAAGCGGTGCGCGAGAAGGAGCTGGAATCCCGGCGCTGTGAAGAAGCTGGCGACGCCGAGGGCCACAAAACCGCCGAGGACCTTTTGAAGCACCTGCGCGAGACCCGCAACCTGCTTGAGGTGTTTAAGAAAGACGTCAACTCCTACTCCCGCTTCTACGAGTTCATCAGTCAGGTGGCCGATCTGGAAGATGCCGAGCTGGAGAAGCTCAGCGTCTTCTGTCGCGGTCTCTATCCTCATCTGCGTATCGGCCGCGATGGCGGCAGCATCGATCTCAGCGAGGTGGAGATGACCCACTACCGCCTGAACTTCCTGCGCGAGCAGCAGATCAAGCTCGGCAACGGCATGGAAGTGGGCGAAGAGAGCGGGGAATACAAGCTCAAGCCCCCCACTGCCGGCGGCGCTACGCCCAAGGACCCGACCCTGGCCTTCTTCGCCGAACTCCTCGAAAAGCTCAACGATCTCTTCATCGACGCCAAGCTCAGCGACGAAGACCGCTTGAACTACATCAAGACCGTTGCTGACAAGGTCCGTTCCGACCTCGATTTGATGGATCAAGTCAATCAGAACTCTCGCGACCAGGTCTTGCGCGGCAACTTCCCCGACGCCGTCAGCAAGGCGGTGATGGAAAGCTTTGACAACCACCAGTCGATGGCCACCAGCATCCTCTCTGACGAGCGTATTTTGAAGAGCTTTGCGGCGGCGATCTTGGATTTGCTGATCAAGCAGCGGGGGGCGTGAGCTTCAATCCTTCACAGCCAGCCGCGGCGGACGCCTTCGAAGAGGAAGACCGTGGCCGCCTGGGCGACGTTGAGGGATTCGGCGGCGCCGGGCATCGGGATGGTGACCCGTCGGCCAATGCTGAAATCGCTAACCCCGCCGCCTTCTTCGCCAAAGACCAAGAGGCCGCCGCGGAGATCGAACTCAGGAGCAAAACACGAGACGCCGTCGCGCGGCGTCGTCAGCCAGGCGGTGCGTCCGGCGCAAGCGGGGAGAGCGGCCAGTTCCTGGAGGTTTTCGACCTTGCTGATGGTGAGGCGGAATTGCGCTCCCATGCCGGCCCGGACGGCTTTAGCGTTGTAGGGGTCGACGGTGCCTTCGGTGACAATGGCTTCGCGGAGGCCGCAAGCCCAGGCGGTGCGCAGGATGGTGCCGATGTTGCCAGGATCCTGCAAGCCGTCGAGAACCAGAGTGAAGGCCCCTTTGAATTCCGGTGTGCCGAGTTCGGGACGGCGGACGACGACGATGATGCCTTGCGGATTCTCAGTCTGGGCGAGTTCCTTGAAGGCGGCGGCGGCATCGCGGTAGACCGGCAGGCCGGGGGGGAAGGCAGGCAACTTGGCCGGATCGGCGTCGCCATCGACGAGGACGAAATCGCAATGGCCCGGCAGGGCGGCAAGCGCTTCGGCAGCGCAACGCTGACCTTCGGCGGTGCACAGCCCACTTTTGCGGCGACCTTGGCGAGTACTGAGAATGCGCAAAATTTTGCGTTTCGCTTCGCTGAGGGGAGGGAAATCCATGGATACGGGTCCGGTAAAAAGATCGAGGAAAGGGCGCAGCCAAAGCTGTGAAACAGGCTCCGGCGCTTGATCCTAACCTCGCGAGAATCTTTTTCCAAGCCTTTCCCAGAGTCTTTTGGCATTCTGCGAGTCCGGCGCTAGAGTGTCCGGAACCTGCCGACTCCGCCGGAGCCGGCACTCATTTGATCGCCGAACGTCTTATTCAGGGAGCGACGGACCATGATGATGAAGCGCCTTTCAGCCACTGCCCTTCTCGTACTCAGTGCTTCGGCTTGCCGCAGCCACGACAAGGTGACCGCAGCCAATCCGGATCAAGCCGAAGTTCCCGCCACTTATACCGCCAAGGTTGTCGATGTCCGTGACATTGAGTTCCTGACCCCGGCAGAACGAGATGCCAAGCTCGGCCTCGACTGGCGCGGCAACCGCGCGATCTCGCAACACCTCACCCCTGACGTTCTGGTTGAGCTCGACATGAGCCAGAACCGCGAAATCGTCCTCAATTATGAAAAGCAGTTCGCTCTCACCGTCAAGGCCGTTTCGGCCCGCGGCCAAGGCACTGTTTCCATCGGTTCGAAATGGGCGAAAGTCGGCGATGTCATCGACTTCGAAGCTCTTGAAGACAACGGCGCCCGCTTCACCGGTTGGGAAGGCGACATTGATGGCGACGGCATCAAGGTCGACGGCAAGAAGATCTCGGTCAAGATGGACCGTCCCCGCAGCATCCGCGCGATGTTCACTGCCACCAAGGCCGACCTCGCCTTTGTCAGTGAATTCGGCGCCCCGAAAGGTGCCGGCACCTACGAACTCGGCGCGGAAGTCGAGTGGAGCGTCACCTCCCCTTGGGCAGTGAGCGAAGGCGTGCAAATGGTCGCCACCGCCGCCACCGGCAAAATCAAGCTCGACGCCGATGCCAAAGCCGATCCAGGCTGGAAACGTCAGGTCCGCGTCGCCGCTTCCAGCTCCAACATCGTCTCGGGCTCCACCCAAGGCAGCGATGGCTGGGTCGATGCCGACAGCGAAATCTCGGTCAATGCCGTCCCCGCCGATGAATCCTATGGCTTCATCAAATGGGAAGGCGTCCCTGCCGACGTCGCTGCGCAAAACCCCTTGAAAATCAAAGCCGCCCAGCCGCTCAGCCCGATCGCGGTCTTCGAGAAGCAGAAATTCCGCCTCGCCGTCCTCACCGAATTCGGCAAGATCACCGGCGACGGCCTGCATCCGAAAGATCAGTCGATCACTTGGTCAGTCGAAACCCCGGTTGAAATCGCGCCTGGCATCCGCAAGGTCGCCCGCAATGCCGGCGGCACCATCAAGATGAACACCAACAAGACCTACCGCATCGACTGGGACACCGAAGTCCTCCTCGAAGTGGCGAAGAAAACCGCCGCGGGCGAAGTCGTGGTCCGCCACGAATGGATCCCGGTCGGCAAAATGGTTAAAGGCGTCACCGTTGAGCGCGACAATGAAGTCACCGCCCCCCTCTGGGAAGGCGAAGTCGAACGCAACCTCGCCCGCGAAGAAAAACTCGATCTGAAGATGGACCGCCCGCGCCGCCTGGTCGCCAACTTCACGCCCGAACCCAGCTCGCTTTTGGCTAAAGACGCCGCTGGCACCCTCCTCCTCGAGCAGAAAACCTTCAAGCCCGAAAACTCGAAAGCGCTCATCCCCGGCACCCAGTATGCCAACGCCTCCGAGCGCGGCGTTCTCGTTCGCTCCGACCTCGAAGCGAAACTCGGCAAGACCGACAAGATCGGCGCCGCCGAGGTCCAGGTCCTCGAAGGCCAGCCCGCCCGCATCGACACCGGCGTCTCCTTCGCTGGTTGGCAGAACTGCGTCCGGATGCGCAATGAATACGCCGAACTGATCATCGCTCCCGATATCGGCCGCGTCGTCTACTTCGGTTCGCCCGATGACCGCAGCAACCTGCTCTGGCTCAATGACGACCTGAAGGGCAAAACCTTCAGCCGCGATGACGCTGCCAAGGCCTACAACGATGTCGGCGGCTCGCGCGTCAACATCGCCCCCGCCGAAGTCGTCCTGCCGCTCACCGGCAAGGCCTTCCCCCAGCCTTACGAAATCGACGGCTCGGCCTGCAAGGTTATCCTCGGCGCCAACAAGGTGGTCACCCAGACCTATCCGGAAAAAGCCATCGGCTGCTTCGTCGAACGCAGTTTCGTTCTGGTGAAGAACCAGCTCCATGTTCACACCGCTCTGGTCGGCACCGCCGATTTGAAACATGACTACGCTGTCGGCCCGCAGACCTTCACTCAGTTCATCCGTCCCCAGAAGGTCCTCTTCGGTCGTTCGGAAGACCGGGTCAACCATCCTGCTGGCTTCGCCACTCTGAAAGGTACCCCGCCGGAAATCGTCAAGGATGACGAAGGTCGCATGGCCTTCCCCTTCCCGGAACAGGCTGCCAAAGACTGGCGCATCGGCACCTACTCGGACTACATCCAGATGGAGTTCAAGGACTACATCGTCACCGCCAAGGCCATCTGCAAAAAAGGCGAAGAGTTCAACGAGCAGAACACCAACCTGCAGCTGTACTGCCCCGAGAGCCCCGTCGACTGCGTCGAAATCGGCCAGTCCGGTTCCCTCGACAAGCTTGCCAAAGATTCTCAGACCACCTCTGAAATCATCTGGATCTTGGAAAAACGCTAAGTCCCCGGTCGCGAAGACCGCAAAAAACCCTGCCGGAAACGGCGGGGTTTTTTTGCGCTCAAGGTGGCTCCGATAATGGATATGTGAATTCTGTAAGTTCCTTGATGTAATTGAGTTGATCGCATCCTTTCGCCGTCGTCTCGCGGCCCTGCTAAGGGGGAGACAGACAAAAGCCAAAGGACCCTTCTCATGAACCAAGACCTGAGTTTCCCGACGACACCGCGTCTGCGCCGCGAGGCGGTGACGATGGAGGCGATGCTGCATCGCCATTGCCGGACTCGGCACGGCGGCGGCAGCGAGCTCTGCACCGATTGCAGCGAGCTCCTCGCCTTCTCGCTGCTGCGCTTGCGTCGCTGCCCCTTCGGCGAGGCCAAGGGCACCTGCAAGAACTGCACCGTGCATTGCTGGCAGGGGATGAAGGACCGCCGTAGCGAGATCCGCAGCATCATGCGCCTCGAAGGACCGCGGATGTTGTGGCACCATCCGTGGTTATCTCTGTGTCATTGGCTTGACAGTCGGCGTCGCTTCCCGCAACTTGACATCCGAAAGGTTGAAAGGTTGAAAGGTTGAAAGGCAAACACATGAACAATAACAACAAGCGCTGTCGACCCAAGTTCGCGTCTTACCTGGTCGTGGATGCAGCTCAATTTTGCTTGCCGCTCCACCTTTCAACCTTTCAACCTTTCAACCTTTCAACCCGGTTTTCGCCTTTTCTATTTCCTCTCGTCAGCCCCAGGTGCCCACATGATTTCCAGTGCCGAAGCCTTTGCCCTCGTCCTCGCCGCCGCTCCCGATTACGGAGTCGAAGAAATTGATCTTCTCGACGCCTGTGGCCGGGTGCTGCGGCAGCCGATTTGCGCCGATCGCGAACATCCGCCTTTTGACCGGGTGGGCATGGATGGCATTGCCATCAGCCAGAGCGACTGGTCGCGCGGCCAGCGTCGTTTCCTCATCACCGGCTGCCAGGCCGCGGGTATGGCGCCGCTGTTGCTCAGCCCTTCAGCCTGCCTCGAAGCGATGACCGGCGCGATCCTGCCGCAGGGCGCCGACGGCGTCATTCCGGTCGAACATCTGCGCCGCGACGGGGATGACGCAATTCTGCCCGACGACTATGCGTTTGCAGTCGGGATGAACATCCATCGACGCGGCAGCGACCATGCTCGCGGCGCTGAGCTTCTGGCCGCCGGCAGCGTCCTCAATCCGCCCCGCCTCGCCCTCGCCGCGACTTGCGGCCGCCGCAAACTGCAAGTGGCGCGTCTGCCTGAAGCGGCGGTGATCGCCACCGGCGACGAACTGGTCGATCCCGATTCGGAACCGCTGCCCTGGCAGATCCGCCGCTCCAATTCCTTCGCCATGACCGCCGGCTTGCGCGGCCTCGGGATCAAAGCCAGCGAACACCACCTGCCCGACAAAGAGCAGGAGCTCGAAGAACGCCTCGGCGTACTGCTGCTTTCGAAACAGCTGATCGTCCTTTCCGGCGGCGTCTCGGCCGGCAAGTTCGACCTGATTCCCGCCACCCTGAAACGCCTCGGTTGCGAGGTGGTCTTCCACCAAGTCAGCCAACGCCCCGGCAAACCCCTGCTCTTCGCCCGCAAGGGTCAGACTCTGATCTACGGCCTGCCAGGCAATCCGGTCAGCGCCTTGGTCAATTTCACCCGCTTTGTCCTGCCGCAAGTGCGTCACTCGCTCGGCCTACCGCCGAGCCAGAGCCTTGCGGTGCTGGCTGAGGAGCTGATCTTTAAGAAGCCCCTCACCCTGTATCAGCCGGTCCGCCTGATCGCCGACAGCGAGGGACGCCAACGCGCCTTCCCTCTCCGCGGCAACGGCTCTGGCGATCACGGCGCCCTCGCCCTCACCGACGGCTTCGTCGAACTGGCCGCCGAAAGCAGCGTTTTCCCAGCCGGCAGCCTCGTCCCCTATTTCCCCTGGAGCTAGGAACAAAAATTAAGAATTAAGAATTAAGAATTAAGAATGAACAGCTTAGCTCTCCTAGCTACTGACTTCTGACTTCTGACTCCTAACTTCCTAACTCCTAACTTTTAATTCTTAATTCTTAATTCTTAATTCCAAAGGTTTCCGATGAGCAGCGATCATTCCTCACCCACCCTACTCGACTCGCGTGGCCGCCCCTTGCGCGATCTGCGCCTGTCGCTGATCGACCTGTGCAACTTCCGCTGCGTCTACTGCATGCCGCCGGAAGGGAAGTACGACTTCTTCAAAAACGACGAGCTGCTGACGCCGACTGAGCTGCTCACCCTCGCCCAAGCCTACATAAGCCTCGGAGTGCAGCGCATCCGCCTCACCGGCGGCGAGCCCCTGTTGCGCAAGGAAGTGCTGGAAATCGTCCGCTCCCTGGCGGTGCTCCCCGGTCTGCACGACCTGTCGCTGACCACCAACGGCTCGCGCCTCGCCGAGCTGGCGCCGGCGCTCAAAGACGCCGGTTTGAAACGGGTGACGGTGTCGCTCGACGCGATCGAGCCCGAGGCCTTCAAACGAATCACCGGCGGCCGCGGCGTTCTCGAAGAAACCCTCGCCGGCATCCGCGCCGCGCAAGCCGCGGGACTGGGTCCGGTGAAGCTCAACGCGGTGATCCGCAAAGGCCTCAACGACGACCAGATCGTGCCGCTCGCCCGCTGGGCCCGGACGGAAGGGCTGAACCTGCGCTTCATCGAGTTCATGGACGTCGGCAACCGCAACCACTGGGAAGCGGAACAGGTGATCAACTCAAAATTCGTCCACGACCAGATCAACGCCGAGATGCCGATGCTGGCGCTCGACGCCAACTTCTTCGGCGAAGTGGCCGAGCGTTACGCCTATCAGGACGGCGTCGAAGTCGGCTTCATCTCGTCGGTGAGCACGCCCTTCTGCGCCACCTGCACCCGCACCCGGGTCAGTGCCGACGGCAAGATCTACAACTGCCTCTTCTCCGGCCGTGGCATGGATCTGAAGCCGCTGCTCCGCGGCGGCGCTTCGCCGGAAGAGCTGGTCAAGACCCTGAAAGGCTTCTGGGAAGTGCGGACCAACCGCTACTCGGAAGAGCGGGCGGAATCGCGTTCCTCGCAAAG
>JAYTMY010000109.1:0-2768 GCA_043748535.1 Lentisphaeraceae bacterium | reverse complement strand
TCGGACAGGGTCGCCACCGTGTTCAGCGACGAATGCGTCTTCGATCTTGCGAGCCTCGTAGGAGCGGGCCAGCATGGTGCCCTTGCGTCCGGGACGGATCTTCTTGTTGAATTTCTTCACCAAGGCCCCGAAGATGCTTGTCATCAGCTTCGGCAAGTCGGCGCCGGCGCGGCACAGCCATTCGATACGTGCGTGGTTTTTCAGAGGCCCGAAAAGCTCGACGTCCCACAAGGCCTCAAGCTCTTTGGGGCTGAGCATCCGGCCACTGGCGATGATGCCGATGTGCAGGTGGGTGTTGTAGGTGTAATCGCTGATGATGTCGAAGCCCGAGGCGCGGAAGCGACCACGCAGGTAGTTTTCGACCCATTTCCGCTCGGACTCGCTGAGGAAAAGCTCCCAATCAAAATGCAGCCACACATGCAAAAATATGCGGGTGGCCTCAGTGCAGTGCTGGGTGTTTTAGCTGTGTTTGTAAAAATGCATGAGCTGAAACTCCTGTGACTACCAAAAGATAGCCAAAGATTGCGGCGGACGCAAGAGGGAGTTTAGAAAAAATAATTTGAACGACCAAGACCTATTTCCGCGGCTCGCCAGTGACGAAGCGAAGGAAGCGAACGCCCGGATCAAAGGCCGCGACCTTGGCCAGAATCTGGGCTTTCAATTGCACTTCGTAGACATATTTCTGGGCGGCGGAGTTCACCTCGATGCGGAGCTCGCCGCGCTCGAGATGGACCGGGAAGGAGTATTTGGCGATCTGCTCGCCGACGACTGCCGGCCAATTGTGTTGCAGGCGGGTCACCGGCGAGGCGGCGACGCGGGCGATCAGGCGTTCGAACTCGCCCAGCTCCGCGCCGAGCATGCTCGGGCCACGCTGGTGGATCTCCGCCTCCAGTTCGCCGCTTTCATCGCCGTACCAGGATTTCAGGGCGCCGTCACGCGACTGCTCAAGCCAGCTGCGTTGCCGCTGCTCGCCCCGCTTCCGGCGGTTATCTTCTGGTCCTGTCCATCCTTCCAGCACTTGGATTCCCTCTCTGACGGCGCAATATAGCGCCAGACAAGGACACTCACTCATGGACCCGCAACTTTCCGCCATTTCCGAACGTCTCGACTGCGTCCGTCAACGCGTCGCTGCCGCCGCCCGCCTCGCGGGCCGCGACCCGGCCTCGGTGCGCCTTCTGCCGGTGACCAAATTCCAGCCGCCGGAAAAGGTCGCCGCCCTTCTCGAACTGGGCGAAAACGCCTTCGCCGAAAACCGCGTTCAGGATCTGGTCGAACGCGCCACGGCCTGGCCTGACGTCGAATGGCACCTGATCGGCCCACTGCAGTCGAACAAGGCGAAAGCTGCCGCCGAACACGCTGCGTGGATCCATTCGCTGGATTCGGTTGAACTGTGCCAGCGCCTTGGTCGCCTCGCCGCCGCCGCGGGACGCCGCCCCAAGGTCCTGGTGCAGGTCAACGTCACCGGCGAAGGCAGCAAAAGCGGCTGTTCTCCGGCGGAACTTCCACAGGTTCTCGCTGCAGCCGCGGCAGAACCCGCTCTCGAGCTGAAAGGCTTGATGACCATGGGGGCTGTCGACGCCAGCGACGAGGACACCCGCGCTGCCTTCGCTAAGCTGCGGATTTTGCGCGATCAGCATGCCGGTGTTTATCCTGGCTTGATCGAGCTGTCGATGGGCATGTCGGGCGATTTCGAGCTGGCGATTGCGGAGGGCGCAACGCTGGTCCGGGTCGGTTCGTCGATCTTGGGAGACCGCACATGAGCAGCCTGCCGCAACGCCGCAAAATCCTCTTCGTCTGCCTCGGCAACATCTGCCGCTCGCCTCTTGCGGAAGCGGCCTTCCGCCTGCATCTGAAAAAGCTCGGCGGCGGCAAGGCCCGCCACTACCAGATCGCCTCTCGCGCCACCTCCGGCTGGAACGATGGCCAAGGCGCCGACGGCCGCACCGTCCGCTGCGCCTTGCAGGCCGGTCTCGATCTGTCAAAACACCAGTCGCACCAGATCAAAAGCGTTGAACTGGCGGAGCAGGACCTGATCATCGTCATGGACGAAGCGAACCGGGCCGCCCTGCACACCCTCAACGCCAACACCAGCGTCCGCAACCGCATCCGCCTCCTGCGCGAGTTCGATCCCGAGCACAAAACTGGCACGCCGGTGCCGGCGGTTCCCGACCCTTGGTCGAGTTCCGATCTGACCGTCTTTCAAGACGTCCAGGCGATGATCCTGCGCTCGACCGAAGCCTTGCTGCAACAGCTCGAAAGCGGCCGCCTGAAACTAGGTTGAAATCTCCACCGCGAAAAAAACCCGAAGCTTGCGGCTCCGGGTTTTTTCAGCTCGAATGACTGGGAATCACAGCCAGTAGTTGTGGGTCTTCAGGACGATGAAGGTCTCGGTGGCGCGAATGCCTTCGATGCTGGCGAGCGATTCGGTGAGGAATTTGATGACGCCGTGGTTCGATTCGATCACCACTTGGATGATCATGTCGTAGCGGCCGGAAAGGACCGCCACCGACTTCACTTCCGGCAGCTTGCCGAGGCGCTCAAACACCTTCATCAACTGGCTCGATTCGCTGATGTTGATGCCGACCAGGAGAAGCTGGTGACCCTCAAGGAATTCCGGGTTGACCTGGCCGGAAATTCGCAGCACGCCAACTTCCATCAGGCGGCGGATACGCTGCCGGATGGTGCCTTCGGTGACCCCGAGTTTGTCGCCAATGGTCGAGTTGGCGGTGCGGCCATTCTCAGAAAGCATGGCGATGATCTGCCAGTCA
>JAYTMY010000108.1:0-34062 GCA_043748535.1 Lentisphaeraceae bacterium | reverse complement strand
CATCTGGTTCGAACAGATGGACGAAGCCATCTCCCTCGCCCGCTCCCTCGGCGCCCGCCTCACCCGCCTCCACTCGCACATCGGCTCGGGCACCGATCCTGACGCTTGGGAACAGGCCGCCCAGCTCACTCTCGACTGGGCCCTCAAGATCCCCGAAGTCGCGACCATCAACATGGGCGGTGGCTTCAAGGTCGCCCGTATGCCCGATGAAAAAGGCGTCGACTTCGAGGAGGTCGGCCGCCGCGTCAGCAAACTCCTGCAGAAAACCGCCGACAGCACCGGACGCCGCTTCGCCCTCGAGATCGAACCCGGCACCTTCGTCGCCGCCAACATGGGCGTCCTCCTCGCCCGCGTCGACGATGTCGTCGCCACCGGCTCCGAGGGCTACACCTTCGTCAAGCTCGACACCGGCATGGATGCGCTCACCCGCCCCGCCCTTTACGGCTCGCGCCACCCGATCGGCTTCCTCGCCGCCGGAAAGACCCCTCTCGGCCCCGAACAAGAGCTCGTCGTCGTCGGCCACAACTGCGAAAGTGGCGATCTCTTCACCGTCGAGCCCGGCGACGTCCTCGCCCCTCGTAAACTCCCGCTCCCCGCCATCGGCGACTTCGCCCAGCTCGCCGGCGCCGGCGCCTACGCCGCCGGCATGTCCCTGGTCAACTACAACTCCTTCCCCCAGATCCCCGAAGTGCTGATCGCCAAGGATGGCCAGATGAAACTCATCCGTCGCCGCCAGACGCTGGAGCAGATGCTTCAGAACGAGGTGTGATTTTCAGCTCAACCCTGGGAGCGCGGCAGCCCTCTGCCGCTGTGCTCGTGGTTTTTGGGAAAAAAGATGCCAGGATACTGACGATCTTTCAGGGAAGTATAATGGCGGACCGTTTCTGCCCTTTGGCTCGTGCCAGAACTTCAGAGTCTGAGGGATCGTCATCGCTCCAGTAGATGAGATCAGAAATATGATCGCAATCGAGATTCATTTCAAGGAACTGTATCCAGTAACTCTGTTCCGCCTCGTCACAATCAGTATCACGGAGGCGACCTAAGATCGCGAGGAATTGTGCATCCGGCACATCATGGAACTTCCTTGGGTGAGTTATCATTGCTTCCTTTACGAACGTTTCCAGAGTCACAGCGCCGTAGTACTCACGAAAATCTCGTTCGGGATATTCCTTTCCAGTGCTCGTGTTAAATTGCTCTATCAGACTGCAAGCATCAGCACTGCCGCTTGGTGCTGCTTCGATTTCCGAAACGAGCTTCATAAGTGAACGGAGTTCGGTTTCGAGAATGTCCGGAGGAAGATATTCTTTGGCAATCACTGTGCGCTCCGAAGGCTAACTGTTTGATATCCTTACAGGATGGGAACAAGCCTTTAAGCCTCAGCTCTTCGCCGCGATCTCCAGCTCTTCGCCTTCACGGACCAGGCGGGCGCTGTTCATGATGATGACCAGCGTGCTGATGGTGTGGAGAATCGCCGCGGCGACACCGGTGAGGTAACCGAGGGCGCTGAAGGTCATGCCGATGGCGATGCTGAGGATGCCGATGGCGAGGTTCTGCGTCATCACCGCGCGGGTCCGGCGGGACAAGGTGATGAAATAAGGGACGCGACGCAGATCGGAATTCATCAGGGTCACAGAGGCGCTGTTGACCGCGATGTCCGAACCGGCGGCGCCCATGGCGATGCCGACGTCGCCACTCGCGAGGGCGGGGGCGTCGTTGACGCCGTCACCGACCACGGCGACGCCCATGCCGGCGGCTTTGAGCTCGGCGACCTTGGCGGCCTTCTGAGCCGGCAGGCATTCGCTGTGAATCTCGGTGATGCCGACTTCCGCCGCGATGCTGTGCGCGACTGAGGCGTTGTCGCCGGTGACCATGGCGATGTCGTTGATGCCGAGCTCGCGGAGGAGACGCACCGCTTCACGGGCTTCCGGGCGAACCTTGTCGGCCAAGGCAATCCAGCCAAGGCAACGGCCGTCTTTGGCGACGTAAACCAAGCTCTTGCCGCTGGCGCTGTCGGCGTCGGGGCAGGTGCTGGTGTCGATCTTGAGCGAATCAAGCCAGCTGCGGCGGCCAGCGAGGCAATGGCCCTCGGGACCCTTGGCTTGTACGCCGCGGCCGGGCTCTTCGGTGACCGTCGTTGGCGATTGGTATTTCAGGCCGGCCTCTTCGGCGAGACGGACGATGGCGCGAGCCACCGGGTGGGTCGAGGAACCTTCGGCGCTGAGCGCGGCGCGCAGCAGGTCGGCAGGCAGCACGCCCTCGGCAGGTTGCAGACGCGACACTTCGAGAATGCCTTGGGTCAAGGTGCCGGTTTTATCGAGAACAATGGCGCGGATCTTGGCCGCGACTTCGAGCTGGGCGACATCGCGCACCAGGACGCCAAGACGGGCGCAGGAAGCCACCGCGGCGACCACGGCGGAGGGGGTCGCCACGACCAAGGCGCAGGGACAGGCGACGACCAGCATGGCGACGAGGATGTCGAGATTGAAGTCGCTGAAATAATAAGCGATGCCGGCGAGCAGCAAAACCACCGGCACGTAGTAAGCGGCGTAACGGTCGATCATCCGCATCACCGGAGGACGCGAAGCTTCGGCTTGTTCGATCAGGCTGCGGACCTGGCCGAGCGTGGTGTCGCTGCCAGTGCGGGTGACCTTGACGGTGAGGGCGCCGGTGAGGTTCTGAGTACCGGCAAAGACGTCGTCATTATCGCTCTTGTCGACCGGCAGGGATTCACCGGTGATCGAGGATTGGTTGAGCGACGAGGAACCTTGGGTGATGACGCCGTCGACCGGCAGGGCGTCACCGGGGCGGACGAGGATGAGATCGCCGGGACGGAGCGAGGCAGCTTCGACCTCGACCTGACTGCCGTCGGCCTCGATTTTGAGAGCGCGGCGGGGGGTCATGCGGATCAGCCCTTCGATGGCGGCGAGGGCGCCGGCGGCGGTGCGGTGCTCGATCATGATGGCGAGGAGCATGAAGAAGGCGACGGCGGCGGCGGTGCGGTAATCTTCGCCAACGAAGGCGGCGAGCAAGGCCAAGGCGACCAGTTCGTTCATGAAGAGGCGGCCGGCATAGAGGTCCTTCACCGTGGTCCAGAAAATCGGCAGGGACAGGAGCAAGGCTGCGGCGAGCGCAGAAGCGACGCTTTGCAGCGAGTCGACGCCGAAGACATGGTCGGCGATGTAGGAGTTGATGATGAGGAGGCCGCCGAAACAGACGACCCAGAACGGAACATGAGCGTGCGAGTGATCATCCAGTGAAGGCCCCTTGTGCGCTTCGCCATGGTGATGATCATGATCGCAGCAGGTGCCATCGTGATTGTGAGTGTGAGAACCCTTGGGACGAAGAAGACTGGAAAGCTTGGCTGGGATCATAAGTCTTGCATGCTCCGGGATTGAGATGAACGCGCCAATCTAGCCCCGGAACGAAAATCCGCTCCACCATGCGTATATTCTCGAAGCACCCGATCCGTCACGTCCGGAGACCCGACCGATGAAATCTCTCCTTGTCCTCCTCGCCCTCGCCGCCCCACCGTTCCTACAGGCGGAGACCCAGCCCGCCCCGCCCGCCGTCGAAGCCGCCGCCGCGCCACGCTCCCGCGTCGTCATGCTTAACCCCATCATCCTCGCCGATGACGAAGGCAAGGTCCAAGCCAACACCTGCTTTCCGAAGAAATTGGTCGAGCGCTGCTACACCAAGCCGGATCTGGAATTCCTCTACCTCGAGCCGCGTATCTGGCGCAACGGCAAAGTCCTGCGCGGCGAAATGAATCTCGACCAGGTATGCCAAGAAGCCAAAAAGGCCGGCGTCCTGCGCGGCCAAGGCGAGATCGTCAACCTGATCTTCGTCAGCGCTCTCGATGGCCACGCCCAGACTTGCGGACGCGGCAAGCTCAATGGCGACGTCTGCTTCGTCTGCCTGCCGCAAAAAGACAAGGATCCCGACATGCTGGAGTTCGTCGTCGCCCACGAGGTCGGCCACTGCTTCGGCCTGATCCACGCCGTCGATGACCCGCTGGTTCCCGACGATGTCCCGAATGTCCAAGGCGACGGCCCTTACGTCGAGCGCCTCGGCGTCAATGGCATCAACGAGCACCAACGCGATGTCGTCCTGAAATCGCCCCTGGTGCAGGAGCGGGTGAAGTTCTTCACTGCCGCCGCCGGCGCCAAGTTGATGTTGGACGAAAGCTGGGAGCCCTATCTCTCGGCTCTGTCGCCAGCCGCCGTCCGCGCCTTCCTGCATCGTTCGGACATTCCCGATGATCCCGCCGCTGCGGTCAAAGCCGCCCGCGAGCTCTTTCCCAAAGAAGTCCTCGACTTCACCGAAGCGGAGAAGCAGATGCTGCTCGCTGGCATCGCCAGCCTCGAGAAAAATCCCGCTTCGAAAGACTGGGGGCTGATGCATCGCTGCCCCTGGTTTTTCATCAAGGTCAAGGACAGTTTCTGCGGCAGCTTCCCGCACACCCGCGGCCCCGCCATCCTCTTCAGCGCCTCGGCCCTCGCCTCGATGAAGCGCAGCTCGCTGCATCGCGACAGCTTGCTCGCCCATGAGAAGATGCACGTCCTGGAACGCTTCTATCCCGAACGCTTCCGCCAACGCTTTGCCGAGCCCGTCGGCTTCACCGCCGTCCCGGGTCTGAAGTTACCCGAATCACTGCTCCCTTCCTACCTCCCCAATCCCGACGCGATGAACACCTTTTTCAGCTTTGCCGAAGATGGCCGCGACTGGGTTCCCCTGACCCTTCTGGCACAACTGGAGTCCCCGGTGATGGGGCGCGATTTTATCGGCCTGGCCTATCCCGTGGTGCGCGGTGCCGACGGCAAAATCAGCCTCGACGCGAGCTCAGGTCGCGCCTTTCCCGCCGCCTTCCCAGCCCTGCTGCAACGACTCCCCGCCGCCCGCAATTGCAACGACCACCCGAACGAAACCGCAGCGTATTACACCGCCGAATTCCTGTCGCCTTTCAAACCCGCCATCGACCCGAAGATCGGCCCGGCCGTGAAGAGCTTCCTCGAGTAATGAACCATCAGGGTGGGCAATCAGGAATCCGACAAGACTAAAAGGGCCGCTCCCTGATCGGGGAGCGGCCTTTGCAAGAAGGAGATTGACTTAAGGAGTGACGGGCTTGGCGTCGACAACCAGGGGGCTCAGCGATTGGGCATCGGGAGCGACCGGGCTCAGGGCCTTGGCGTCTTGAAGCAGCTCGACAGCCGACTTGGTTTTATGAGCATTTTTTTGCTCATGGGCCGCTTGGGTGCTGAGTTTACCCATGCCGAGGCAGAGGATGACGAGCAGGCCGAAAAGGATCCAAGTGATGTTGGCAAGGAACTGATTTCGGTTGGCTCCGAGGACTGATTCGGTGGCACCGGAGGCGAGGCCGCCGAGGCCGCTATCTGCCTTGGTGGGCTGCATCAAGACGGAGAGGACGATGAGGACACTGATGAAGCCGATGAGGCTGGCGAGTAAAGTGATCACGGAAAAACTCCAAAAGAATTCAGTAAAGGGAAGGCGCCAAAACTAAGCGCCTTCCCGGGCTTTACAAGAGGCTCAGGAGAGGACGCAGGCGGCGTTGCGCAACAAGGTGGCGAATTCGGATGCCTTGAGCGAGGCACCACCGACGAGAGCGCCGTCGATGTCTTTCTGGCTCATCAGCTCGGCGACGTTGTCGGGCTTGACGCTGCCGCCGTATTGGATGAGGACTTTGCCAGCGGTGGCGGCGCCGAAGAGCTGAGTCAGCTTGGCGCGGATGAAGGCGTGGGCTTCTTGAGCTTGCTGGGGGCTGGCGGTGACGCCGGTGCCGATGGCCCAAACCGGTTCGTAGGCGAGGACGGTTTTTTCCATCTGCTCGGGAGTGAGTCCGGCGAGGCCGAGGCTGAGCTGGCGCTCAAGCACGGCTTCGGTCTGGCCGCCTTGGCGTTCGGCAAGGGTTTCGCCGATGCAGGTGATGGGGCGGAGGCCGGCCTTGAGGGCGGCGTGGGTGCGCTTGTTGACGGTGTCATCGGTCTCGCCGAAGAACTGGCGGCGCTCGGAGTGGCCGATGACGGCGAGGGTGATGCCGGCATCTTTGAGTTGGCCACAGGAGACTTCGCCGGTGAAGGCGCCGGATTCAGCAAAGTGAACGTTCTGCGAACCGACTTGAATGACCGAGCCTTTGACCGCTTCGAGAGATGCGCCGAGGGCGAGGAAGGAAGGGCAGACGGCGATTTCGAGACCGGGCTTGTTGGGCAGGTCTTTGCGGAGCTCGGCGATGGCGGCGACAGCTTCGGCAGCGGTCTTGTTCATTTTCCAGTTGCCGGCGATGAAGAGGCGGGGTTTGCTCATGTGGTGATGTCCTTGGGTGTTGGGGATTTCAGAGTCGATGTTTCGTGAGGAATTGGCGGATGCAGGCTTCCACCTGCTCTCCTTGATCTTCCATAAGGTAGTGCCCGGCCTCGAATTTGTGAAGCTCGGCTTGTGGCAGGTGACGCTGCCATTCGGCTAAAAATCGCGGGCAGAAGCACCAGTCGGCCATACCCCAGGGGAGCAGCACCGGTTTGTTCAGGTATTGATTCAGGCCGCGTTCGGTTTCGATCAACGCGGCCCAGCTGCGATCGCCTTCCTGACGCGGAATGTCGACGACGAATTGATGCGTGGCGATGCGTTCTTCCCAGGAGCGGTAGGGGATGAGGAAGCCGCGGCGGATGGCGGCGGGCAGCGGCTTGACGGTGGTGGTGCGAGTTGCGGCCCAGGCAAAGGCGTTGAAGCCGCGGATCGCCAGTTTGCCGAAGAAAGGGATGCGGCAGAGGCCGATCGGCCAGGGCATCAAGGAACTGCGGAAAGCGGCGGTGTTCATCGCCACCAGGCCGCTGACTTTAGAGGGATTCCGGGCCGCCCAGAGATTGCCGATCGAACCGCCCCAGTCGTGCACCAACAAGGTCGCCTTGTCGACGCCGAGATGCTTGAGCAGAGCTTCGAGATTACGGGCGTGATTATCGAGGGTGTAATCCCAATCTTGAGGCTTGTCGGAAAGGCCGCAGCCGAGGTGGTCGGGGACGATGATACGATGGTTGCCGCGGAAGGCTTTCACCAGCTTACGCCAGAAGAAGGACCAGGTCGGGTTGCCGTGCACCATCACAAGAACTGGGCCTGTGCCTTCGTCGAGGTAATGCATCAGACCATGACCGGTGTCAAAGAGCTTGCCGGTGAAGGGGTATTCCTCTCCCAGTTCCGCCAGCTCAGCCTGCAGTTTTGTCCGGTCCACCGTCATCCTGTTCTCTCCGTGATTTCAAAAATGGCCGGCAAGATACTGGCGCGACCCTTTTCAGCAAGCAAGCCGGAGTGTAGACTGGCGCAGCTTAAACCCTCAACCCCGGCTCCCTCATGTTGAAAAAATTCCTCGCTCCCGGCAAGGCCGATCTCCCCACTGACCTTGGTTTGCTCATCCTCCGACTCTGGCTCGGCGGTAGCATGGTCGCCCTTCACGGCTGGCAGAAACTATCGAATTTTAACAGCTTGTCCTCGGATTTCTCTGACCCCCTCGGCATCGGCCACACCGCCAGCCTCGCCTGCACCTGCGTCGCCGAAGTCGTCTGCGCCGTCTTCCTGGTCCTCGGCCTTGGCAGCCGACTCATGTCGATCGGCCTGATCATCACCATGGCCGTCGCTTGGGCTAAAATTCATGGCTTTGCGCTCACCGACAACCTGTTCTTAGGTCAGCACAGCGGCGAGCTCGCCTACCTCTACCTTGCAGGTTTTTCGGCACTTCTTCTCACTGGCCCCGGCCGCTTCAGCCTCGATGCCTTGATCTGCGGCAAAGGCGGCGGCGCCAGCCCCAAAAGCAAAGAGAAATAAAAACACTCATTCACCACAGAGGCACAGAGGACACAGAGAAGCGGAAATATCAGCGAGCGGCAAGTGCCAAAGCAAGCTCCCTAAAAAAATCTCTGTGCACTCTGTGCCTCTGTGGTGAACTATTAGCTCAATTCAGAATCCCTTTGAGGCTCTAAGATGCCGCGTCTGATGATCGATCTGCGAAACGAGGTCAAGGCTTTTTCTCCCAGCCTCGCGGCTGTGCAGGAACTCTCTCGCGAACTCGGACCGGATTGGTTGCTCATCGTCGTCGACAACGATGCTCAACGAGCCGAGACCTTGGCCGAAGCTGACTTCGCCCTGGTCTGGACCTTTGCCCCCGCTGAGTATCTGAACGCGCCGCATTTGCGCCAGCTCTTCACCCCGGCCGCCGGACGCGACTGGATCGCCCCGGACCCGAGCGGCCGAATCGCTACTGGCCACGGCTCTTTCCACGGCGCCATGATCGCTCAATCCCTGCTCGCTTCACTCCTGGCGTGGAGCACCGATCTCGACACGCAAAAGAGTTTGCAAATCGAAAAGAACTGGGACCGCAACGCCTTCCCGCAACGGCGTCTGCTGCGTGGACGCCAAGCCCTCATCCTCGGCTGCGGCGCCATCGGCGACGCCATTGCCTCAGTGCTGACGCCTCTGGGTGTACAAGTCACCGGTTTGCGCCGTTCGCAAGTCGACGCCCGCGAGATCCGCCCCGGCTTCACCTTGGATTCAAGCTCAAATCTCGCCCGTCACCTGCCCACGACCGACATTCTCATCAACATCTTGCCGGGACTGCCGGAAAACCACCATTTTGTCAACTGGGAAATCCTGGCCCAGCTTCCGGCAGGAGCGATCTACGCCAACTTCGGCCGCGGCACCACTCAGGACGAATCCGCCCTGCTCGAAGCCTTAGATCACGGCCGACTCAGCCTCGCGATTCTCGATGTCACCGAAACCGAACCTCTACCGCAAGACTCGCCTTTGTGGAGCCATCCCCAAGTCCAGCTCAGCCCGCATTCCTCATGCTGCTACGGCGATTACCTCCCGCTGTTTTTTGCGGAGGTCGCACCGAAGCTCCGCCAGGCGGCGAAGGGCTGAATTCAAAAGTCCATGGAGCGCGGCAGTCCGCGTAGCGACTGCGGCCGTAACTTCCGGCGCTTGAACCGCGAATCCCACTCATATCTCATTAAATCCTAAACACCCCGGAATCTCGAAAAAAAACAAGGTTTGGGGGTGCCCTCGTGCCGGAAACCTATCCCGGCAGAGCCGGAACCAAATTCACCACGAAGTTCGGTAGCGCATAAAGTTTTGGCTCGGGCTTTTTCAGCCCCGAAGGGGCGGCCTGATCTCAGCCCGGGGCGGAGCCGAGGGACGAGGCGCAGCCCCGGGTGAAGAGAAAATGAGCTTCGAGCCCCAGCGGGGCGACCTGAAATCCCTGGTCGAATTCAAGTTCGGATTGTCCGTCGATACCGAAGCTTCAGGCCGCCCTTTCAGGGCTCGAATCGATAGGCTTGAAACCTGGGGTTGCGCCTCGTCCCTCGGCTCCACCCCAGGCTAAGATCATACTGCCCCTTTGGGGCAAGTGAATAAGCTCAAATCCTTCATAAATGCGACAACTTTTGTTGCATTTGCACGACTAGGAGACTAAGGGCCGCAGTCGCTGCGCGGACTGCCGCGCTACATCCGCAGGGCTCACTGCGGCGATTCAATCGTCGCCATCTCGATCCGCCGGGCCTGACGATCAGGCAGCGGCAGCCAGAGAGAGAACATCGTCCCCTCCCCTTCCCTGGTGGCGACGCCAAGGCGGCCGCCGTGGTCGCGGACGATGCGTTCGACGATGAAGAGGCCGAGGCCGGTGCCGCCGGGACGATTGGTCTCGAAGCTTTCAAAGAGACGCCCCATATTTTCGAGAGGAATGCCGGAGCCGCTGTCGGTGAAATCGACGCGCAGGAATTCCTCTTCGGCGGTGCAGGCGATGGCCAGGCGTCCGCCTTGCGGCATGGCCTGGATGGCGTTTTTGAGAAGATTGAAAAAGGCCTGTTTGAGCTGCACCGCGTCGCCCAGGATACTCGGCAAGTTATCCCGCCAGGAGGCCTCGACCTGGATGTCGCGCTGCTGGATTTCGGTGCGCATGAATTCCAGCGATTCCCGCAACAGCTGCTGCAGGATCTGCGGTTTGAATTCGGTCTTGTGTTCGGATCGGATGGCGCCGAGGAACTGGCGCACCAGAGTGTCCAGCCGTTTGATCTCGCCGGAGCACACTTCGACCAGCTCCTGAGCTTCGGGTGCGTCATTTTCGGGCAGGCGCTTGGCGAGGCGTCCAAGGAGCTGCAGGTGGATACTCAGGCTGTTGAGCGGATTGCCCAGCTCGTGAGCCAGGCCGGCGGCCAGCAAGGTCAGCATGCGCACCGTTTCGACCTCTTTGTCACTGGCGGCGCGTTGATGCATGTCGCTGACATCGTGCAGGACCACGGCGATGCGTTCCGCTTGGCCGCTATCGCCGGACTGCGGTACGGCACTGAGCATGAGGAAGCGGTGGTCGGGGTAGAAGATCTCGATTTCACTGCGGACAAATCCCGGATTCGACGAAGCCACCGGCAGCAGTGCATCCCAATCGACGCCGCGGACAAAGCGGCCGATGCGCCCGCCAAAGTGATCTGCCGGCAGACCGAGCAGCTGCACCGCAGCGCGGTTGGCGTATTCGATTTCCTGATTCGGATTGAGCAGCAGGATGCCTTCTCGAATGGCGTCAAACACCGCTTCAAGTTGGCCTTTTTCACGGGCCAAGCGCAGCAGCCAGGCCTGGACTCCGGCGGCATCCATCTGCCCCATCCGCTCCTGCAGGCGGTCAAGCGTGTCTTTTTTCATGGTTTGTCCTGCCTTTTTTTTTGCATCCTTAAATCTCGCGAGTCATGAATTCATGGTTTGTAGTCCCGGCTTCAGCCGGTTGTTGTGCTCAAATTGTGCTCGGAACAGAACACACCGGCTGAAGCCGGGACTACAAACTTGAGCTCAAAACGAGGAACTCTTGACTCCCGAGTTAAATAGCGCCGACACCCTGGGTCTGAGTGATTTATGATTTCTGACCCTGAAGGGGGTCGAAGGAGCCGCTTCGTCAGCTGGCGAATCTAGGCTTAAGCATCGTTTTTGTCCTGTTTCTCAAGCCTAGAGAAAGTATCAAAATCGCTTTGGAAGAGCCTGTCCTGGATAACTCGATACTTCTCAAACTCACTCTCTGCATGTTCCTTGGCAATCTCGGCGCTGATCCGTCCGGCATCCTGGAGCACTTGCCGCTCATCCGCCTCCAGGAAGATATCCAAGCGCTTGGCCCAGGCCTCCATTGTCATCGGGGTGCCCCGTTTGGCGCGACTTTCCGCCAGATCAAGATAGGCACTCACGATGCGCCCCAAATCGTCAAGCTCGGTTTGTGTCAGATAGTTTTTCGCCACGCTGACATCGCTCTTCAAGACTTTGCCCGTCGGGGCTTTCGCCCAAGTCGTCAGCCCCATGTGCTCTTTAGCATGGTTGGCCCGTTCAACGATCAACTCGGCGGCGGTCCGGCCATGAACCGCGTAATGCATCTTGTTTTGCACCTTGGCAAAGAACTCTTTCGTGATCGGCGATTCCCGGTCGTAATCGACGGCGGTGGCATAGATATCAGTGATTTTCTGATAGAAGCGGCGCTCGGAGAGACGGATCTCGCGGATCTCATCGAGCAGCCGCTCGAAGTAATCTTCGTTCAGGAAGGCGCCGTTCTCCATCCGTTTGCGATCCAGCACGTAGCCCCGCAAGGTATAATCCCGCAGCACACCTGTCGCCCATTGCCGAAAGGCCGTGGCGCGCTTGGAGTTCACCCGATAGCCGATGGCGATGATCGCATCGAGGTTGTAATGAAGGATGCTGCGTTGAACCTGCCGCTGCCCTTCGGTTTGAACTACTAAGAATTCCTTAGCAGTTGACTCCGGTAGCTCCTCCTCGGCATAGATCTTCTTCAAATGCGTCAGCACATTTTCTGGCGTCGTCTCAAAAAGCTGGCCGATGTTTTTTTGCGACAGCCAAATGGTGCTGTCTTGCACCCGCACCTCGACGCCGTCGCCGCCAGTCTGGTAGGCAAAAGTCAAAAACTCCGCCGTGCTGTTGCGAATGCGCAGATTCTCTAGGGATTTGTTTTTAGCCATGGTCGCATCTCCGTGTTTGGGAGATAACAGCAGCGGCGACAGGGTCTCGTTTTTCTGTCAGATACTTATTCTTCATTTTTCGCCTCCCATGCCGCTTCGATCAAGCGGCGTTCCCGCTCGATTTCCAAACGCAACTGCTCTTCTGTCGGCAGGCCGAGCATGTATTTCGAGGCGAAGATCTGCTTGCGGTCATTGAGTACGGAGTAGCGCGCCACGGTCTCGCTTTTCTCGGTGCAGAGGATCAGGCCTATAGAAGGGTTGTCGTCTGGTGCGGTGAAAAGGCCATCATACATCCGGACATAGCCGTCCATCTGGCCGACATCACCATGAGTTAATTTGCCGACTTTCAGATCAATCAGCAGGTAGAATTTTAGACGGCAATGATAGAACACGAGATCGATGAAGCGGTCTTGCTCCTCGATGCGGATGTGTTTCTGGCGGGCGACGAACGCGAAGCCGCTCCCCAGTTCCAGCAGGAAACGCTGGAGCTGGGTGATGATCGCTTGCTCCAGCTCGGACTCACGCAATTCGGCGAAGTTCGGATACCCGAGGAATTCCAGAACGTAGGGGCTTTTGAGGACCTCGGTCGGCACCGGGGCCGTCTTCTGCAAGTTTCGACCATCGGCGAGAAGCTGTTCGGGCTGCTGGCTGTGCAGGCAGCGCTCGAAGTATTGCGTGTGGATCTGCCGCTCCAGCGTACGCTTGTCCCAGCCGCCCGCGATGGCCTCACGCTCGTAGAAATCCCGGGCCTTGAGATCCTGCACCCGCATCAGAGCGCGATAGTGCGACCAAGTGAGCTGGGGTGAGAAGCCCGAGACAGGTGCGGCAGCCAATGGGTGTTTAATTTCGGGCGAAGCCAATTCGATCCCCATTGGGGAGCCAATTTGTGGCGAGCCAGATTCCCTACCCGTTGGGGAGGAAATTACAACTCGCTCTGCATACGCCAGATAGAAACGCCTGAAGTTCTGTAGGCCTTGTTCCGAAAATCCCTGCCCATACCGTTCTGTTAGACGGTCAGATAGAACTTCCAAGACCCGCTTGCCGTAGGCCGCCCGCTCCTCTCCTCCCTGCAACTCCTCCACGATCTCCCGCCCGATCAGCCAGTAGGCCAACACCATCTGGGTGTTGACCGCTCGGGCAACATGGCCCCGCGCCTCTTCCAGAATCGAAACGATGCGGCCAAACAGCACTTCTGGATGCGGTGGCTTCAATGGCTCTTCGTTCATGCCAAAACTCCTAGCTGTAACAAGTAGGCGTCAATTCGCACGCGGACTTCCGTTTGCGGAAGAAGAATGCCGTCGCCGCCAGTCTGGTAGGCAAAAGTCAAAAACTCCGCCGTGCTGTTGCGAATGCGCAGATTCTCCAGGGATTTGTTTTTAGCCATGGGCATCGCCTTTCAGTGCTGGGTCAATACATTTGGTCATCGCCGAACTCCTAGGTATTGTGCCAATAAAAATTTGATGGTATGACTCAATACTTGATTTTCCATATTTAACACTGTTGTAAAGTGTTCTATATCGTGTTTGTCCCTCGGCTAAATGAAGAGTTGTGGACAGCTTGCAAAATCCAGAAAGGAATACAGGTGGTTTAGTCCATGTTTTATTTACTCGCCAATGCAAGTCAATTTCAGTCTGATCATGAAATCCGAGGGATTCAAATTCTCCCCACCTTAAATCGATCACAGCATGGTAATTACTACATTCAGATCTAATATCGCAATTTAAAATTTCAGAAGCTTTTACGGATTTAATATCCCAAACGATTTTATCGATTTCTAATGATCCGTAAGCTTGTTGAAACTCAGAGTTCCATCCATGATCTGAATAAAATTGCCGAATCACTAAGTCAGGAGTCTCCGGGATACAAGATTTTAGTGAATCAAAATCAATGATACGATTCGAACAGCAGGGCAATTTTATCAATTCGGAGAATTTCATGATTTTCCTCGATTTCAACAATGTTCCATATGTCTTTAAATTTCAGTGCCGCCTTAGGCATCCCTGCGCCCTTGTTAACGTGCACTCATGGTCATGGTATTACAGACGAATATGTAATATTGATGGGGACGGCGACTAATAGTGTTGCATCAGCATGTCTGAGGGTGTAATAGCCATTTAAAGCTGAAGCTGATTCTTGAATCCATAAATCTCTAAGTTCTAACACCCCATCTCCTTCAATCATCAGAATTTTATCTGAATTAGTGATATTGACTAATGAATTGGAATCTAGAACTAATTTCTTGGAATTAATGTTTATGCTTTCAATGTTAATTAGCTGTTTGTTTTCAAAGACAATAAGATCTACATCGAATGGAATAATTAATGTGTCGAATCCTTCTCCTGCATCTATTTGACTAAAACTTAAATTGTCTATTTTAAATGTGTCATTTCCAGCCCCTGAAAAAACAATGTCGTCAATATTAATAGATGTTATATAATCATTCTCTGATCCGCATAAAATATAGTCTTGACCTGTAATGCAATTCCATGTTATATTGTTATTTAATTTTGTGCCATATGAATCATAAATCTGTGCGTAAATTCCATATTCTGGAGAATTCGGTCCTTGAGAAATCCATGCAGTTCCGCTACTCGGTTCTTGAGCCATCCACGATACAACAAAAGCTCCATCATCAAGAGCTGAAACAACCGGAACTATTTGATCACCAGAAATGATTGTATTAATGGTAAATTTTTCTCCAATGGCGATGTCATTTGAATCAAAAATCTGACCAGTGATATCCCTAGATTCATTTCTGTATGAAGTCCATACCAATACGTATTTACCATCTGATAGAGCGGCTATACTTGGCGAGGTATCGTTTAAGCTGCTGTTAATTATTTTATGCTCCTCACCAATTTGAACTCCATTTGGGTTGTATTTCTTATAGTAAATTTGGTTTGAAGAGTCATGAAAATCATCTGTTGACTGCCAAGTAACTAAGAAGCTGCCATCTTGTAATACGCAAATTTCTGGAGAAAACTGAAAGGAATTAGTCGTAGTGTTGACTTTAAATTCTCCGCCGACATGATTACTTTCAGAGTCAAAAATTTGGGCATATATTGAACGAGAGATACCATCTTGAAATCTTGACTGCCAAACAACTACAAATCCACCGTTATTTAGGCTAGAAACCTGTCCACCAGCTTGACTGTCATATACATGAGTATTCACCCTAAATTCATGCCCTAAAGGTGATCCATTATTTTCATAACGCTGAGCATAGACTCCAAAGCCTGACTGATCATCTTGATCATATGAAGACCAAGTTATAATAAAACCACCGTCAGCCAATGTGGAAATATTGGGTGCGGTCATGTATTCATCAACATAAGTGTTAACCATGAATTCAGATAAGAGCTCTAGGTTTGGGGATAAAATTGTCGCGTAAATTGAATCGCCATCATAAGCATATTTATTCGAAGATTGCCAGGTTACTACATGATTTCCATTGTCAAGAAGAATGATATCAGGATACGACTGGGATCCATTTGTCAATTGATTAATTCTGATTTCACTTCCAGACTTAATGCCTGAAGGCAGGAATTCTTGGGCATAGATACCATTTTGGGATCCATCTTGTTCGAATGATTGCCATGTAATTACGAAATTCCCGTTTTCGCTTTTCGAGATCGATGGAAACCCTTTATCATTACCTTTATTTGTATTTACTTTGAATTGTCCGAATGTTGTTCCATTTAATGAGGCTGTTAAAGGAGTGGATGAAATTCTTTCAATGGTATCATGGCCGTCAAGATATGAAGCCTCTACGCTAATTTGTTTTCCTGCATGCTCTACAGCGATCAAAAAATTTTCTCCAGCGCCAATAACTATACCAGTCTTTGCATCTTTCCATCTGTAGGTCACTAAACCTAGCCCATCTGCATCATTAAGATTATTTTTAGCAGTAAGAATTTCCCCCTGGATCGCAATGCCAGATATGACAACACTGCCTGTAGGCATGTCATTAACATTAAGAATATAATAAGTGTAATCGGAGATAATATTTTCTTGATTTCCGAATCCATCAACATAGCTCGCCGTAACAGATATTTTCTTCCCTACATGATTTTCTGAAAGTAATAAGCTTTGATCAAAACCAAGAATCGATCCCTCCCCATTGAGCCAAGTATATCGAATGACTCCCAAACCATCTAAATCAGCAATATCACTACTTACACGGAGTAATTCACCCTGAATTTTAGATCCCAAAATATTTACATTTCCTGAAGGCGAGTCATTAGTATTGGAAACCAATAATGTTTCAGCGGAAAAAACTGATTCTTTATTCAAGCATCCATCGGTATATGACGCTATAAGGTAAATTTTCTTACCAACTTGGTCTTGCGTTAATAATATGGAGCTACCAGTTCCAAATTCCTTTTCGTCGGCCATCCATCTGTATGTGATATTACCTAATCCATCATGGTCCGCGAGAGTATGTGAGGCAAAGAGAGTTTCTCCCTGGAGGAGTAATCCTGAAATACTAACAGCACCCGTGGGTGCATTATTTATATTGGCTATCTCAGTAGATAAGTTTGAATATATAGATTCAGTTGTGCCTTTTTCATCGACGTAGGTAATACGTACTTTGATTTGCTTGCCTACATGATTTTGAGTAAGCTTAAGAGAATCTCCCATTTCAATAGCATTTTGTTCGCTATCTAGCCAAGTGAAAGTAAAAATGCCTAATCCGTCGCTATCCGAGATGGCGTTGGATATGCTTAGCGTTTGACCTTCTATGAAGTCGCCGACGATATTAAGGTCGCCTGTGGGTGCATGATTAGGAAGGATCTGACCGTAAGCGGTGATGCTAGTCTTGCCAGTAGGATCAGTAACAGTTAGAGAGTAGTTCGGCACACCTTTGAAGTCTGAAAGTCTAGTAACTCTGATATGGCCATTCACAACATCGGCTAGCGAAAACGATTTGATCTGGGGAGCGAAATCTTCCCGGTGAAATTCAATCCCTTTTGCGGATTTGACGGTGAATCGGAAGGCGGCTTCAAGTGTTTCTGGAGTCTCTTCATCATTGGCCTGAAAATGATCTCGGTTGAGAAGTTGGCTTTGACCTGGATTCAAGACAAGATAAGGGAGAGTCAGCGTCGGCAAGTCGTTTGTTGTCTTAAACACAAATGGCAATTGCAGAGAATCTAACTCCACATCACCGTTGTAGAGGCTCAGATTTAAGCTTGGTGCATGTTGTGAGCCATCATGCTTGATTGAGACGAGGCCGGCTTTGAGTTGGGCGAGAGTGAAGAAGTCGACAGCGCTGCCGCTAATCATGACTGTGCAATGATCGGCGGTGTCGATGCGCAACTCGAGTCTGGGCTGCTGGAGCAGGGGAACGACATCGGTCGAGACAGCGATGGGCAGATTCTTGGCCGTGAGTTTGAGTGTCTCGCCCTCGGTGATTGCAATTGGTCCTTTGACGGCGATTTCATGAGGATCGAGAACTTGCGCCCCAGCGGTCTGAGAGCCATCAAAGAAGACGGTGGCGAAATTGCTCGATTTGATGGCGGAAGCTTTGCCATCGCTGTCGCTGACGCTGAGGGAGAGGCTGGGGGCGAGGAATTTACCGTCGTGCTTGAAGCTGACAGAACCGGCTTCGATGTCGGCGACGGAGAATGATTTGGCTGCGAAACCGTTGAGAAGGAAAGAGCCGCCTTTGACCTTGGTGATCTTGAACTGCAGATTGCCTGCGCCGGGAGTCTCGACATCGGCAGCATCGATCATTTCGCGGGTGATGACTATGGTGCCACCATTGAGAAGAGATTCTTCATCGCTGCCAAGGCCTGGCAGGCTGAGCACTGGAGCTTGGTTGACCGCTTTATACGAGAGAATAGGTTGAACTTCTGCGGAGCTCGCAAACCCTATTGCGCTCGCTTGGAAGTAAAAGCTTGGCACGGATGAGCCATCGGCGAGGAATGTGATCTTGCCGAGCTTGAGCTCAGCGAGTGTGAAGCTGCCGGAGGCACCGAGTTCGATGCCGTTTTGGTAGAGTGAGCCGCCGAGCACCGAGATATTCATAGAGTAGTCAGCCGATCCGACTGTGAAGAGGGCAGAGCTAAGCTTGAAGTGGGTGCCTTGGACAATCGAAAGAGGCTTGAGAAGGAGGGCGAGAGTGGGCATGACGAAATTTCCTGTGGGCTTATGGATAATGTGCAGCGGCAGCTTAGTTGAGTAAAAGTTATTTTCCAGCCACTTGCAGTGTGGATTTGTCTGAAGCACTTCCGGAGCCCTCCAATTCTCCAAGATGATGCGGCGCTTGCTTCGCCCACAATGGAAGAGGAGCCAAGCTCAATCGTCGCTGCTGCTCGAGCCAAATCGACTCAGGATCATCAGGATGCGCAGGACATACCAGAACAGGAGCATGACCGCGGCAAAGAGCTCAAGGGAGGCACCGACATGGCCGTCGACCGGATAAAAATGGAGGACTTTTGAGGTGGTGTAGAGAATGCAGCCGGAGGCGAAGATGAGCATCACTGAGGCGAACCCCAAGCCGAGATTGAAGCCGAAAAAGAGACCGCAGATGATGATGCCGGCGGCAACCATGCCACCAACTGCCAAGACGCTGCCGAGGAAGGAGAAGTCCTGACGGGTGGTGAAGACCACCAGACTCAAACCCGCGACCAAGGAAAGGGTGATGACAATCGCCTGATACAGCACAGACGAAGGACAGAAACGGGTAGCGATCAGCAGGATCGGGATGAAGATGAGAATCTCGCCGCAGATGTAGATCCCCAGCCCGGCGTATTCGATCTTGCGATTACCGGATTTGGCCATTTTCTCCGCCACCCAGCCACCGCCGATGATCATCACCACGAAGAGCAGCCAGCCGATACTCCCGAGTCCCCAGACCCAGGAAAACCAGACATCGGCAAAGCCGATTTTGAAGGCGATCACCTCGCCCAGGGCGAAGAGCGCAATGGCGCCGGTGAGATGCAGGTAGGTGCGGCGGATGAAGGCGGCGCGAGCGTCCGGCTCAGCCTTCACTGCTGTCGTGCTCAAATCGTCGTAATAAACTGAACCCATGGTGTCTCTCCCTTAAAAATGAAATTGTGTCAGTAGCCTGGAACTATCATTTATTCTTCCTCGTCCGAAGAAGCGGAGTCTGACGGACCAATCTTCACAGTGCCGCTTTTCACCGCGGCGACGAAATGCTCGTGGAGTTCATGGACCGAAGACGCGAGGAATTTGACCGCAGAGGCGTTGTGAAGGAGATTAGCGGCTCCTCCAGGAGTCACGGTGATGAGCTGACCAGGAAGACCTTTGGCCGTCGGATCGTAATCGATGCAGAGATAGGCACCATTTGCAGTCGCCACCGGGATCCAACCGGCACTCCAATAATTGGCATCGCGAACCTTGCCGGCATTAAAATCGGCTCCCAGCAGACTGAGATCGGCGGCGTCTTTATCCTTGCCGGCGAAGGGACGCAGTTCCATGCTGATTTTGTAAGATTCATCGAGCGACAAGAGACGGGATTCCTTCGGGAGGAAAAGCGAATACGCCTTGTCGCGCTGACCATTGCCGATCAGGAAGAGCTCGCGGAATTCGGAAGTCAAAGGATGGCCGAGCGCCTCTTCAAAACGCTTGATTTGCGCCAGGCTGGCGCTCACATTGAAGCCAAAATCCGCCGCCGGAAATTGGGTCTGGATCAGCGATGCATAAGTACGCCAGGATTTCACGAAGGGCGAATCTTCCGGGCGGGGCGTGACATCGACCAAGCTGGCCGCCGGCCTAATCGGCTTGATCGTGACGCAGGCTGGATCGAGAGCCGGCAGACTGAAGGAAACAAAGGCTTCGGCGGCTCCTTTGCCGAGAACTGCATGGAGCGCTTTGAGCCGATCCCGTGCCTCGACCATCAGACTAGGATGCAGCGGCAAAGGAGCTGAAGATTGGCGCAAAATCACCCCTGGACCGTCCGCTTCAAACGGCAGGTAACAAAGCATATCCTGCTCGGGTTTCAGCGGATGCTGAGGCAGCGCATTGCTGACGGCAGGCCCGATCGAGAGCAGCATTTGATCAAGCAAAACTCCGGGATTGGCCGTCGCCCCGCCCGCCGTGAACAGGCCTTCCTGAACCATGTGCTCAGCTTTCCCTTCATCGCGGATTTTGCCGTTGACCCACAGGCGCACCTTGTGGCCATCGCTCTCGACCATGACATGATAAATCGTGCCATCCTGATTCAAAGGCTTATTGCAGCGGAGATCAGATTCTGGCAACAGAGCGTAGAGCTTGCCTTCGCCATCCAGTCCGAGACGCAACTCGTCCAACGAAGCTAGAACACATTCTTGCGCACTCGGCAAGCCATCCAAGGCTAGCCACATTTCGATCCGAAAACCTTTTTGCTTCACCGCCTGAAGTTCTTCCGGCGCCAAGCGCCGTTGATATTCAAAGGCACAGCGGACCATTTTTGGACCTTCAGGAATTAAAGTGGCGGGGATTTGTCAAATCGTCATTTTGAGGGTGAATTCCAGGCAAGCTATAAACCCCCCTGAAATAGGATCCTCCGATGAGTCTTCCCGCCGTGATTGAACCCTGTGAATTCTTCCGCCGTCTGCTGGGATTGGGCGAGCCTTGGCAAGTCACTGCTGTCGAGATCAAGAAGAATGGTGAGACCCAGCCCGGCTATGTCGATATCAAGCTCAATCACCCGAGGAAGCAGAAGTTCAAATGTCCGAAGTGCGACCAGAATTGCGCTATCGCCGATCACGGTAAATCACGCAGCTGGCGCCACCTCGACTCGATGCATTTGATGACCTACATCAACGCCGCCCCGCCGCGCACTGATTGCCCGAAATGCGGCGTCCTGACGATTGAGCTGCCATGGGCTGAAGCCGACAGCCGCGTCACCCGGTATTTCGAGTCCTTCGCCCTGATGGTGATCGTCCACTGCGGTAACTTCAAGGGCGCCGCAGAACTGCTTCGCTGCGATTATGATGCCGTTGAACGGATGGTTGAACGGGCAGTGGGACGCGGCAAGGATCGGCGCGGTGAAATCAAGGCGACGAGGCTGGGGCTCGACGAGACGCAGTGGTGCTCTGGCATGGCCGGCGGCAGTTTCATCACGGTTTTGACCGATTTACAAAACAAGGTGGTGCTCGCGGTGGAGCCTGGAAAAAGCTCGGAATCTGCCAACAAAGCCCTCGACTGCATGACAGAAGAGAATCTCGCCAATGTCGTGGATGCCAGCACCGACTTCGCCACCGACTTCACCTCGGTGGTGGACGAACGGCTGCCGCAAGCAGTGCACAGCATCGACAAGTTTCATGTCAGCCAACTGGCCCACAAAGCCTTGGATGCCGTGCGCCGTCAAGAGCTCTCCGATCTCAAGACCGAGGAGGGGCAGCCGAGCTTGAAGAAGATGCGCCTGCCGCTGCTCAAGTCATACAACAAACTTGACAGCAAAGGCCAGACCCGTCTCCTCACCATTTTGGCCGTGGCCAAAAAGACCGCCAAAGCCCACGAAGCCAAGGAGACCTTGACCGAGATCATGGCCACCAAAGGGATCACCCCGGAAGAAGGGAAGGCGATGCTGGAGGCCTGGTGCGATGTCACCAAACGCTCACAGATCAAGCAACTCAAGACCCTCAGTAACACCATTTCCAAGCATCTCGACAAGATCAGCAACTACTTCAGAAGGCAGACCACCAACGCGGCGACAGAGGGCCTCAACGGCAAGATTAAGACGGTCATTGCAGACGCCAACGGCTTAGGCTCGGTTGAGACCTTGACGACAAGGATTTTCTTTTTTCTCGGGGGCCTGGACAAAGAGCCGGAGGGCGTGCCCAAAGAGCTATGGTACTACTGAGGAAAAATCACTCGATTTGACAAATTCTACCCATGCTAATTCCTGAAGGTCCCCATTTTCGATCCGTCGGCAGGAACGACGGCGGCGATCGGCTTCAGGCTGCCTCCTTCGGGACGCAGCGCCACTTCGATGTCGGGGTCGCCGGCGGCGCCGCTAGCGGCGTCCTCAAGAAGATCATCAAGACTCGGCTGCGTCTTGGGCATGTGACTCAGCCCCCAAGCTACCAAGGTGACCGTGAGCATCATCGCCGCGGCAAAACCGACGATGGCCAAGGGCGAACGAGCGGCGATTTCGGTCGCAGCACCGTTTGCTTGCGGCGTAAAAGCTGCCTTATAGGAATAACTCTTCTTAGCTTCTTCTGGCGCTGGCGGCGGCTCCGGCGGCACGTCCGCGGCCACAGGAGCGGCTTCTTGCGGTGCCACCAAGGGGGCGGCAGGGGCGAGCAATTGCGACCCTTGCGGCGCCACCAAGGCTGCGGCAGGAGCCAGCAATTGCGGCGTCACCAATTTTGACGCGGGAGGCACCAAAGTCGGCCCTTGCGGCGCCACCAGACCCGAGGCAGTCGCGGAGCTGTTCGGCCGCTTCAAACCAATACTGGGCGCTGGAGGCGGAGTCGCCGGCGCTGCCTGAGGCGGCGCTGCCGCCGGAGCCCCCAAGGGAGCTCCCTGACGGCGCAAGGACAGCGGGCGAGCAGAAGGAATCGCGGCGAGGGCCCGGGTTTTCGCTTCCAGCTCGCTGCTGGGAAGCTGCAAAAGTTCCTCTTGCTGGTACGGAGAAATGACCTTGATCGCGATTGCCACCTGCTCAGGCGTCAAAGTCGTTTCGGCGACCAAGCGTTGTCTCAACTCTTCCATCAGTACCCTCCCATCGACGCGTGAAAATCTGAAATGCTATTGGCTAGTATAGACCCGCGGCGGGCTCGCCCGCAAGGAATCCGGCCCATTTAAATGAAACTTCCGCATCTCAATGAGCTTCCGGCAAGATGCTGCCAGTGCTATTGCGATATTGCCAAGGCCCGGCATCTTGGGCGGCGTCACAAAAACATCAGGAGTTTTATCATGGCTCGTCTCGCTGCAGGTATCGTCGGCCTTCCCAACGTCGGCAAATCCACTCTCTTCAACGCCATCACCCAGGCCGGTGCCGAAGCCGCCAACTACCCCTTCTGCACCATCGAGCCGAACAAAGGCACCGTCCTGGTCCCCGACCACCGCGTCGAACGCCTGGTTCAAATCGTTAAGCCCAAGGCCACCCAGTTCGCCACCATGGAATTCGTCGACATCGCCGGCCTCGTCCGCGGCGCCTCGAAAGGTGAAGGCCGCGGCAACCAGTTCCTGGAGAACATCCAAGACACCGACGCCATCATCCACGTCGTCCGCTGCTTCAAAAACGACGACGTCGTTCACGTCGACGGCAAGGTCGATCCGCTCTCCGACATGGAAACCATCAACCTCGAGCTCGCCTTTGCCGACCTCGACAAGGTCGAGCGCAACAGCGACCGCCTCGGCAAGCGCGTCCGCGCTGGCGACAAAGACGCCATCAAGATCCTCGAAGTCTTCGACAAGATCCGCCCCGTCCTCAGCGAAGGTCAGCCCATCCGTTCGGTCGAGCTCCATGCTGACGATCTCGCCCTGCTCAAACCCTACATGTTCATCACCAGCAAACCGATGATCTACGCCTGTAACGTCAGCGAGCAGGATCTGCCGGAGATGGACAACGACTTCACCAAGATCGTTCACGCCCATGCCGCCAAAGAGGGCGCCGCCGTGGTTTGCATCTGCGCCAAGATTGAGGACGAAATCGCCCAGCTCGGCGATGAAGAAGCCAAGTCCTTCCTCGCCGACCTCGGTTTGAGTGAATCCGGCCTCGACCGCCTGATCAAGAAATCCTTCGAGACCCTCGGTCTGATCACCTATCTCACCGCTGGTGAAATCGAAGTCCGCGCCTGGACCATCAAACGCGGCTGGAGCGCCCCCCAAGCTGCCGGCGTCATCCACACCGACTTCGAAAAAGCCTTCATCCGCGCCGAAGTCACCAAGTTCGAAGATGTCGACCGCCTCGGCACTCAGAAAGCCGCCCAAGAAGCCGGCCTGATGCGCGTCGAAGGCAAGGACTACATCGTCCAAGATGGCGACGTCATCTACTTCCGCATCGGCAAGTAAGATTCGCGCCGGACGCAAAACCGCCGCTCCTGAAAAGGGGCGGCGGTTTGATTTTAATATCGGGATTCAGTGCGTTTCCGGCGCTTGGCTGGCGGTGCCAAGGGTCCAGTCGCGCAGGAGGGTCCAGGTGACGGCGAGGATAACCGGGCCGATGAAGAGACCAATGAGGCCGAAGGCAAAGAGTCCGCCGATGACACCGGGGAAAACCATGATCAAAGGCATGTTGGCCTCGCGGTTGATCAACCAGGGACGCAGAAAGTTGTCGATCAACATGACGACGCCAAACCAGATGCTCATCACCGCCGAGAAAACGACGTGGTGTTCGCCTTTGACGAACATCCAGATGCACAGCGGAATGACGACGACCCCAGGCCCGATCTGGGCGATACAAAGCATAAAAATGAGGCCGGAAAGGATCAGGCCGGTGGTCAGATCGACCTGGATGATGGCCAAGCCGATGGCGGCCATCAAGGTCTGGCAGAGGGCGGTGAGAACAACGCCGAGGGCGACGCCGCGCACCGCCTTGGCGGCGAGTTGCAGGCAATGATCGCCACGATCACCGGCGAGACGACGGAAAAAGGCGACGCTGCCCTTGGCGCAAACCGTGCCGTGCGAATAAAGGATTGAGCTGATCACCAAGGTCAACAAAAGATGAATGACGATCAGGCCGATGCCGCCCAAGCTGCTACCTAGCCATTTCACCAGGCTGGAGACATAGGGAGTGACTTTCTGAATCAATTCTTGGCCACGGTCGGCATGAGCTTGGAGCCAATACGCTTTCAGCTTATCGCCGGCGCCAGGAATCTTTTCCACCCAGTCCGGCGGCAGGGGGATCTCCATGGTCTTAACATTGCAAAACCAGTCGAGGATGGCCTCGTAGTTAACCGCGATGGCTCCAATGGTCAACAGGCAGGGTATAATCAAGATCAAGGCCATGCCGCTGACCAGCACGGCGGTGCCGAACCAGGGTTTCGACGGGAAGCGGGAGTCAAGCTTCACCTTCAAGGGCCAGGTGGCCGTGACGATCAAGGCGGCCCAGATGAAGGCAGGCAAGAAGGGGCGCATGAGATGGAGGCAAGTTCCGAGCAACAACACGATCAAGCTCAGACCGAAGATCTTGGCGATAAAATCGGGGGATTTCAGGTCAGTCATTTTCGTCTCCTTGCGGCGCCGCGGCGCCTCGTTGCTTTTTCAATTCCTTCTGCTCGGCGCGGCGCCGGCGGAAAAACTCTTGGATGATGGCAAGGCTCTCTTCTTCGAGAACGCCGCCTAAAACCGGATAGCTATGCAGCAGGCCGGCGCATTGATGAATGGCAAAAAATCCGCCGCAGCCACCAGCTTTGGCGTCGGGAACACCGAAAACCACGCGCTCGACGCGGGCATTGGCGAGCGCACCGGCGCACATCGGGCAAGGCTCCTTGGTGACATAGAGGGTGCAGCCGTTGAGACGCCAGCGCCCCAGCTTCGCCGCCGCTTGGGTCAAGGCCAGGACTTCGGCATGAGCGGTGGCATCCTTGAGGGTTTCCACCTGGTTGCAGGAACGGGCGATCACCGAGCCCTCAAAAACGATGACGGCTCCAATCGGCACCTCTCCGGCGTCAGCGGCTTTTTCCGCCTGGCGCAAAGCGAGGCGCATCCAGTCTTCGTCAGTGCGGGGGAGGAGGAGATCCATAAGCGCCCTCAGGAATGCGTCGCGGCAATGCCGTGGCGAGCTTGATCCTCGTTGTCGACCAGACAGCCCTTGCGCAGATAGAGGACGGAATCTGCGTGCGAGGCAAGAGCATGGTTGTGAGACACCATCAGCAGGCTGCGGCCTTGCTTACGGCAGAGGAGATCAAAATTAGCGATGATCTGCGCTGCGGTATCGGGGTCGAGGTTGCCCGTCGGTTCATCGGCAAGGATGAGCTTGGGGTCGTTGATCAGAGCTCGGGCGAGGGCGACGCGCTGCTGTTCGCCGCCGGAGAGCGAGCCGGGGCGGTGGGAGAGGCGGTGGGACAGGCCGACTTGGTCGAGGAGCTCGCGGGCGCGACGGCGGACGGCGTCGCTCGAGGCGCTGCCGAAGAGGCCGGGCAAGGCGACATTCTCCTCGGCGGTGAGCTCTGGCATGAGCTGGAAGCTCTGGAAGATGAAGCCGATGTAGCGGCGGCGAAGGTCTGCTGCGGTCATCGCGCCACAACGGGTGACTTCGCGCTCGTTCATGAAGATGCGTCCACTGTCGGCGTGATCGAGCAGACCAGCGAGGTGCAGCAGGGTCGATTTGCCTGAACCCGAACCACCGAAAAGCATCACCCAATGACCTTGCGGCACGACCAGGCTGACATCGTCGAGGACCTTGAACTTGCCGATCTCCGGCGAGACATAGGATTTGCTGAGATTGCGAATTTCCAGAGCGTTCATAAAAGGGACCGTATTAATCGTTGGCGTTGAGAGCTTTCACCGGGTCGACCGCGACCGCGACAAGAGCCGGCAAAAGGGAAGAGATCAGGCAGATGACAATGGATCCACCGAGGATCATGGTGACATCGCGCGGATCGACGTAACAGGGCACCTCTTTGAGGAAGTAAAACTGCTGGTTCCAGTTGCCCAGGACCTTGACCACCTGCTCTCGATAATGCAGCACCGTCATGCCGCCGACGAAGCCGAGGAATGAGCCGAGGACGCCGATGACGCAGCCCTGACCGGAGAAGATGACGAGGATGGACACCGGTGAGACGCCAACGGCCTTGAGAATGCCAATCTCCCGGGTTTTCTGCAGCACCAGAGTGAAGAGGCAAGCGGCGACGCCGATGGCGGCTCCCCCCATGATGAAGAAGAGGCAGAGGCTCATCATACTCTTCTCTTTCGCCACCATGTCGAAGAAGGCCTTGCGCTTCATTTGCCAGGGAATGAACTGGCACCAGTACTGATTCAAGACCGGGTCCTCGCGCAGGGTGTCTTTGCAGAAATCGAGAGCTTTTTCGGGCTGCGGGATATTGAGATCCATGCCCTGCGCCGCGCCCCACTCCATGCCGAGCATGTCGTTGGCGCTGTCGATGTGAAGGAAAACGAGGTTGTCATCGATCTCGCTGAGGCCGAATTCAAAGACGCCGGAGATGATGAACTCCTTGGCCGGGCTGGTCGAGACTTTGTTGGCCTTGCCTTCCTCCTCCATCATCGAGGCGTAGCGGTTGGGTGAGTGCAAGACCAGCTTGTCGCCGGCCGCGAGGTTGAGCTTGCGGGCGAGGCCGGAACCGAGCAGAACATCCTTGGGACCGAGGCGATACTGACCCTTGGCGACGCCCGCAACCGAATCGATGATCGACTTGCATAGGCGGCTGACTTTGAGATCACAAACCGGGTCGATGCCCTTGGCCAGAAAGGTCAGGACTTCGCTGTTTTTGCGGCGCTCGGAGGTGTGGAAAACCGGCAGCTCGGTGAAGGGCGAAGCGGTGAGTTTGTAGCGCTCGCTGAGATGCTTGATAACCAGTTCGGGATTATCGAAGTTGCCGTCTTTGCAGCGGACTGTGATGTGCGACTCGAATTCGATCAGCTTGTTCTGGAATTCACGAGGGAAGCCGTTCATGACGCTGGTCACCACCAGCAGCACGCCGACGCCGAGGACCGGGCCGAGCAAGGACAACCAAGTGATGACCGACAGGACCGAGGCCTTGGGCTTCAGATATCGCCACGCCAGAAAAAGCTCGCCTCGCATCCTCACTCCTCACCGATGATTTTGTTGTTTGACCTCGCAAGATAGTCAGACCTGCGGAGATTACATGAGATCCGGATCGCGACAATAATTTAAAACTCGAGGGTGCGACTTTGCCGCAAGCTCAGTTACCTTCACCGACTTCAAACTTCCAGCCCCAAATCGGTCGACCCCCCATGACACTCATCCCCGTCCCCTTTGCCGGCAACGGCCGCGAATTCAATCCCCGCGGTCCCGACTGCTCGCGCTTCCAGGTCAGCGGCCTGCGCTTCATCCGCCCGACGGACAGCCTCATCCTGCAACATCTGCCGGCTGATCGCAAGGGCTACCTCATTCCCTTCGGTGGCAACGCCCCCCTCCTCGCCGGCGCCGCCGCCTGTTTTGCGCCGAAGGCAAAAATCGTCGCCATCGAGCCTGACATGCACGACTATAAAGCCGGCCTGCGCAAGCTCGAGCCATTCAAAAACATCAAGCTCGAATGCCTCGCCGACATGCCGGAAAACAACGGCTGCGACACCTTCCTCTTTTCCTCCGACGGCAACTTCGACCGCCTCCTCTTCCTCGACACCGTCGAGCGCGCCGCTCAGGTCCTCCCGGAAGGCTCGATCGTCCTCATCTCGATGGACAAGGCCCGCGCCAAAGAGCTGGTCAACAAAATGAACGAGTACTTCGCCAAGGGCTCCGTCATCGACCGCTCCGCCGACGCCGTGCTCTTCCGCGGCGTCACCGAAGCCGGCCGCTGCAAGTGGACCGAGCGCCTCGCTCCTTACGAAGTCGACAGCCGCGACGCCCAGCTCAAAATGGTCTCCCGTCCCGGCGTCTTCTGCCACGCCCGCGTCGATCTCGGCGGCATCGCCCTGGCCGAATCTTGCGAACTCCGCGATGGCGACCGCATTCTCGACCTCGGTTGCGGAGCCGGCATGGTCGGCCTCATCCTCGCCGAAAAAGCCCGCCGCGCCAATCTCAAAGTCGAAGTGGTGATGGTCGACTCACACGCCCGCGCCGTCGATTGCGCCCGCCGCAATGTCGTGCTCAACGGCTTCGAGCGCTGCAGCGCCATTCAGGACGATGAGTTCCGCGACACCAAGGGCTACGACATGATCGTCGCCAACCCGCCCTATTACGCCGGCCAGCGCATCGGCGACCGCTTCCTCGTCGCCTCAAAAGAACTTCTCAAGCCCGACGGCTTCTTGGTCATGGTGTCGAAACACGGCGATCGCCTTGCCGCCTCGGCCCAGGAAATCGGCTTCCAGACTCGCGACGGCAAGCGCAAGGGCTATGACATCACGATTTGCTCAGTTAAGCAGTAACGGGGTTAAGCAGTAACGGGGTTAAGAGGTAAAGGGGTTATGTAGCCCTTTTTCTGACCTTGTGACCTGGGCACCCCCTACAACCCATTCAACCCCTAAAACCCTTTCAACCCTGGTCTCTGCGTGTCTCTTCAAGTCACCTCACTCGCCAGCGGCTCGAGCGGCAATTGCACCGTGGTGCGCTCACCGCAAGGGACGCTGCTGGTGGACTGCGGGCTGGCCTTGAAACATGTCCGCGCTGGCCTTGAGGAATTGGGCATCGCTGAAGATCAGATCGCCGGCATCGTCGTCACCCACGAACACGCTGACCATGTCGGCACTCTGGGCATTGTCGCCGGCGGCCTGAAAGTGCCGGTGTATCTCAATGCGGGCACCGCGGCGATGTGCAAAAAACGCCTCGTCGGACGGGAGATCGAGCTGAATGTCTTTCAGAACGGCAATGCCTTTGAAGTCGGCGGCATCTTGGTCGAGCCATTTTCCATTCCCCATGATGGCGTCGACACCGTCGCCTTCTGCTTCAGCTCCGGTCAACGCCGGGTCGGCGTCGCCACCGATTTCGGCCACGTCACCCAATTGGTCCGCCAGAAGCTTCTGCAATGCCACAGCCTGGTTCTCGAGTCGAATTACGACCGCAAGAAACTGCTCGACAGTCCTCGCGACTGGAAGCTCAAACAACGGATTCTGGGTCAGCACGGCCATCTCGACAACGTCGACACGATGAAGCTCGTCGCTGAACTGATTCAACACGGCCATATCGAAGAAATCTGCTTCGCTCACCTCTCAGAAGAATGCAACGATCCGGGCCTGGTCCTCGACCTCGCCCAGCAGATCCTCGCGACGCTCAAACCGTCATCCGAGATCAAGCTGCAAATCGCTCCGAGACAAAGCCTCAGCCGCACCATGCTGCTCTGAAGAGCCACTCTTAATTCTTAATTTGTAATTCTTAATTGCTCATTGACTCCGGCACTTCCCAATCGATTCGCTTCCTGCGACATCGGGCTGCGGCCGCGACGCCTTTCGTGTGGATCCATCCACAGGCGTCGGCAAGTGCCTTCCGCAACGACATTTACATTGCCGATTGGCTGCTGATTTGCTCTTGGCGGGCGATCTCTTCGATGCCGTTCCAGACATTGTAACGAACCAAGCCGATATCGACGTCTTCAAGCACCACTTGCATACCCTTGCGAGTCCGCAGGTTGATGACGATCGGGCCGATCAGGTTGGCGGTGGTCCGGGTCATGTCGGGATGGACCGTGACGACTGCTAGGATGAGGCAATCTTCCGCGTCTTTGAGGCCGAGCTCTTCGGTGCAGGCTTCCGGCAGCTGGATATTGAAGCCGGGCTTGATGACGAAGGGATCGACACAGACGAAGTTGAGGCCTTCGCGGTTGATGCAGCGCATGTAGAGGAAGGGTTTGATCTTCGCATCAAAGACGAAGACGAACTCGCGGGCATCATCAAAAGCTGGCAAGCCGCTTTCGAAGGTGAAGACCGCCTCATTTTCCACTGCGACCACTTGCGAATGCGATCCGGGGCGGATCTCCATCGCCGTACTCGAGGCGAAATCAATGTTTTTCTTACCGTTCATTTTCAGGTTCTCCTGGTTTAGGCCTTGTCGGCAATTTCAGGTATTGCAGAGGCAGTGCCAGGCTCTAGAAATGGCTTCAACAAAAAATCATAAGTCTTTTATTTTAAATGAAATAAAATTATTTTTTCAGATGGATTTCCAGCCAGATCCAAAGCCTTAAGAAGAAAGTCTTTCCGTTTTTTCCGGGGCTATTTTTTCTGGATTAGGGAACCGCGGCACGTGGAGATGGAGGAAAAAGTGGCAGTCAGAGATTGGGCGTCCCAGAGGAGCTTCTCAGCTTTCTTTGCTTTGATCCTGCGAATCCGGACGGCGAAACTTCTTCATCAACCACTCCCACAGGATGATCAACAGCCAGACGCCGCCGAGCATGGGAATGCCGCAGGTGAATAGAAGAATCAGATCGGCAATGAGGACGATAATCAGGGCGATGACTGCCCCCAAAGGAATGCCGATGATCCCGAAAATCCAGTGAAAATGAGACAGCAGCTTCCATCCGAGCCAAGCTCCTAACATTGACCAAGAAACAAGCTTGATCTCCTGAATCCTATCTTCAACAATGTCAACAGTGCCCTCATTGCGCCCCAAGCCGCCGTGGCATTTCCGGCAATAGCCCTTGTTCGCCTTGGCGGTGAGAGCCATGATCTCGACTTGGCATTCTTTGCAGCGGCAGGAGGTGGGTTCAGACATGAAAAGGTTCCTTCAGGATTTTCTTTTCGGCGGGCGCCGTGCAGCAGCGGATTTCTCGATGGCTTTGAGCTCTGTCTCCGCCGCAAGGAAATGGATTTCTGCTTCTGAGGGTTGTTCGAGGCGCAGGGCTTGGTAGCGATCGAATTCGGCATGGGCCTTGGAGATGGCATCCTCATGGCGAATGCTGCCGGCATGATCGAGCAGCGGGCGTCCGGTCATGGTGAGGAAGGCATTCATCCTCTCGATCCACTGCAACATGGTCATCGGCGTCTGGTTCATCGCCTGGATCTCGGCCACTTCGAGGTAGGCGGTAACGAGACGATTCAGCATCGTCAGCTCCACTTCGTGAAGGTAGTTCTTGGCGATTTCAACATCACGGCGGAGGATGCGGGTGCCAGGGAAATTGGTCAAGCCGAGCAGGGGCGCATCGGCGTCGACGCGGGCATGAATCACTTCAGCGGCGGTGTGGCCGTGCGCGGCCCAATGCATCTTGTTCTGGATCTGCTTGAAAAAGAGCTTGGTGGCATCGGCGAGCGGATCGTAATCGATGCTGGTGGCGTAGATATCCAGTACCTTGCGCCAGAATACCTTCTCCGAGGAGCGGATGTCGCGGATGCGAGCCAGCAACTCCTCGAAGTAGCGTTGGCGCCCTTCTTCTTTCATGCTTTCGTCGTCAAGGACATAGCCCTTGGTCAAATAGTCCCGAAGGATCCGGGTCGCCCAGATGCGGAACTGGGTCGCCTGACGGGAGTTGACACGGTAGCCGACAGCGATGACGGCGTCGAGATTGAAGTAATCGACGCATCGCAGCACCTGCCGCTCGCCTTCGAACTGAACTGTTTCCATTTTGGAAACAGTTGCCGTCTCGAGCAGCTCGCCGGTGTCGAAGATATTCTTGAGGTGCTTGCTGATCGCCGGAATCTTGACACCGAAAAGCTCGGCCATCGCCTTCTGCGTCAGCCATAGAGTCTCGTTCTGGAGGCGGATCTGCACCTTGATCTGACCTGCAGCAGGGCTGTAGAGCAGGATCGAGCCGGAGGGTGAGTTAGGGGATTTAGGCATTCTGACCGCTCCAAGGTATTCGCGCAATATGGGGTTTACTCTTGGGCTCAATAGCTAATGCCCAACGTCTTAGCCAATCCTCAAAAGTTCGCTCTAGACAAACACATTCGCAGCTGTCGTGATCAGACAGCCAAATAAGCCCTTGCGCGTCAAATCCAATAGGGTTGCCACAGCCATCATCGGAAAAGATCGCCCAATTTTCGACCCCTGGAAATTTCATCTTTTTAAATCTCCGTGTCAAACTCTCAATATGCCAGTCGTCGCTTGCAAGAACCCATTCGCGAAGTCCAGCTACAGCATATGACCCGGCATACCCGCCTCCATAACACTCTAAAAAATCCATATAATCTTCTGGGAATGGAATTGCTAGATGGCTTGATACCAACAGAATTTCGGCATTAGGAACACCAGTGGCAACGGTCTCGGGGAATTGAGTATAAAATCTTTGCAGAGCCTGATGAGTTGAATCTTGCATTGTGCCTTCCTCTTGGTCATCTTGCGGAAGGAGCTATTTCCATTTTGGAAATAACTCCTGATCTTTGCCCACCTCACCCCTTCAGCAGCTTCTTCGCCTCGTCCAAGCGCTTCGCCAGCACTTCGACGCCGATGTTGCCGGGGGCGCCGAGGTGGGTCTTGCTGCGGATGTTGGCGGCGGGGTCTTCGGCTTCGACGGTTTCCAGCGCCTTTTTGACCTGGATGTAGGCATCGCGGAAGGTGGCGCCTTCCATGACATAGCGATTGGTCAGGTCGGTGGCGAAGATGTCGGGCGACAAGGCGGCGCGCATCTTGGCTTCTTTTGGCGCGGTGTGGGCGAGGACGATGCCGATGGCTTCGATCGACTCGGCGCAGAGGCGCATGCCTTCGAGGAAGGGGCCCTTGGTCTCTTGGTAGTCGGAGTTGTAGCCGTAGAGGAGCGACGAAATGGCGCCTTCGACCTGGCGCTGGTAGCCGCAGAAGATGTGGTAGCGGGCACGGAGGATCTCGCAGGGGTCGAGGTTCTTCTTGTTGGGCATGATCGAGGAGCCGGTGGTGCAGCTCTTGGCGACGTCGAAGAAGTCGAACTCGGCCGAGGTCAGCCACACCAGGTCGGTGGAGATGCGGTTGATCACCAGCATGATGCCCCAGAGGGCGTGCAGTGTCTGCGCCTCGACCTGGCCGCGCGAGATCTGGGCGGCGAGGGAGACGACGAGGGTGCGCTCGACCCCGAGCTCGCGGGTGACGGCATCGCGGTCGATGGGGAAGGCGGTGCCGTAGCCGGCGGCGGTGCCGAGGGCGTTGACGCTGGAGAGCGAGCGGGCGTTGCGAAGGATGGGCGCCTGGGCGAGGAGGATTTCGAGGTAGGCGGCGGCCCACATTCCGGCGGTGGCGGGCATGGCGCGCTGGGTGTGGGTGTAGCCGGGCATCGGCACGCTGGCGTGACGTTGCGCGAACTCGAGCAATTCCTGGCAGAGGGCGAGGTAGAGCTCTTCGAGGCCGGCGAGGCGGTCGAGGGTGTAGAGGCGGGTGGCGGAAACCACCTGGTCGTTGCGCGAACGAGCCATGTAGAGGCGCTTGCCGGCGTCGCCGATGCGCTCGATGAGGGTGGATTCGATCAAGGAGTGGCAGTCCTCCCACTCCGGGCTCATCTTGAGCTGGCCGGCGCGGGCTTGGTCGAGCATCTTGGCCAATTCCACATCGATCTTGGCGCCGTCGTCTTTGGGGATCAAGCCGCATTGGGCGAGCATGCGGCCATGGGCCTTGAGGCCGACGATGTCGTAG
>JAYTMY010000107.1:0-12773 GCA_043748535.1 Lentisphaeraceae bacterium | reverse complement strand
GAACCGGCGGCGAAGTAGTTGCGGCTGAGGAGACGTGAGGCGAGGTCGTAGGCCATGACGGCACTGTTGCCACCGGGGTGGATGACCTTGATCTTGCGGCCGAGGGCGTCGAAGACGGTTTCATCGATCGAGGCGTCGGCGTTGATGACCTTGACCAGTTCGCCACGGGGGTTGAACTGGTAGGAGGTGACTTTGCCGAGCTGGTCGGTGACCGAGGTGCGCTGGCCTTTGGCATCGTAGGCGAAGGCGACGACGCCGGTGGCCCGTTCGGTGATGGTCACTAGGCGGTCGCGGAGGTCGTAGCTGTTTGCGGTGACCGCGCCCTTGGTGTCGACCTGAGTCAGGACCGCGCCGGAGGCGTTGTAGGTGGTCGAGCGAGACTTGCCTTCGGCGCAGGCGCTGAGGCCGAGGCCGGAGCTAGTGTAGGCCTCAAGCTGGAAATTCGAGCCTGAATGTAGAGGTGCGAAATCCTCGGGGTGAAAGTACAAAGTTTGTCTAGTCACTGGGCAATTCCATGGTCGTTGCTAAACAGTCTACGACAAGACGAAGAGGATTGCAAGTTTTTTTTTGGGTATTTCTCGAAGGGAAGTGAGGGCTTGTGTGTCGGCGACCCGATCATTTCGGAGGCCGGCGCGATAGACGAAGTCCTGATATTTGGAGAAGAAATTCAGGAGGAGAAGCATCATCACCGCGAAGATGCCCATCGAGATCAGCAGTTCGATCAGAGTGTATCTGGTTTTGCGCATGGTCGTCACCTCAGGACTTGATGATGCGGTAATAGGTCTGGCTTCGACCCGCGGCGCGGTTGGCGACGGGGAGATCGGTGTTGGACTTGGCCGGCCAGCTGACATCCTGGTACAGGGTACGGGTGGCCGGGTTGTACCAGATGACCACATAGGCGGTGAAGTCGGTGACCTGGTTGGAGCCGATGTCGCTCTTGCGGCTGACGACGTAAATCCCCGGGACGGCATTGCGACTGAGGGTGAAAACACCGCCGTAGCTGCCGATCACGGTGTTGCCCGAGAAATCGGCCGGGGTGGCCGTGGCGAAGGCATTGGGCAGAGCCCCGAGTTTGGCGGGGGCGGTGACTTCGGGCGACAGGCCATCGCAATCGGCGGCGGCGAAGTCCGACATGAACTGCCCGACTTCCGCAGCGTAGAGCTTGCCATTGGCATTGCTCAGCGCCTCGGTGGAGACCGGGATGATGCCGACCAGACCGACCATGCCGATGGTCAGGATCGCCATGGCGACCAGGATCTCGACCAGGTTGAAATAGCTGCGGCGGATGGAATCCTGTTTCATGGCGGGCCTCCAAGGGATGGGTTTCTATAATGGGAAACTCCTGGCAAGTGGGGCGGTGTTGCATCCTGGGCGTATCAACTTTCAAGATTATTTTGGGCCATCTCAGGGTCGACGCCGGAATTGTCCTTGCGGCTGCTGGAGGCTTTGCGTTCTTGTCGCCTATATTCACGACAGATGAAAACGGGAAACTGCCGGATGAATGAACCGAAATTGCGACTGGATCAGTTCTTCGACCAGGCTATGGACCTGCGCCAGAGCACCAACGCGACCGAGAAGCCGGAGCTTGATCCCAGTCTCTGGCCCTACGAAGACGACAAGCTGATCAATGAAGGCGGGATGAAACGGGTCCTCCGCTGCCGCGACCGCCGCAGCGGCCGTTTCGTTGCCCGCGCGGAAGTCCTACGCCCGGAAGACAATGAGAAATTCCTCCGCGAGGCCCGCCTGACGGCGCAGCTCCAGCACCCCAACATCATGCCGATCTATGAAATCGGGGCGCGCGATGGCCGCGACATTTATTTCACCATGAAACTGGTGATCGGCGGCGATCTCGAAGATTTGCTCGGCCGTCTTCGCTCCGGTGACGAAGATGCGTTCTACAGCTATCCCTTGGAGGCCCGCCTCGAAATCTTCAGCCGCATCTGCGAGGCCATGGCTTATGCCCACGAACACGGCGTCATCCATCTCGATCTCAAGCCCGCCAACATCCAGATCAGCGCTCACGGCGAAGTCCTGGTCTGCGACTGGGGCATCGCCCGCGTCCTTGATGAAGTCTGCGTTGACCCCGGCCTGCTCGACATCTCCCTCGCCGCGCATGAGCTCAATAGCATGACCTGCGACGGTTACATCAAGGGCACCCCCGGCTACATGTCGCCAGAACAGGCTGGCGGCCACAAGACCCGCAAAAGCCAGAGCAGCGACATCTATTCCCTGGGCGCCATTTTGTATTGCCTGATCTGCCTTCAAAAGCCGATCCCCGGCAAGACGGTCGAGGAAATCCTAGCCTTCACCCGCCGTGGCGTAGTCCAGCCCTTGGAGCGATTTCGCCGGCGCATGAACATCCCCTCCGGTCTTGAATCCATCTGCATGAAGGCTCTCGAGCACCGACCAGAAGACCGCTACGCCACAGTCAACGATTTGCAGCAGGACCTCAATAAGTATCGCTACGGTTTCGCCACGAGCGCCGAAAACGCCAGCTTTGTCAAACAGTTCCAGCTTCTGATCAAGCGCAACCGCAAGATCGTCAGTGTCGTCGCCGCCGCGCTCTGTTTCGTCGTCGTCCTGACTGCGATTTTCGTCGTCAATCTGTCGATCAAAGAAGCCCAGGCGAAAAATGCCAGCGAGAAGGCGACGGGAGCGCAGCGGATCGCCGAAGAGGCGCAGTTCCGCGCCGAAATGGCGCAGAAGCTGGCCGAGGAGAGGCAACTGGCCCTTCAGGCCGAGATCAATCGAAGCAAGGGCAGAGCTGCTGTGCCCGCCAGCGAGCGCTAGAGGGAGTCGGATTAGGGGGAAACACGCAAGTCACGGAGGCGCAAGCTGACGGGGCGGCTTAACCCGGCTCGCCGTTGAGCTCGATGTCGAGGCGGACGATTTCCTTGCACAGCGCTGCCGTGACCCGTTGTTTGTTGACCCGGACGCTGCTCTCGGCGAGGCCGAGGCGACGCGCAACTTCGGTGGAATTAAGGCCTTCGGCGCTGAGCAGAAAGCTTTGCTGGACGCTTTCCGAAAAGCGCTCTTTGATCTGTTTCCAGGCGAGATCGGAGATGTAGACACGCCATTCTTTTTCCGCCAAGGCCTCGATCTCCGGTTCCGAGCTGTGCTCCAAGTCGAGAAATTCCGGATGTTTCCGGCCCTGGGTGTTCATTCGCCGATGCGATGAGCGCAGGGTGTTGATGCAAACATGGCTGAGCCAGTTGCGGAATTGCCCCTGGACTTGCCGGCATTCATAATCCGGCAAAGCCTTCCACGCCTTCAGCAGCACTTCCTGGCTGAGATCCTCGGCGTCATGGTGATTCATGCCGAGGCGGTGCAAGACGGCATAGATGTAGCCACGGTAAAAAGTGGTGAACTCCTGCCACGACTTTTCATCCTGCTGATTGCGGACTCGCTGAAGCAATGTTATGTGGGTCGGTTGGGACATGAAAAACTCCTGATTGGTGGCAATCTAGCCCCGCGGCGCGGCGTGTCACCCCAATTCTCAAGCCTGGAACTTTTCGCGGTACTGGCGCGGCGAGTGGCCGATGACCTGGCGGAAAAGGCGGGAAAAATAATAAGGGTTGTCGTAGCCGAGGGCGGTGGCGATGTCCTGAATCTTGCCTTTGCCGAGAATGAGCTGGCGGCAGGCCTCCTGCATCTTCAGCTGGATGTGGAAGTCGAGCGGCGAGGTGCCGGTGCGTTGCCGGAAAAGCGCCGAGAAACGGCTGGCTGACAGGCCTGCATGAGAGGCCATGGTCTCCAGGCTGAGGCGCTGGCTGAGGTGTGAACGGAGGAAGTGCAGGCAGCTCTCGATGGCCGCGGCGCCGCTGTCGGGACGGCTGCTCGGGATCTCGCGGTGGATGAACAGGCTGAGGAGATGCCAGAGCCGGTAATTGATGCGGGCAAGATTGACTTGCAAGGGGCCGGCTTCGAGGATGGCGATCATCTCTTCAAAGAGGGCGACACTGGCGCCGAGCTCGGGTCCGGGCTGTGGCGCGGCGAGAGCCTCGGCCAGCTGCGCCGCCATTTCTGCCGCCACTTCGCCTTCGAAGTGGACCCAGTATTTGCTCCAGAAGCTGTCGGCATAAGTGCCGTAGCTGTGCCGGTGCTGTGGCGGAATGAAGAAGAATTCCCCCGCCTTCACCTCTTTCGGGCCGGCGCCGGTGTCGAACCAGCCGCGGCCGCGGGTGCACAGGATCAGGACGGCTCCGGCAGCGCCGCCGGGACGATCGACCCGGTGCCGCTCAGCTTGCGGGTAGTAGCCGATGTCGGTGACGAAGAGCCGTGAGTTCAAGGGGTCCTGGCGGCACCACAATTGTTGTGCCTTGCCGAGCCGGAGCAGCTTCTGTCCGGCAAAGCCTTCGGGTTTGAACTGAGCTTTCATCTTGGTCTCCAATTCTCAGGAAGATGGTGTAGGATGGATGCTGAAAGTAGAAGCGAATTGGTGTAATTGGCAAGAGGATCCGTGGTGGTCTGGCCGTCGGGCGAGCCCCGGTGGTCAAACCTAGCGACAAGGGTAGTCTGAGGCTGCCGCAGCTGCTTGAAGCGTCGCCTTTAGGGGCAGGCGATCTGCAAACCTTTTAGGTACTCGCCTTCCGGGAAGGACAGCGGCACCGGGTGACAGGCCGATTGCGACAGGCGGCGGACCACCAGGGCCTCGCGGCCGGCATCAAGCGCAGCGTCGCTGACGATCTTCTTGAAGAGCGGCGTCTCGACCAGGCCGGAGCAGGAATAGGTGAAGAGAGTGCCGCCCGGACGCAGCAGCTTGAAGGCGAGAAGGTTGATGTCTTTGTAGCCGCGCGCCGCCTTGTCGACCTGGACCTTGCTGTCGGCGAACTTCGGCGGGTCGAGGATGATGACATCGTAGGTTTTGCGGGCATCGCGACAGCGACGGAGAAACTGGAAGACATCGGCGCAGGTGAAGACGGTTTTTTCCGGCTCGCCGCCATTGAGATCACAGTTGCGACGGGCCAGGGCGAGCGCATCTTCCGAGGCATCGACACTCTCCACCGAAGCCGCGCCGCCGGCGAGAGCGGCGACAGTGAAGCCGCCGGTGTAGCAGAAGCAGTTCAGGACGTCTTTGCCGCGCGAGGCGAGGCGCACCGCTTCACGGTTGTCGCGCTGGTCGAGGTAGAGACCGGTTTTGTGGCCGCGTTTGACGTCGACCAAGAGCTTCCACGGACCTTCGCTGACTTCGATCGCTTCGGGCGGCTCGGTGCCGGAAATCAGGCCGGCACGGGGCTCCAGCCCTTCGCGACGACGGCCATCGGAATCGCTGCGTTCGTAGATCGACACTCCCGGCAGGAGCTCGCGCAACAGGGCGAGGGTGGTGTCGCGCCAGTATTCGGCGCCAGCGCTGAGGAATTGCACCACCAGCCAATCGGCATAAAGGTCGGCAATCAGGCCCGGCAGGCCATCGCCTTCGGAGTTGACCAAGCGCAAGGCGTTGATCGATTTCCGCTCCGGCAGGTGCTCGCGGTGCGCCAAGGCCCGCACCAGACGGCGACGGAAGAACTCGGCATCGACCTGTTCGTCCGGCTGCACCGTCCAGGTCCGAGCCCGGATCTGCGACACCGGCGAGAAGGCGGCGATCGCGACGGCCACGCCCTCGGCATTCCGGACCAGAACATTGGCGCCGGAAACCGGCTCGCCTTTGACGCGTTCAATCGCGCCCTCGAAGATCCACGGGTGGCGAGCCTTGACGCTTTTATCGCGACCGGGTTTGAGTATGATTTCATCCATGCGAGTGACCCTGCTGAGCTGATTGCTTTGACCGCCGAGAGGATAGCATATGAACTGGGACACAACTGGGAAACCATTGGGAAACCATTGGGAAACAACTGGGAGGAGCAAGGAGGAGCAAGGTTTTGACCTCAGCTGAGCTCTGCCTTGCCGCTTCCCCCAGTTGTGTCCCAATTGTGTCCCCGTTGTGTCCCAGTTGTGTCCCCGTTGGGTCCCAGTTCCGTTTACAATTTCGTCGCGCCGAGATCGTCGCCGAAATCCTCAAGGCGGAAATAACGCGGCAAGTCGCCGTTGGCTTCCGGCTGATCGACGACGGTGAAGACGCGAGTGTTGGGGATGGGTTCGGGGATTTCTTCGGCGCGGGCGCCATCGAGGATGAGGACCCGTGGCCAGAAGAATGGCGGCGGCGGCTCTTCCGGCGGCGGCGGCGGCGGCTTACCAAAGCGGATCAGGATCGAATCGAGGAAGGACGAGGGTTTTGACACCGGCGGTGCCTCGTTCGCATCGGCGGCTTCGCGAGCTTCCAGGGCGCGGACCAGGTCGCGCGGGGTCCGGAGCAGGGGATCGGCACCTTGCAGGCGGAGCAGGGTGACGGCGAGCGATTCTTCATGGGGCGAGACCACCGTCAAACTGCTCGGCAGGCGTGGACGGGGAGGGGCGGAGGAAGGTGTGCTGCAGATCATCCGGGCGATGTCGCGGGCGCGGCGCGCGGTGCTCGGCAGGTGCGAAGCGGCGAGGAGGAACTTGCTTTCGCTGAGGTTGCAATCGCGCAGCAGCGAGGCGACTAGCGCCGGCTGGAGGCGGCTGACTCGGCCCGACAGCGACGACAGGGCGGAGAACTCCTTGGCGAGAAAGAGGATCTTGCCGGGGAGCGAAGCTCGATCGGGATCGTGAGCGGTGGCGATGGCGTCGATCAGATGCGGCGGGATGTGCCACATCTTCAGCAGCTTCAGACCCAGCTCCGGCGAGTGGACTTGGAACTGCGAGAATTCCCACTCCGCGATCTCTTGTTGCGAATGGCGGCGACCGAGCCAATCGGGCACCGGTTTCTTGTGGGCGTGGAGGATGATCCGGCCGAGGTCGTGGAGGATGCCGGTGACCCAGGCCTCGTCGGCGTTCATCTTTGCGGCGAGCGCAAATTCACGGGCGAATTCCGCCGTTTCGAAGCTGTGCTGCCAGAAGACCGAGGGTTCGAGATGGTGCAGAGTGACCCGCGCCGTATGGGCCGCCAGGGCCGCCGAAATCACCAGGTTGCGGACCATCTTGGTGCCGAGAACCGAGATCGCCCGGTCGATCGTCGTCACCTTGCCGCGGAGGCCGAAGAAGGACGAGTTGGCGAGGCGCAGGATCTGCGCCGACACCCCCGGTTCGAGGGCGACGATTTCGGCGATCTGCGTCGCCGTCATGTCAGAGGCCAGGCTGTCAAGGATCTTCACCAGCAGCGCCGGCGGCGAGTGCAGGATGGAGCTGCGCAGCAGGTTTTCGGACGGATCATTCTCGCGTACCATGATTTCACCTCGGAGTCGCTGCACTAGTCTACACCCGAGACCGAGGCTGGCGCTAGGGGCGGCGAGGGAGGATTTTCGAATTACTTGGGTTCGGACTAGGAAGCGGACTAGATTCAAGTCACTCTCAATTCCATCCGGGCGCGCCATCACTGCATGAAAATCCAGGCTCAAAAATGCCCTCAAAATCCTCGTCACCCGGCTTCATTCGGTTGGTTCTGCCTCCTCAGCAATTTGAGCTCAATGACCGGCTGAAGCCGGGGCGGCAGACCGTGAACTTCGTGCCGCTCGAGGTCCGGAATCGCCTAATCTTTGCCAGCCAGCCTTCACGGCGCGCTGATCAGGAGTAAGTTCGCGGCGATCGCAACGTACTGGAACATGACCGGCTGGCAGCCGGCGCTCCCAGGGCCTAACCCCGTTACCTCTTAACCTCTTAACCCCTTTACTCACTAATGCTCGACTCCATCATCATTCGCGGCGCCCGTCAACACAACCTGAAAGGCTTCAACCTCACCCTGCCGCGCAATCAGCTGGTGGTGATCACGGGGCTGTCCGGCTCGGGCAAGTCGTCGCTCGCCTTCGACACCCTCTACGCCGAAGGGCAGCGCCGCTACGTCGAGAGCCTCAGCGCCTACGCCCGGCAATTCCTCGACCAGATGGAAAAGCCCGATGTCGAATCGATCACTGGCCTGTCGCCGGCCATCGCCATCGAGCAGCGCAGCACCTCGGGCAACCCGCGCTCAATCGTCGCCACCTCGACCGAGATCTTCGACTTCCTCCGCCTCCTCTACGCGCACACCGGCACCGCCCATTGCCCGCAGTGCGGCAAGACGGTTCAGGCGCAGTCGCCGGAAGCCATCTGCCGACGCATCGCCAGCCTGCCCGCCGATCTCAAAATTGTCATCCTCGCGCCCCAGGCCGAAGGTAAAAAAGGCGAGCACAAAGAAGTCTTCGACAAGGCGATCAAAGAAGGCTTTGCCCGGGTCCGCGTCGACGGCGAAATGGTCGCTCTCGACGGCAAACTTCCGACGCTCGACAAAAAGCTCAAACACACGGTCGAAATCGTCGTCGACCGCCTCAAGACCGGCGGCGAGATGAGCCGCCTCACCGGCTCGGTCGAGACCGCACTCCGCCACGGCGAAGGCCTGCTGAAATTGCTGATCGAAGACGGCAGCCAAATCTCCGGCTGGCGCGAGGAGTTGATCTCGGAAAAACTCGCCTGCGCCCCCTGCGGCCAAAGCTTCGACTCGCTGCAGCCGCGCCACTTCTCCTTCAACTCGCCCTACGGCGCCTGCACCGCCTGCCATGGCCTCGGCTCGCTCCAGGTGCTCGACATCGATCTCATCGCCCCCGATCAGCGCAAGGCGGTGAAAGACGCCTTCCCGCTGTGGAAAAAAGGCCCGCGCCGCCTGCAGTTCTACTACCAGTGCCTGCTCAGCTCCCTCGGCAGCCACCTCGGCTTCAGCATCGATTCGCCACTCAATTCGCTGAGCGCGGAACAGCTCGAACAACTGCTGCACGGCACCCCCGAAGCGATCCAGATGCGATTCAAACACGCCGGCCGCTGGTACGACTCGGAAAAACCCTTCGAAGGCGTCGCCAACAACATCACCCGCCGCATGCAGGAGACCGACTCCGAAGCGATGCGCGAGAAGCTGCAGCAGTACATGACGCGCCGCCCCTGTATGGCCTGCAGCGGCAAACGCCTCAACCCCTTCTCCCTCGCCGTCGAAGTCGGCAACATGCGCCTGCCGAAACTGCTCGACCTCTCCATCGGCGACGCCGCCCGCTTCTTCGATGAACTGCCGTCGAAATTCAGTGACACCCAGCGCCAGATCAGCGCCGAGATCCTCAAGGAGATCCGCTCGCGCCTCGGCTTCCTCACCAGCGTCGGCCTGCACTACCTCAGCCTCGGCCGCGAATCCGCCAGCCTCTCCGGCGGCGAAGCGCAGCGCATCCGCCTCGCCACCCAGCTCGGCTCCGGCCTCGTCGGCGTCCTCTACATCCTCGACGAACCCTCCATCGGCCTGCACCAGCGCGACAACGAGCTGCTGATCAAGACCCTCTGCCGCCTGCGCGACCTCGGCAACACCGTCATCGTCGTCGAGCACGACCACGACACCATCGAACGCGCCGACTTCCTTGTCGACCTCGGCCCCGGCGCCGGACGCCTCGGCGGCGAGCTCATGTACGCCGGCCCGCCCGCCGGCATCCACGAGGTGAAATCGGCCACCGGCGACTACCTCAGCGGCCGCCGCAAGATCGAAGTCCCCGCCGAACGCCACCCCGGCAACGGCAAGTTCCTCAAGGTCCGCGGCGCCACCGCCAACAACCTGAAAAACGTCGACGCCGAATTCCCCCTCGCCACCTTCACCTGCGTCACCGGCGTTTCGGGCTCCGGCAAGTCGACCCTGGTCAACGAAGTGCTCAAAAAGCACCTGATGAAACACCTCGGACTCGGCAAGGAAATCCCCGGCGCCTGCAAGTCGGTCGAGGGCATGGATGAGATCGACAAACTCATCGTCATCGACCAGTCGCCGATCGGCCGCACGCCGCGCTCCAACCCGGCCACTTACACCGACGCCTTCGGCCTCATCCGCGACCTCTTTGCCGCCACCACCGACGCCAAGATCCGCGGCTATGGCCCCGGCCGCTTCTCCTTCAACGTCAAAGGCGGCCGTTGCGAAGAGTGCAAAGGCGACGGCGCCCGCAAGATCGAAATGAGCTTCCTTCCCGACGTCCATGTCCAGTGCGAACACTGCAAAGGCCGCCGTTTCAACGCCGAGACCCTGCAGGTGCGCTACAAGGGCCGCAGCATCGCCGACGTGCTGGAGATGACCGTCGACGACGCCGTCGACTTCTTCAGCGCCGTGCCCAAGATCAAGCGCATCACCGGCACCCTGCAAGAGGTCGGCCTCGGCTACCTCCATCTCGGCCAGGCCGCGACCACCCTTTCCGGTGGCGAAGCGCAACGAGTCAAGCTCGCCGCTGAGCTCTGCCGCATTCCTCGCGGCCACACCGTCTACATCCTCGACGAACCGACCACCGGCCTGCACATCGCCGACATCCATCGCCTCCTCGAAGTGCTGCTGCGCATCCGCGAGCTCGGCAACACGGTGCTGGTGATCGAGCACAACCTCGACGTCATCAAGGTCGCCGACTACCTCATCGACATGGGCCCCGAAGGCGGCTCCGGCGGCGGCTCCCTGGTCGCCTCCGGCAGCCCCGAAGAAGTCGCCCTCTGTCCCGGATCACACACCGGCCACTTCCTCAAGGCGATGCTGCCGGCCGAGAATTTGCTGAAGGCGCAAGTGCCCAAGACCGGCAAGAAGGCCAAAGCCCCTGCCGCCTCTGACAGTCCTTGGGAAAACGAGGCGCGGAACAAGCCGGTCAAGAAGAACCCCAGCAAGGCCGACCGCGACCAGCTCGACCTCGGCCCGACCACCAACCTCTGGCTCGCCATGCTCGGCATCACCCTGCGTTCCCAGGTTGCCGAGCGCGGCCCCGTCGCTCTTTGCGTCGAGCTCAAAAAACTCGGCCATCCGGTCAGCCTCAACCTCGCCTACGCCCTGCAGGGTGCGATCAACGGCTGCGCCTGGAACCAGCTCGCCCACGAAGCCAAGGACATCCTCGAGAAACAATTCCGCTTAGCCATGAGTGGCCTTGCTGAGAGCGCAAACGCTCTCGAAGTTGCGGAGACCGCAGAGGCTCCTGCCAAGAAGAAAGCCGGCCGCCCCAAAAAGGCCGCGCCGGTGGTGGAAGTCGCGGCTCCGAAGAAACGCGGCAGGCCGAAGAAGGCCTGACGTGGCTCGACCATCCCTGGTCGAGTGCATTCAATGTGGTTCGATCGTCCCGATCGAGCTTAACTTAACTCCAGTGGAACGCCTGAGCACATCAAACTAAGGAATCCCTACATGCCCCGCTTTCATCCCGACAAACCCGCCTGCCTCATCGACATCGACAACGGCAATCGCTATCCTGTGCCCGGCGGCCTCGAGATCGATGCCACGACCCTTGGCGAACTTGTCCGAAAGCTTGAGGAAGAGCATGGCACAGGCCATAAATACTTCCGGATTATGCGGGCCTTGAATAAACCGCAGGTGATCGATCTGCATGTTTTCCGGGGCGGCGCGGAGATCTGCCCCAAGCAGGATCTGAGCTTCGCTCTGCTGCCCGACGATGTGATCGGGATTGCCCCGTTGGCCTGTTAATTTCAGAGGTAATCCCATGTCCCCCAAACCCCTACGCATCCGCAACAGCACGGCGGAATTCCTGATCTTCACCCGGCAGGCGGGCGAGGACGGCATTGAAGTGCGCGTCGAAGAGGAGAGCGTCTGGCTGACACAGAAGCTGATGGCGGTGCTGTTTGACAAGGGCCGCAGCACCATCACCGAGCACTTGAAAAACATTTTTGACAGTGGCGAACTCGACGAGATGGCAGTGTGTCGGGATTTCCGACATACTGCCGAAGACGGCAAAGAGTACACGACGCGATTCTACAAGCTTGACGCCATCATCGCCGTCGGCTTCCGGGTGAACTCAACCAGGGCCACCCAGTTCCGGCAATGGGCGAACGGCGTCTTGCGCGACTTCGCCTTGCGCGGTTATGTGCTCGACAAGGAGCGGCTGAAGAACGGCGCCTTCTTGAGCAAGGAATACTACGACAACCTGCTCGCCGAGATCCGCGAGATCCGGGCGAGCGAGCGGCGCTTCTACCAGAAAATCACCGACATCTACGCCACCGCGATGGATTACAGCCTCGAGTCGGAGACCACCAAGACCTTTTTCGCCACCGTCCAGAACAAGCTGCATTTCGCCATCCACGGCCACACCGCTGCCGAGCTCATCGTCGAGCGTGCCGACAGCGGCAAGGAACACATGGGGCTGACGACCTGGCGTCAGGCGCCGGACGGCAAGATCCTCAAGCCCGATGTCGTGATCGCCAAGAACTACCTGAGCGAGAAGGAGCTCAAAGCTCTCGACCGGATCGTCACCATGTATCTCGATTATGCCGAAGACCAGGCGGAGCGGAGCATTCCGATGACCATGGAGGACTGGGCAAGCAAGCTCAACGCCTTCCTCAAGTTCAACGAGCGCGAATTGCTGGATCATCCCGGCAAGGTCAGTGCGGAAGTCGCAAAAGCCTTTGCCGAAAGCGAATTCGAGAAGTACCGGGTGATCCAGGATCGGCTCTTCGAATCCGACTTCGACCGCATCCTCAAACAATTGCCGAAGAAGGCCTGACGTGGCTCGACCATCCCTGGTCGAGTGCATTCAATGTGGCTCGATCGTCCCGATCGAGGGACGTGCAGCTGCAATCTCGAGCTGGCAGCTCGCACCACGGGAGGCTGAGCTGCACTCGACTGGACGATCGAGCCACATTGGAGCGCAACGCTGTGCACTAAAACCTGGGAGCGCAGTCGATCGGGACGCTCGAGCCACATGGAGCTCAGCCGGCACGGAGGCCGGGGCTCTCGGGTTTCGCTTCGCGACGAAGCGCAGTCGATCGGGACGATCGAGCCACATTTGAGC
>JAYTMY010000106.1:0-4125 GCA_043748535.1 Lentisphaeraceae bacterium | reverse complement strand
AGGAACCGGATGGGGTGCCGAAGGAGCTGTGGTATTACTGAGGGGAAATCACCTGATTTGACAAATACTACCCATGCTAATTCCTGAAGGTCCATTTTTCCTCAGGTTCAAAGCGTCGATAGGGCAGTAAAACCCGACTCGGCTGCAGCGTGCCGCAGAAAACTTATGCCGTTTAAGTGTTTCTTATAGAGCTGAGTTCTCGACGGGCTCAAGCCGCAGACGTCGCAGTCATGAAGCCAGTTCCCTCGAGAGAGGAAATGTTACAGTCGGAACTGGGACACAATTGGGACACGAATGGGACACGAATGGGACACAATTGGGACACGACTGGGACACGACTGGGACACGACTGGGACACGACTGGGACACGACTGGGACACAATTGGGTATGAAAGAGAGTTCAGCAGCCGAGTGGTTGCTCCTGCCTTCCCCAGTTGTGTCCCAACTGTTTCCCAATGGTTTCCCAGTTGTGTCCCTGTTCCAGCTACATCACGCCCGGCTATCGCCGCCGCCTTTTTGCCACTGCTTGCGGGGCAGGGACTCCATGATCTTGACATAGGATTCATAGCGCTCGGGGCTGAGTCGTTCTTCGTCGGCTGCGTTGCGGACGGCGCAAGCGTCTTCGTTGAGGTGGGTACAGTCGTTGTAACGGCAGGGGAGGAAGGGATCGAAGTCGTTGAAGCAGTGCTTCACCTCTTCCGGCCGGAGGTCGAGGAAGTTGAACTCGCGGATGCCGGGAGTGTCGACGATGCGGGTGCTGGCGTCGAGCGGGTGAATACTCGCCATCACCGTGGTGTGCGAGCCCTTGCCACCGACCCTGGGACGGTTCTCGCCGGTCTCGAGATCGAGCTCGGGATCGAGGGCGTTGAGAATTGAAGATTTGCCGACGCCGCTGGTGCCGAGCAGACAGGTGGTCTTGTCCTGCAGGAAAGCCCGCAATGCAGGCACGCCGAGGCCGTTGGTCGAGCTGACTTCAAAGACCGGAATGCCGAGGCCGCGATAGGTCTCGAGACGCTCCAAGAGGAACATCGCCTCCTCATCGAGCAAGTCGACCTTGGTGACCACCAGCAGCGGCTTGGCGCCGCTCTGGCGGATGCCGATGAGAAAGCGGTCGACCAATGAGGGATTAAAGAGCGGCACGACGATCGAGGCGACCATGCCGACATAGTCCATGTTGACCGCGATGACCCGCTCGACTTCGGGACGGGTGGGGTCGGGTCGGGACAGGATGCTGGAGCGCGGCAGGGCGCGTTCGAGCAGGGCGCGGCCGTTGGGGCCTTCCGACCAGAGGACCTTTTCGCCGACGGAGAGATCGGTCTTCTGCACCATCGCGAGTTCCGGGCGGATCATGAATTCCCGTTCCTGGCCGGCCTGGGTCAGCAGGACGCCGCCGCCGCGCGACAAAATGGTGACCACACCTTCCGCCATCTCAGCCTGGGATTGCGCTGATTTGGAGTCCCAGATGCCCATTTCATCGGCCTTGGACATGGCCTTGAGGATCCAGGCGCCGAGGTCGTCATCGAGCTTGCCGAGTTTGTGTTCACGGCGGCGCGAATCTTCCAGCTTGCCGCTGTGCATCTCCTGCTTCCAGTCGTCGCGCACGTCTTTGCGGACCATGGCCGCCTTGCGCAGCTTGGCGGCGCGGGACAGGATCTCCCGCTGCTGCTCCGGCGGCAGCGCTTCGTAGCGCGCCTGCAGGTCGTTCTTGTTGCCTTTCTTTTCCGCCATGATCTTCCTTGGTGTTATCGGCGTGCAATTTCGACCCGATTCCCGGCGCGGCAAGTCCTGGCTGAAGTGGAAGAGGATTTAGACGGCCCGCCGCGCCCAAGGCCGCTCAGATTCTTGCCCCCGCGCCCGAGAAACGGCCGCGGAAACCTTAAACATTTATCCAAATTTGAACAAATTAACGGGAACAAGTGCGTATTTCTGGGTTATAATCAGCATTATCTGAACGATCTACTCCCGATCATCGACCCTTACACCCCCGGCTCGGCTCTTGCACTACGGCAATGAACCGGGAAGCCTTCAACCCAAGCCAACAGGAGCCCCCAACATGATCCGCCTCAGCGCCACCCTCCTCCTCGCCCTCGCCGCCGCCGCCCCTGCTTGCACCGCCGCCAAAACCGCAAGCGTCCAAGCCGAAATCGCGCCCGCCGCCGCGCCTCAAGCCGCCGCCACCATGGCCTTGATGAGCCGGGTCGCCGAGTGGCAGATGGCCCACCCCTCCAAACACCGGACCACCGACTGGACCAGCGGCGCTCTCTACTCCGGATTTACCCACTTCGCTCTGAGCTCGCCCGATGCCAAATACCTAGCCTACCTGCGCCAGCTCGGGGAACAAGAAAAATGGCAGCTCGCCAAGAATAAGAGGTTCTTCGCCGACGATCAGTGCATCGCCCAGACCTGGATCGATCTGTACCGCCTCGACAAGCGACCCGAGCAGATGGCCGATACCCTCGCCGTGATGAACGACTTCATCGTCCGCCCCGACGCCGTCGGTGACATGAAGCACGGAAAGAACCAGCACCACCAGCGCTGGACCTGGTGCGATGCGCTCTTCATGGCCCCGCCCATCCTCGCCAAACTCTTCGCCGATACCAAGGAGCCGAAATGGGAGGTATCCCTGCTCCGCGAATACAAGCAGACCACTGACTACCTCTTCGACAAAGACGAAAACCTCTTCTTCCGCGATCACGCCTACTTCACCAAAAAAGAAGCCAACGGCGCCAAGGTCTTCTGGGGCCGCGGCAACGGCTGGGTCTTCGCCGGCCTCGCCAACATCCTGCGCGAATTGCCCGCCGAAGCCAAAAGCCGCCCCTATTTCGAAGACCTCTTCAAGAAAATGGCCAAGCGCCTCGCTGAACTGCAGCAGGCTGACGGCTCTTGGCACGCCTCACTCCTTGATCCCGCCTCTTACCCCATCCCCGAAACCTCCGGCACCGGCTTCTTCACCTACGGCTTCGCCTACGGCATCAAGGCCGGCCTGCTCGAGGACAAAACCTACTCGCCAGTCGTCGCCAAGGGCTGGGCGAGATTGGTCTCCTGCGTCGAAGCAGATGGCAAGCTCGGCTATGTCCAACCCATCGGCGCCGACCCCAAGGCCGTCACCCGCGACATGACCGAGGTCTACGGCGTCGGCGCCTTCCTCCTCGCCGGCACCGCGATCCGCGAGCTGCAACTGAAAGGATCGACCATCGCCACTCCTGCGGCCCCCGCACAAGTGAAGACCCACGTCAGCGCCCGCGTCGTGCCCGAACGCTTCGATGACTTCAGCTTCGAAAACGACCTGATCGCCGGCCGCTTCTACAGCCAACGCCTGAAGGACAAGGTCGCCCCGGTCGGTGCCATCGACGTCTGGTGCAAAAACACTCCCGATCTGGTCACCGCCGCCTGGTTCAAATCCGGCGACTACCACAAGGACCACGGCCAGGGCGGCGACTTCTATTCCTGCCACGGCGGCCTCGGCAACGGCGGCCTCGGCTACCTCCTGCCCGACGGCAAGCTCGTGCCCAGCCCAGCCTACGACAAGGCCGCCATCGTCTTCTCGAGTGCCGACGAAGTGGTCTTCGAGCTGACTTACCCGGCCATCCAAGTCGGCGCTGCCAGCATCGTCGAAACCCGCCGCGGCAGCCTCAAAGCCGGCTCGCGCTGCCTTGAACTGAGCAGCAGCTTCAAAGTGAAAGGCGAAGCGAGCGGCATCCGCGTCGTCGCCGCCCTCACCAGCCGCAAAGATGCGGAGACCGCAGAAGCCCCCGGCCAAGTCCTGCAATGGGAAAAAGGCGAAGGCAAGGACAACGGCTTCACCGGCCTCGTCGTCAAAGCTGCGCCGGACGCAAAAACCTTCAGCGACGAACACCACCGCATGATCGAAGCCGGCACCCTGAAAGACGGCGCCAAGTGGTCCAGCGGTTCCTGCTGGAGCAAAGGCGGCGTCGCTGATTTCAGCGCATGGAAAGCAGCCAACCAAAAAGCTCAATAATTCGACCTGTATTACTCCAAATCACCCCGCCTTGAGCTCAATCGAGCTCGAATCGAGCCATGACTTGAGCCAGCCGCTGACGATGGTGGCACGAATGACCGCCAAGGCGTAGGAGCCGTCCGCCGACCAAGCCATGCCGCGGCCCT
>JAYTMY010000105.1:0-14394 GCA_043748535.1 Lentisphaeraceae bacterium | reverse complement strand
CCCTCCCCACGGCGGCCTCGCCCTCGGCCTCGACCGCGTCGTCATGCTCCTCGCCGGCGCCAAGTCGCTGCGCGAAGTCATCGCCTTCCCCAAGACCTCGAAGGCCACCTGCCTGATGACCCAGTCGCCCTCGCTCGTCGACGCCAAGCAGCTCAAGGACCTGTGCATCGCCAGCACCGCTCCCGAAGTCAAAGGCTGATCTTCGCGATCAGCGCAAAAAAGCTGCCGCTCTCCGGAAGGGGGGCGGCAGTGGTTTTATTATGGTTTGTAGTCCCGGCTTCAGCCGGAATCGCTACGCAGCTCGCTGCTCAGTTTGTAGTCCCGGCTTCAGCCGGAATCGCTTTGCGGCTCGCTGCTCAGTTTGTAGTCCCGGCTTCAGCCGGAATCGCTTTGCGGCTCGCAGCTCAGTTTGTAGTCCCGGCTTCAGCCGGAATGCGGTTCATTGCGGTTCATTGCTCGATCTGAGGATAAGCAAAAAAACCACCGGCTGAAGCTGGGACTACAAACTATGAAGGAGGACAGGAACCCCACCGGCTGAAGCCGGGACTACAAACTATGAAAGACGCAGGAGCTCCACCGGCTGAAGCCGGGACTACAAACTATGCAGGAAGACAGGAACCCCACCGGCTGAAGCCGGGACTACAAACTATGCAGAAGGACTTCAGAGCTCAGGGGGATCCCAACCCTCGCCAAAATCGAGGAGGGGGAAATCGCGATCCAAGCGCCGGACCTCATCAATCCCCACCTCTTCGACAAAGCGCGAGTAGCTGGAGAACGGCCATTGATGCGCCTCATCGACATAGCCATGTCGCACCGGATTGGCGTGGAGATAGTTGCGAGTGGCGCAAAAATGCCCCTCGCTGCGAATGAAGCGATCTGTGCAGCGGTGCCAGACTGAGCGCCCTAAGCGGCGGTCTTCTTGGTTCCATTGACGAGCCGTTCGTCCGTGTAATCCGGCGATGCTTTTGAGCGTGCACTTCAAGTTGAGGGTGCCAATGAGTCCGTGCCAATGGTTAGGATTGATGCAGTAGGCATGGATCTGAGAATTGCTGCTTTGCATCGCCTCCAGCCAGCTTTTTTCGAACGCTTCCAGACGCTCTGGATTGCGCCCCAGAATCGGTGCATGTTCGTAATTGGCGGCACTCACCAGGTAGAGCTCATGCCCGCCGAAGTGGGGTGGTGAATGCCAAGGCAAGTGCTGAAGGCGTCGATGATGCAAGGTGCTGTCGCGTTCCTCCAAAGTCATCTTTCGCCAATTGTACATGCTTTGCTACCTGGTTTTTAGGGGTGCTGGTTTGTCAGCCTGGATGAGGCTCCTTGGCCTTAGCATACTTCCAGTCAGCTAGAAACGACAAGCGAAACCCCACCGGCTGAAGCCGGGACTACAAACCATGTAGGAGGACAGGAACTCCACCGGCTGAAGCCGGGACTACAAACCCAACAAGGCCAGAACGGCAATGGCGATGGGATTTTCCCATCCCGCACCGCGGCGCGCCCTTTCAAGTGCCGATTTCAAGCTAAGTTGCGGCCAGACAAATCCGAGGAGGCCCGCCATGCTGCTGATGATCGACAACTACGACTCCTTCACCTACAACCTGGTGCAGTATTTCGGCGAACTCGGCCATCGCCCCGAAGTCATCCGCAATGACGCCCTCGGCGTCTCGGCTCTGATGGCATTGCGTCCCACCGCGGTGGTCATCTCTCCCGGTCCCTGCTCACCGAAAGAAGCCGGCGTCTCCTGCGCTGCCATCCGCGCCTTCGCCGAGAGCGGCGTGCCGGTCCTTGGCGTCTGCCTCGGCATGCAGGCGACCATCGCCGAATTCGGCGGCATCGTCGATCGCGCACCCTATCCGATGCACGGCAAGGTGAGCGACATCGTCCACCAGGGCCAGAGCCTCTTCGCCGGCCTCCCCTCCCCTTTCAAGGCCTGCCGTTACCACTCGCTCTGCGGCATCTCGATTCCCGATTGCCTCGAAGTCACCGCCCGCAGCGCCGACGACCAGGTGGTGCAAGGCATCCGCCACCGCACCTTGCCGGTCCACGGCGTCCAGTTCCACCCCGAGGCCATCCTCACCGAACACGGCCACGCCATGCTCGCCAACTTCCTGAAAATCGCCGGGATGAAGAGCTGAAATCCAACCAAGGACCTGCCCGATGAAACGCCGAATCTGGATCTTCCTCGCCCTCTGCATCCCCCTCGCGCTCTTCGGCAGCTCGTGCTGCAGCAACACCATTCCGCCGGAAGTGGTGAGCGGTTTCGAGGCGGAAAAATACCTCGGGAAATGGTACGAGATCGCCCGTTTCGAGCACCGTTTCGAAAAGGGCTTGAACCAAGTGACGGCGGAATATTCCTGGCGCGACGACGGCAAAGTGCGGGTCCTCAATCGCGGCTACCATGCAGAATCTAAGGAATGGCGCCAGGCCGAGGGCAAAGCCGAGCTCATCACCCCCGGACGCGGCGCCTTTAAGGTCAGCTTCTTCGGTCCCTTCTATGGGCCGTACCGCGTCATCGAACTCGATCCGCAATACCGCTGGGCCCTGGTCTCCAGTGGCGAAGATTACCTGTGGATCCTGTCGCGGACACCGCAACTTTCTCCCGAAGTACTCGACTCGCTGCAGCAGCGTGCCCGCAAGCTCGGCTACGACACGCAACGCTTTGTCTGGGTCGAGCAGAAGGATTGAGCTTGACACTTGTGACAAACTTATCTGCGCGTTGCCGGAACTTGTCCAAGAGAAACGCATCTATATTCCCGTTGAGGCCCGTCGCCTCAAGCTTCCTACAACCCACTTGGAGACCTGCATGAAATTCTTCAGCTCAATCTGTTTTGCCGCGCTTCTCGGCAGCGCTGCCGTCGCTATCACCGCGGCCGATGCCGCCGCTCCTGCCGCCGCCTTCACCCAGACCGCTGACGAAGCAGCTCTGCCGAAAGGTCAGTGGACCCCGATCTTCAACGGCAAAGACCTCACCGGCTGGACCCCGAAAATCAGGGGCTATCCCCTTGGCGAAAACCACCTCGACACCTTCCTCGTCGTTGACGGCAAGCTCGTCGTCTCCTACGACAAGTACGACAAGTTCGACAACAAGTTCGGCCACCTCTTCTACAAAGGTAGCTACGGCCATTACCGCCTCCGCGCCGAGTACCGCTTCGTCGGCAAACAGGTCAATGAAGGTCCCGGCTGGGCCATCCGCAACAACGGCTTCATGGTCCTCGGCCAGCCCGCCGAAACCATGACCAAAGATCAGTCCTTCCCGGTGTCAATCGAGTCCCAGCTTCTCGGCACCGCCAAGGCCGGCGAAAACCGTCCGACTCTCGCCGTCTGCACCCCTGGCACTAACTGCGTCCGTAAGGGTAAGTTCACCGAATCCCACACCATCGCCCCCGATGTCGGCATGAGCTTCCCCCTCGATCAATGGGTCAACATCGAGATCGAAGTCAACGGCAGCAAGTCGGTCAAGCACTTCGTCGACGGCAAACTGGTGCATGAAGTCAACGACATTCAGATCGACCCGAAATCCGGCGACGGCGCCGAGAAGTACATCGACGATCAGATCAAAGCCAAGGGCAAGATGATCGAAGCCGGCAGCATTTCGATCCAGGGCGAAAGCGCCCCGATCGAATTCCGCAAAATCGAGATCATGCCTCTCTGATCGAGATCCAGTCTCTTCCGGCCGTCTCCTTCCCTCGGAGGCGGCCGGTTTTTTTGGGAACCTGTAGCACTCGGGATTCTCATCTCCAGGCTTGGGAGTGAGGGAGCAAGGGAGTTGGGGAGTGAACTCTTATGCGCTCCTGCCTTACTCCTCACTCCCTGCCTCCTCCCTCCCTGGTTCGACGCAGACTGCGAAGAGAATCCAAGAACAGAATGGCGTGACACCGGCCGGTTTTTTGCGTCTGCGGATCAGCCTTCAGCGGGTGAAATAAGGCTTCATCGCCTCAATGATCGCCGTGCAGGCGGCGTCGCGGTCGATCGGGCCGTTGTGGCGCCACAGGATTTCGCCGCCGGGAGCGATGAGAAGGGTGTGCGGGATCGGGCCCGGCCAGTCGCGATCAAGAGCCGCTGCAAGGGCGTCATTGCCGGCCCCGGTGTAGATGTAGTGATTGGTTTTACGGCCCTCGCGAAGAACGCCGGGAAGCACTCGGCCGGAGACCCCTGCACCCTGTTTTTGCAGAAAGGCCTGCACCTTGTCGCTATCCTTGGCCTGGTCGAGACTGATGGTGATCAGCTCGAAATTGCGCATGTCGTATTGACGCGAGATCGAGACCAGATCGGGGAACTCGCGGACACAGGGGGCGCACCAGGTGGCCCAGAGGTTGATCAAGCGGAATTTCTTCGTCGGATTGCTCCGCAGCGCGGCAGCGGCCTTGTCGTCGAGAGTATCCACGGTCACCGGCAGATGAATCCAGGCGGCCTCGGTGGCGCGGGCATTGACCAGCTTCTCCCGCCATTTCGTCGAGCAACCGTGGGGGCGGGTGATCTCGAGCGGAACCGGCTTGCCGGCGAGGAGAGCTTCGACGGCGCGGCGGGCATCCGGAGAGTGGACGCTGGCCTCGTCGGCATAGTAAGAGTCATCATAACGGCCGGAGTAGCGCAGATGACGCTGCTTGTCGAAGATGAAGACATGCGGGGTGGCGAGGCAGCCGTAAGCGCGGGCGGTGCGCTGCTCCTCGCCATCGTAGAGATAGGGGAAATCCCAGCCATTGCTGGCGGCATAGGGCTTCATGTCGGCAAAAGAATCGGTGAAGCGGCCGTAGCCGAGCTCATCGAGGCTGAGGCCGTCGGGGTGGTTGGGATTGATGGCGACGAGGGCAAAGCTGCGGCCCTTCATTTCCTGACGGAATTGCTGCAGGCGTTTTTCAATGGCGTGGGAGCTCGGGCAGTGGTTGGAGGTGAAGAGCACCATCAAGACTTCGGCGTGGTCGAAATCCTGCAAGCGGTAGTCCCGTCCATTGATGCCCGGAAGTTTGAAATCGGGAGCCAGGTCGCCGATCTTCAAGGTGCAGAGATCTTCGGGATGGCCTGATGAGGCGAGCTTGTGCGACAGCGGCGGCTTGGGCGGATCGATGTCGCGGCAAGAAACAGCGACCATCAAACTGAGGCAGCTAAGTCGGAGAAAATGGGACATGGGCAGCTCCATCGTTGCGGGATTAAAAGTTCAGACTCGAGATTATACGGGTCTGCCGGAGTTTTTGTGGGTTTAAAAAATGCTCCATGGCTGTTTAGCCTGAGCTACGAAATCATCCATGCGACGGATGAGTTGATCTCGCATTTTCAAGTCACTGCCTGAAGACTCCGCTTTACGGCTTGTCTTGGCTTGGCAACCCAGGCTGCAACCAGATGAATGCGTGTGGATGATCATGCTTAAGCTCCTTAGACGTGTTTTCTGGTCAATGTTACCTATGATGCAAACAAGGTCGGCAAGTGCCGGAGAAAACTTGAAAAATCACGGAAAATCTTGGCATCATCCCGGAATTTTTTCATTGCCACATTTTTTCTGGCCGCCGGTTTTGATCTCGGCTCCCGTTGCGGTTGTTCATGCGCTTGCGTTGCAACCATTCAACCCGGTTCCATTCCTCTGCCGCGGCTTTTAGGCTTATGCAACGATTACGCCCGAGACCGCTGCGATCGACTGTGCCGGTGAAAGAGGCACCGCCCTCAGTTGCACCTAGCGCGAGTGACACGCCTCGTCAACACACGAGCGACGATATGTCGCAAGCTTCTTCAGCATATCCTGAAATAGCGATTCAAGCCCTTGTGCCGCATACTGCATTGCGCCTCACCGCCAGCTGAAAAACCCCATGATGACCGCGAGGAGTGAAGCATGTCGATACTGACATAAGATAGGTATTTAATTACTAAAAATAAAAAAACCTAGAGTTTCAACCTTGGAAAATCTTTATATAAAATGGTATTTATGCCTTGCGCGTCACAAAAACTGGAGCCATGTTAGCGTCATAACAGAGGAGCGCACAATGGATCTGAAACTCCAAAATCACGTGGTCATCGTCACCGGCGGTGCCCAGGGCATCGGCGGCGGCATTTCCGAGTTCTTCGCCGAAGAAGGCGCCAGGGTCGTCGTGGCGTCGCGATCGACCCCGGAAGGTCTCGCCTTCATGGCTCGATTGCAGCAGAAAAGCCCTTGTCTTTTCCTCGAAACCGAGCTCGGCCAAAGCGCCGCAGCGGAGCTGGTGGTGGAACGGACCCTGGCCCACTTCGGCAGGATTGATTGCATCGTCAACAACGCCGGGGTCAACGACGGCGCCTCCCTCGAAAAAGGGCCCCAAGCGTTCCGCGACTCCCTCACCAACAATCTCCTTCATATTTTTGATCTGGTTCATTACGCCCTTCCCGCCCTCAAGGCGAGCCGCGGCAACATCGTCAACATCACCTCGAAAATCGTCTCGACCGGCCAAGGCGGCACCAGTGGCTACGCCGCCGCGAAAGGCGCCCTCAACGCCCTGACCCGGGAATGGGCGCTCGACCTCGCCAAAGACTCGATCCGGGTCAATGCCGTCGCTCCCGCCGAGGTGATGACGCCGCTCTACGAGAAGTGGCTGATGGCGCACGATGAACCGGCGGCCATGCTCCGGAAAATCGAACAGATGATCCCCCTCGGGCAGAGAATGACGACGACGCGGGAGATCGCCGCGATGGTGGTCTTCCTCGCCTCCTCGGCATCCTCTCATACCACTGGCCAAATCCTTTATCCCGATGGCGGCTACACCCATCTTGACCGCAAGTGCACCATCCCTTGACGGGCAGACTTGCAGCACCTTCATCATGCACAAACCAGCAAGGAGAGACAGATGTCACAACATTGGCAAACCGGCATTTCGATCCGCAAAATCAGCGACAACCCCAATCATCACCTGTGGAACAACAACGGCACCTGGTTCATTCATTACACCGTGCACCCGACGTCGATGACCAAGCGGCGCGTCCGCCAGAGCCTGAACACCAAATGCTTGAATGAAGCGAAGATCTTGCGAGATTCCTTTTTCCGGAGCCACGAGATCAACTATTTCGGCAAGGCCGCAAGAGTGAAGGCATACTCCTGACGCGGATTCACCTGTTCAGGACTTCAGCAAGCGCTGCGTGATCACCATCAAAGCCTTCAAGTCAAAATCATCCGCCGCATTATTGAGCTCGGCGGCGAGATGAGGATGACTGCCCTTGATCTGCCCCGCAATGATCTTCACTTGCCGCAAAGAGCCAATTTGCACCACCTCGTTGAGCTGTTTGAGAATCTCCGGATCAAGCCCCTCTTCATCATCGGCGGCGACCGCTGGCGGCTCTTCTTCGACGATGAATTTGAGATCACATTGCTTGGCCAGTTTGCTGCACAGAAGCGGAATGTGGATCGGCTTGGCAATGAAGTCATCGGCGCCGGCGATCAGAATCTCGTTGTATTGCGTCGACAGGACGCTGGCGGTGGCGACGATGATACGGCAGGGCGGCAGGGTCGCTCGCGCCGCGAGGAAGGCCGCGCCGCCGCCGTCGGGCATGACCCAGTCGAGCAGGATCGCCTTGGGCTGCCATTGGCGAGTCAGAGACAGGCCGGTGCTGACCCCGTCTGCCGTGCGAACTGAGCAACCCACGCGCTCCAGCATGCTGCGCAGCACTTCGAGGTTGTCAGGATTGTCATCGATCACCAGAACCCGCACTTCTCCTTGCGCCGGGTCGAGCACTCGCAAGACTTCCGGGGCGGCGCGGTAAGCTTGGTTCATCACGTCCGCCGCGCCCTCGATTTCGCAGACGAAGGTCGAGCCGACGCCGGGCTGGGACGTGACCACGATATCGCCATTCATCATGTGGGCATATTCGCGGGAGATCACCAGTCCGAGGCCGGTGCCGCCGCGCATCCGGCCTTCTTCGCTCTGCTCGAACTTGGTGAACAAGCACGACTGCAATTCCTCGCTGATGCCGATGCCGGTGTCGCTGACCGAGAAGGCAATGCGGCGGCGGGCGGGATCGCCGGTTTTGAGATCTTTGGCGATCAGGCAGATGCCGCCGTGATCGGTGAATTTCACGGCATTGCCGATCAGGTTGACCAGGATTTGACGAATCTTCGCTTCGTCGAGGACGATGGCGATGCCCGGTCGGGTTTGATTGATCAGCTCCAGCAGAATCCCTTTTGTCCGAGCTCGCGGTGCAAACATCTGTTCCAGCTCTCCGATCAGCCGGCCCAGATCCACCGGCTGCGGCGACAGCACGACGCAGCCCGCCTCGATGCGGGAAATCTCGAGAATTTCATTGATGATGCCGAGCAGGTGTTCGCCGGAGCGGGCAATCGCTTCGATGCCGCGGCATTGCGAGGGATCGAGATTGCGGGAATGCCGCAACAGCTGGGCATGGCCGAGAATCGCATTCATCGGAGTCCGGACCTCGTGGCTCATGCTGGCAAGAAAGACCGTCTTCGCCCGATTCGATTGCTCCGCCGCTTCTTTCGCCTTGGCCATCTCCACTTCACCTTCCTTGATCGCGGTGATTTCGGTGCTGATGGCAATGAATTGCTCGACTTGACCGCCGTCGCCAAACACCGGAATGATCGTCGTCGACAGCCAATAAAAACCTTCTTCTTTGCGCCGGTTGCAAATTTCGCCTTGCCAGACCTTGCCGGCCAGCACCGTCTGCCACAACTCAGCGTAAAACTCCGGAGAATGAATGCTTGATTGGAGAAGGCGGTGGTTTTTGCCGAGCAACTCGTCTTGCGACAAACCGCTGACCTGGCAAAACCGCTGGTTCACATAGCTGATGTCGCCCTTGACATCGCTGATGCTGACGATGACATGCTGGTCCATCGCCGCACTGAGCATGTTCAGACGGTTTTCGATCCGCATCTTGTCGCTGACATCAACGGCGACCAGAACAAAACCTTGCAGCTGAGCGTCGACTTCGACCCGGTTGATAGTGAACTGCACCTGATGAATCCGATCGCCCAGAGAGCAGGACCAAATCGCCTCGCGCATCTCCCCAGGCTGCTGCGGCAGGAAGGACTGGCCGCCGAAATTTCGCTCACCATCATCAGTTCCCATCAGTCGCCCCAGCATGAGACCGCCGATGACATCGAGCGCGGCTCGGCCGAAAACCTTTTCAGCGGCGCGATTGAAGGAGAGAATCATTCCCTCGACATCGGTCGAGACAATCGCATAAACCGTCGAATCCATGATCGCCTGGCGGAAGGCGTCGCGAATATCCATCGCCCGTTGACGTCGCTTCTGCGAGCGCAGATCCTGCAGCGTCAATATGGCTCGCTCTGACTCCCAGAAAATCCGGGCTTGCAGCAGCATCTTCTCCGCCCCGAGAAGCCACTCCATCTCGCCCTCGGCTAAACCCGGCTGGCCTTGCCAAAGAGGATCCACGGAGGAACCGGGACCCACAAAATCGCGCGCCAAGTGCCCGATCAAATCTTGTCGCGCACAGCGGAGAAGTTCCGCCGCCAGAAGATTGCAGGCCAAAATACGCGAGTCCCTATCCAACAACAAGGTCGGATAGGGCAGTGATTCTATCGGCATCCCAGTGTTTGCATTGTCCATAAAGCCACTCTAACTCCGACTTAAGTTAAAAGCAAATTTTTCGGACTCGTCACTTGGGGGGTACAGGCGTTCTGGCAACCAAAGAGACAAAGTTCACTCAGCACTTGAGCTTAATCTCTACCTGAAGATGCTTTTGTCTCGCCGACGCGGAGCTCTTCATTTTCCCAGAAGGCAGAGTAGATTGCCGGCCATTACCACGCGCTAGCGGAGACTCCCCATTGAGCAACGACTTCCAGAGACACCTTGAAAAAATCGGCGAAGGCTGGCACACCCTCAACGGCCGCAACGGCCCGCAAGCCTCGCACCGCCAGCAGTCGCCTGAGCTGCACTACCTCGTCCTTTCCGGCGCCGCCCAGGGCGGCGCCCTCTGGCTCGTCTGCGAGATCATCAACTACTTCAGCCCCAATCCCTACGGCGGCGCCGTGGCAAGCGGCTTCGTCTGCCTCGGCCTGATCTTCTGGGCCAGCCGCGGCCAGATTCTCGACGCCTTCACCTGGTTCGGCGAACTGCTCGCCGCCAGCCGCGACGAAAGCAGTGCCGCCTCGCGCCACGCCCCCGCCATGGCCCTCAACCTCGCCCTCCTCCTCCTCCTCGCCGGCATCAGCCTGCTCGCCTTCGAAGGTCAGGCTTGGTGGCTGATCATCGCCGGTGCCTGCGGCGGCGCCACCCACGCCTCCTGCCGCGCCCTCGACCCGACCATGAGCCGCCGTATCACCCGCCCGGTCGAACCCGCCCACCTCTGGCTCAGCGCCGCCCTCTGCACCGCCGCCGTCGTCATCTTCGCCCATCAGGCCCTCGTCCCCGCCACCGTCGCCGTCGTTCTCATTTTCCTCCTGCAGAACTGGCTCTTCCCCCGCATCCCCGCCTTGGTCGAACAGGCCAACGTCGAAAGCGCCCGCGCCGCCGGCATCGCCGCCGAACTCATCGTCGTCGTCCTTGGCCTCATCCTCATGGGCCTGCCCGATCGCGGCGAATCTCTTGAATCCCGCGTCCGCAGCACCCAGGTCGCCAACGCCCGCCAGGAACGCGCCGATCTCGAAGCGACCCAGCGCCGCACCGAGGAACTGACCCGCCGCCTCGAAGAGCAGCAACGCCTCATCGAGCGCCAGCTCGAAGAACTGAAAAAAGCCAAAAACTGAAGCGTATGAAGCGCCCTAGCCATGTCGTTTGTCGGTCTTTGCCCAAGACCAAAATCTCCAAAGCGATTGAGCTAGATTTGTTCGTCGCGCAGCGACGGAATGATTGTAGCCGGGGCTTTCAAGCCCCGGTTCCGACGTCGTTGAATTTGGCGTCGCGACAGCGACGCGGTGACCTTTGCGTTCAAATTTGGATCCTCACTACGGCCACCGCCCCCCTGTCATTCTGTCGCTTCGCGACGGCGAGCTTCTCACGGCCCCGTCCGGGGGTTAAAACCCCCGGCTACACTCACACCGTCGCTTCGCGACGAACCACACAAACTCCTAAAGCCCTGGACCCCCTCCCATGAGCCTCCTTCTCTCCTTCCTCCTCGCCGCCGCTCCCGATGCCGCCGCGATCAGCCCCGCGCCGCTTCGCACCGACATCACCGAGCTCAGCCCGGTGGCGCTCAAAAGCGATGCAAACAGCCTCAGCCCGAGCGCACCGGTCACCGACGCCGCGCCGCTCAGCCCCTCCGCCAAAGCCGGGGAACTGCCTGCCGATCTGACCCAGGAACTTCTCTGCGAAGGCAAGGTCACCGGCTCGCGCCTCAACCTGCGGCCGCGTCCCGGCACTCGTTTCGAAGTTCTCGGTCATCTCAAGCGCGACGACAAGGTGCAAGTGCTCGCCCGTCACAAGGACTGGCTGCAGATCGCCTCTCCCGCCGGGATGCACTGCTGGGTTTCGGTGAAAGCCATCGAGCGCAGCAAGAACACCCTCAGCACCGCCACCGAAGCTCACGCCGGACCCGGAGTCGCCTACACCGAATTCGGCCAGATCCCGGCCGGCACCGCGGTCAAGATCATCAACAGCGACGACACCTGGGCCGAGATCGAGCCCGCCGCCGGATCGCTCAAGGTCTGGGCCAGCAGCGCCTTCATCGCCGTAAAGACCCCTGCGACCAAGCTCCCGGATCCGGTCCTGCCGGACGCCCACGAGAAGGACGGAGCCGCGCTGCGCGCCGCCATCGCGACCAGCGCCAAATCCGCCGCCGGCTTCGATCAGCAGGCCAAGGAGCTCGGCGCCAAAGAAGACAAGCTGAATAAGAATCGTGCCGCCGCCGAAGAGCAGGAAAAAAACATCCAGAATCAACTCGCCGCCCTCAAGCAAGCGAGCAAGAGCACCAAGGAAGAATCCGCCGCCCTCGAGCAGCTCCGCGAAGAAGCCCGCACCGCCCAAGCCGAAGCCGCCCGCCTCCTCGCGGAAATCAAGCTCGAACGCCAACACCTGAGCCAACAACGGCAGCGCTTCGACGAAGAAAGCGCTCCGGTGGCCAAGGTTGAAGTCAGCCCCCTCGTCGTCCCTCCCGGCCAAGTCCGCCTCACCGGCGTCGTCATGCCAGTCGACAACATCAAGCTCGCCGACGCCGTCCTCTGCGCCGAAGTCAACGGCCAGTTTTACCCCATCGCCTACCTCAACGCCAAAGACGGCCAGAAAACCCTGCAATTCCTTTACAAGCGCCCAGTCGAAGTAGTCGGTATCCAGCGCCAACAGGAAGGCTGGAGCCGCCCCACTCTCGATATCGACCAGATCCGCGAGACCGTCAAGCCCTGACGTTCACGGGAGTTTCTGCAAAAAACCACCGCACTCCCGTGCGGCGGTTTTTTTATCCCCCTGGGAGCCCCATCGTCCCGCCGGGTTATTGTTCGGGATCCGCCCAAATGACCACACCCGGCAGGACGGCCAGCTGCCCTTCCGCCGGGATCATTCCCAAGAGAATTACAAATCTCTGTATACGAGCAGGCTGCGACCGCAAGAATGACACTGATCTTCCTGCCAAAGAGTGACAGCCGTCCTGCACACTCCTTGACAGGCGGGACCCCGCCATCATTTGTACCTCACACGCCCTTAGTGACTTACAGTTTCTAAAGAAGATCTTCTCGCAGCGCTTCTCAAACTCTCCCCGCTCGCTGATCCAACCCAAGGAATCCCCCCATGAATCGCCGTCATCTTCTCGCTGCTCTCGGTCTCAGCCCGCTCGTCGCCAAGGCCACAGAAGAAGGCCTGACGCCCCGGCAGACCGCCGGTCCCTTCCATCCCTCCATCGACCAAGCAGACAAAGATCTCGATTTGACCCGAGTGACCGGCCGTACCGGACGAGCGCAAGGAGAAGTGATCCAGATCCAAGGACAAATCCGCGACCAAAAGGGGCAGCCCGTCCCTAAGGCCACGGTGGAAATCTGGCAAGCCAATAAAGTCGGCCGCTATGCCCACCCGAACGATACCAACAAGGCCGCCTTGGATCCCGATTTCCAAGGCTGGGGCATCGTCACGGCCGACGACAAGGGCAAGTATCAATTTCTCACCATCAAACCCGGCGCCTATCCCGCCGGCGCTGGATGGGAGCGCCCGCCGCACATCCATTTCACCATCAAATGTCTCGGCTACCACGAGCTCACCACACAGCTCTACTTCGACGGCGAAAAGCTCAATGACATCGACAAGATCCTCCTCGATACCGCCGCTGCCGAACGCAAATCCTTGATCGTCAAATTCGCTCCGGCGCAAGATCCCAAGGAAGGCAAGATCCTGCTTGGCGAATTCAATATCGTCCTCCGTAAAGCCGGCGAGGGCAAGGAAAAAAGCTAAGGGTTTTTCACCGGCAGGTGCCGCCCCCCGGAAGCTGACGGCAAATGCCGGGACCGGCGCTATACTCCCGGGATTCAAAACCCAAACAAACCCCCGAGTGACCCGATGAACCAGACCGCCGCCAACCCCTTCGCCTGGGCCGCCGCCGCCCTCAACGGCGAAGTCCTGTCCAAAGACGACGCCCGCCGCCTCCTCGCCGATGAATCGATCGACGTCGCCGAACTCGCCGCCGCCGCCGGACGCGTCCGCCGCCACTACTTCGGCAAGAAGGTCAAGGTCCACCAGATCAACAACGTCCAGAACGGCCTCTGCCCAGAAGACTGCGGTTACTGCGGCCAGGCTAAGTCCTCTGACGCCCCGGTCAACAAGTACCCGATGAAGTCGGAAGACGAGATCATCGAGGACGCCAAGAAGGCCAAGGAACAGGGCGTCTTCCGCTACTGCATGGTTAGCTCCGGCCGCGGCCTCAACGACAAAAAAGCCGACGAGTGGTCGCGCATCCTCGGTCGCCTCCGCGACGAAGTCGGCATCCGCACCTGCCTCTCCGTCGGCCTCGTCTCCTACGACCAGGCCTGTAAGCTCAAAGAGGCCGGCCTCGACCGCCTCAACCACAACCTCAACACCTCCGAGCAGCACACCCCCAACATCGTCAGCTCGCACACCTACCAAGACCGCGTCGACACCATCACCAACGCCCAGAAGGCCGGTCTCGACAACTGCTCCGGCATGATCTGCGGCATGGGTGAAAGCGATGACGACATCCTCGAAGTCGCCTACCGCCTGCGCGAGATGAAGATCCCTTCGATCCCGATCAACTTCCTCATCCCGATCGAAGGCAACCGCCTCTACGACTTCGGCCAGCTCAGCCCCGAGCGCTGCGTCCGCATCCTCTGCCTCTTCCGCTTCATCAACCCGAGCGCCGAAGTCCGCGTCGGCGGCGGCCGCGAAGGCCATTTGCGGACCCTGCAAACTCTTGCCCTCTGGCCCGCCAACTCGCTCTTCGTCGAAGGCTACCTGGTGACCCGTGGCGACGCCAAATCGAAAGTCTACCGGATGATCGAAGACGCCGGTTTCGAGCTCGACGGCGCCCCCGCTC
>JAYTMY010000104.1:0-10620 GCA_043748535.1 Lentisphaeraceae bacterium | reverse complement strand
TATGCTCTTAGATTCGTCTCTTGTTGCTGTTGTTCATGTGCTTGCGTTTCAACCTTTCAACCTTTCAACCCGGTTCCATTCCTCTGCTGCGGTTTTTAGGCTTATTCATCATCCTGCTCGGAAAACACCCGGCGCAAAAGCTCGGTGTTGCGGCGAGCCGGCTGATTGCGCAGCGCGCCCTCGAAATCACTGATCTCTCCCAAGAGACGAGAGACGCAAGTCTCCGCCACGGCTTTATCGAAATCACAGACCACCGGACGGGCGAAGGGGATGGCATGATAGCTCTGAATCAGATTCTCTCCGGACCGAGCCGCCCCGACTTCCTCCATGCGGTGGCACACCAGGGGCAGCAAGGCCAGAACCAGCTCAGCCTCGCGCTCGCGAAGCACGTCTGTGGCCGCACTGCCCTTGCCATGTAAAACCAACTTAGGATCGGCAAAATTCAGACCTGTGATGGTGCTGCGGAAGACGCCGCTCGCATCAGCACAAGATGCCCTGGCGGCATCATTGAGCTTGTCTTCAAGAGTGCTGATCTCGGTATCCCGCTTCAAGCGCTTCATCGTCACCGTCAACATCTTTAGCTCCGCTGGAATCGGCATCCGATTAGCAGAACCGACGGAGAAACTGCTCGCCGCCGACAAACGGTCGACCGCTTCAACCGCCCCCAACTCCAAACCGGAGCGCAAGCCCTCGCTGATGCGACTCTTCGAGGGCCCGATGAAGGGCAGAAAACTGCCGATCGCATCCTGGGTCTGATCGCTGACGCTGGAGCATGAAACCGCAGTCAGACAGAGAATAAAAGTGGCAAGACGACGTAAAATCATGTTGGGATCCCCGGATTGGCCCAACCCTAGGCGCAAAAACGCCCGGAGCAAGGGCCCCGGGCAGCGATTCCCATCTGATGACGGTCACAGACCGCGGCGCTTCGCCTCATCCCAATGGAGATCCAGCGCGGCGAGATCGAGATCTTTCATCTCTTGCCCGGCAGCGGCAGCAGAGGTCTCGACATAGCGGAAACGACGCTCGAATTTGGCATTGGCAAGAGCCAAGCAGTCGTCAGCTTCGAGGCCAAGCTTACGGGCGAGATTGACGACGGAAAACAGCAGATCGCCGAGTTCGGCAGCGGCTTTGTCCTGGTCGCCCAAAACTTCCGCGAGTTCGGCGGTCTCTTCGCGGATCTTGGCCATCGGGCCCGCCGCATCCGGCCAGTCAAACCCGAGCTTCGCCGCCTTGCGCTGCAGCTTCTGCGACTTCCGCAAAGCCGAGAGAGAAGAAGGCACGCCATCAAGCACTGATTTCGGCCCTTTGTCACCTTTCTCCGCGGCCTTGATCACTTCCCACTGCGCTTCGACGTCGCTGGCGCTGTGGCAGGCGGCATCGCCGAAAACGTGGGGATGACGGCGGATCATCTTCTCGGTGATCGAGCGGGCGACATCCTGGAAGCTGAAGCTCTGGCGCTCTTCCGCGATGCGGGCGTGAAAGACGACGTTCATCAAGACGTCGCCCAGTTCTTCGCAGAGGTTCGGGTCATCGGCGAGGTCGATGGCGTCGCAGACTTCGGCACATTCTTCGGCGAGATATTGCTTCAAGGTGCTGTGCGTCTGCTCCAAATCCCAAGCGCAGCCGCCGGGAGACCGCAGACGCGCCATCACTGTCACAAGTTCAGCACACCAGTCTTGTGGTGCGCCGTTCTCGGGCGAGGCGGAATTCGACTCAGCGGCCACCGGGACGCAGCTCCTTAAACTGCTGGGCGAGATGGTCTTTGTAGACGTTGTCCCAGGGATAGATGAAGCCGTTCATGGCGATGTAGACGCCGGGCTGAGCCGAGAACAAGGCGCCAAATGCGGTGCCGATGTTGAATTCTGCGTCGGTCTCTTTGAACGAGGCGGGAAGAATGGCACCGGTGAGGACAATGATCTTCCCCTCGATGTTGGCATTGGCCAAGGCCCGTGCGGTGATCGCCATGGTGTCAGTGCCGTGGGTGACGAGGCAGCGCTTGTCGGCGCATTCGCGGACGCGACGGATGATCTCTTCACGGTCAATATCGGTGAGATCCAGCGAGTCCTTGTGGAACAGAGTCTGGATGTCGTAATGGAAATAGACATTGTACTTAGCGAGGAGCTTCTCGATGGTCGGCGAACCGACTTCGTATTCCGAGTTCTTGTCGAAATAGACCTTGTCGATAGTTCCGCCGGTAGTGAAAATGGTCAGCTTTTGCATAGAAAGACTCCTGGTCTGATCCTACAATGTAGCCGGATGGAGGCGGAAGGGCAAGCGCCGAAGCCAAAAGTCTCATGAAGATCCGGTAAGCTTTAAGCAAGAACAGCCTAGGAAGCTCGGCTTCCCAGGCTGATGCAGAAGAGCGAAGATCTTTCACCACAGAGGCACAGAGAGCACAGAGGAGCAGCACAAAGTCATTTCAGAAAAATCCATTTCGACAACTCATAACTCTGTGCCCTCTGTGCCTCTGTGGTGAAAACTATCGTTGTTCGACGCCGGACGATGACTCAGGTCATCAAGCCGAGGGCTTGGACCTTCTTCTTCAAGTCGTCGGAAGAGAAGGGTTTGACGATGTAGTTGTTAGCGCCGGACTTGATGCAGTCGAGGACCACTTCCTTATCCGCCACCGAGGTGCACATGATGATCGGAATCTTGTTGGAATTGGGATCGGCGCGCACCGCTTTGAGCAGTTCGATGCCACTCATCTCCGGCATGTTGATGTCGCACATGACGAAGGTGAATTTGTAGCCATCAGCCTGCAGCTTCTCCAGTCCGATGCGGCCATTCTCCGCTTCGGTGATGTCCTCAATGCCAATTTCAATGAGGGATTTTTTCTGGATTTTTCGCATGGTGCTGGAATCGTCGATTAACAGAACTCTCATGGTCAGACCTCCTCAAGGGTGATGGCAATCCAAAAATTGCCGAATTTTTTCGACTTCATGGGGACAAAATGCCAAGGTGCAGAAGGGTTGCCGAGCAGGCGTTGTTTCTGCCCGGACATGACGGTGGGCAATCCCAATCCGATCTTGTAGGGAACCATCCGTGCCGCCGCCGCACCGGCCGCGATGTTGACGATCTCCTTGAGACCATCCAGGACGTCATCATCGACATGCGCGCAATCGCAGCCGGTGAAGGCTTCATAGGCCTTGCAGGCGACTTGATCGGGCATCGACACCAGCATCGCGCCGCGTGCCGTGCCGACCAAGGGGATGATGGCGGTGGTGTCTTCGACATAGAATGAGCCGCTGCGGACATCGACAGCTCCATCTGGTGCCGGCGTATCCTGCAGCATCTTCTCAAAGGTCTGTACCAACCCGTGCAGGGTGGCTTGAACAGGATCAATCTTCACGATAGGCCTCCAGTGGTCAGGAGAAGCCATCTCAGCTTTCATGCCACAAGTCGAGTTGGCCAATCATCCCCCTATCTTCAACCTGGCGCCAAGCACAAAAAATCCCCGCCGATGAGGGCGGGGACCTGAATGAGTTTTGCTGATGTCGCAAGACGCGACGTTCAAGGCGGCAATTCTACCGGCAGAGAGACGAGTTCCGGCATCCATGCCGCGGCTTGGCCATCCATGCCCATCGCCTTCACCGGCTTCAATTTCAGGACCAGTTTGCGGGAGCCGCTCATCGACGGCTTCTTCAGAGCCGCTTCCAGCAAGGGCATGGCCTTCATCACTTGCGGACGAATGACGCTGGCCGGGCCGCGACCTTCTTTGACTCCGGCGCGGAAATTCGTCTCGGCATCGGGCCAGAGGAATTCGCGATCGTCGACGGCAAGAACCCACTGCAGCTCGAGATCAAAGGGCAAAGCGACTTTTTCCTCGACCGCGAAATCGATCCGCCGTTCCTGCATGTTGCCAAGGAGCGTCAACGTGGGATGCAATGAGTACTGCACCAAGGCCTTCAGCGTTGCCTCTTTCAAAGGCTGTTTTTGACGCAAAGCGGTGACCAAGGCTCGGGCAGCTCCAAGACGTTGATCTTCCGCCAGACCTTCCTTAGCCAAAGCTTCGGCAATCATTTTTTCGCCATCTTCACTTCCGAGAAGCTTGAGGTATTGCGCCTCGTCGGCGGGGTTTTCGACCAAAGGCTGCGGCCCCTTGGCTTTTTGCCGTTCCATCAAATACTTGGCGCCGTACAGAACAGCGGCAATGATGCCAAGGACGACGAGCAGTCCGGCGAGACCACGGAGCAAAATGACGCCTTTCGATATACCTGCCTTGCGCCACTCAATCACTTTGCACACTAGTAAACTCAGTTCAAAAATGATGTAGGTCGGGCAAGCGACCAGACACTGCGACAAGACATCCGGGCTCGGCGTCAAAATACCAGCGCAAATGAAGATGCCGACAACGACATGGCGGCGACGCGACGCCACTGCTTCGCGGCTGAAAAGACCGAGGGCGTTGCCGAGAACAACCAGAACCGGCAGCTGGGCGAGGAGACCGACGCCGCAGGCCATCAACAAGGTGAAGTCGACGTATTTCTGCAGTTGCGGCTGGTAGCGGATTTTATCGGTCTGCAGCGACGCGAAGTAGTCCATCGCCGTCGGCATGATGATAAACAGCGCAAAAGCGGCGCCGCAGATGAAGAGGATATAGGAGGCCACCAAGGTCCACTTGGCGTAGCCGCGTTCCTTGCTGTACAAAGCGGGAGCAACGAAGCCCCAAATTTGACCGATGATATAAGGCAAAGCGACAGCAGCACCGAAGGTCGCACCGATCCACAACTGCTGGGTGAAGATCTCGGCCGGAGCGATGGCCTGAACATAGGTGACCTTGTTCATCCGCATCAGCCAGTCGATGATCTCAAGCGAGTAGACGCAGCACGGAATGGCGCAGATCAGCCAGACAAGAACGGTGCGCGTGACCCGGGCACGCAGCTCTTCCAAGTGATCAAGGAGCCCCATTTCTTTAAGGGACTCGTCTTTACCTGGTTCCTGGGACGAAGAAGCTGAGGGCCCTTCAGAGCCGCTCAGCTGATTGAAGTCACGCGACATGTTGCTTCAGCGCTTCAGTGTTTTTCTTCCTTGCGGACCGGAGCGTCAGCCTTGAGGCCGTCATCACCGGCGGGGGGAGCGATTTTCTGCGCCGGCTGTTTCGGCTTATTGGCTTCTTCGTGCATGGCGTTGTTGAATTCGCTCGACGCTTCGGTGAATTCGCGTTTGGCCTTGCCCAGGCTGCGCGCAAATTCAGGAATTTTCTTGGCGCCGAAGAGCACCAGAACGACGACGCAAATCAGGATGATTTCGGTGGTGCCGAGACCAAAGATGGCAAAAAGGGGAGTCATGTTGTTGTCCTTGTGTTAGATTGTGCTTGGAAACTTACGCGAAAACTGACGCTTTGTCCAAGGGAGATTGAAAAATGAGACAGCATTTTGCCGACACTGTTCCGCACCACAAGATAAAAACCTTCGATGAGCTCGCCGCTTTGCTGGCGCCGCGCCTCGCCCCGGGCCTCTGCGGCCTCTCCGGCGGCAGCACTTTCCCGCCCTTGATGAAGGCCCTCGCCAGTCGCCGCCGCGAGCTCGCCACCGGCCTGGTTTGGACTTGGATCGACGAACGCCTCGTCCCCGCCAAAGACCCGGGCAACAACTTCGGCGCCGTCGTCGACGCTCTCACCGGAGATCAAATGATCCCCCTCCCCTTCTCCGATGATGCCGCGGCAGCCAGCGCCTACATGCACGCCTGCGCCGGCACCGGCCTGCCGCAACTGCAAAACCTCCTCCTCGGCTTTGGCGATGACGGCCATGTCGCCTCGCTCTTCCCCGGCCAGCCGCAGCTCGACAAAGACAGCAAGCCCGGTGAATGGATCGTCCGCGCCACCGCCTCCTACGAACCCAAGGAACGCTGGTCTTGGACTCTCGGCAGCCTCGCTGCCAGCAAGCACATCTTTGTCATCTTCAAAGGTTCCGACGACTCGGCCAAGGCTGAACATGTCCGCCAAGCGCTGAATGGCCATGGCGACACGCCGCTTACCCGCCTCTTCCTGCGCAGCACGGGCCGCCTCGAGATCTTCCAAGTCGAAGGCTAGGTCTGCAATCAACAAATATAAACGCTCCGCCGGTGAGGGCGGAGCGCCTAAGTTCAACTGATCACTTCTCTTCGATCAGACCCGGAACATCATTGGGGTCAAGCGCCTCCGGAATCGGCAAGTCCTGGCTGAAGCCATCGGCGAGCTTGACGATGCGGTTGATCAGCTTGTCCTTGTAATCGGGATCCAGGCTGAGGTGATGCGCATAGAGGAGGACGCGGCGCTCGGCGTCTTCCTTCAGAGTCAGGTGCTTCGAGTGCCCGAGAGTATCGATCCGCTGCGTCAGATCCTCAAGGCCCTTGCCGAGAGTGCTCTTGGAGGTGATGTCGTTGATTTCCGACTCGAGCGAGCTACCGATCTTGTCGGCAAGAGCGATCATGCTCCCTTCATCTTGGGTCAAGGCCAAGGTGGCCTTGATGTCATTGCCGCCGAATTTGAGCGCGGTTTTAACGGTGTCGGTGAGCTCCTTGCGGATATCGGCACCCATACTGTCGACCTGGGCGTCGATCTGGGCCATCAAGGCATTTTCAAGATCGGGAAGACGATCATCCAAGGCCTGGACGCCGTTCTGCAGATTGCTCCGCAAAACCTGTTCTGCTTGTTTGATCAGTTCATCCGGCGGCGGTAGACGCTGCTGCAGGAGGCTGACAGTGGTCGAGGCGAATTGCTTCGGCTCGACTTCCTTGCGGATGAAATGCGGCAGGATCAAGGTGTAGCCGAGGGCGAGAACGATGATCACGCCGTAGGCAATTTTCTGATTGCGGGTGGTTTTGGCGAGTTCCTCGTCCTGGCGGCGGATCTCGGCTTCGAGGGCCTGGATCTGCGGCTCGACGGAAGGCTGTTGGGGGCTGAGGGTGCTCATGGTGATCTCCTCACTTCGACTTGGGCTTGGCAGGGGTGGATTTGGGCGGGTTGGCTGAGCTCGAGACGAACTGGACGCCGGCTTCCGGATCGAGATCGTATTTCAGCAAATCCAAGAGAGCCGCGACGAGGCGGCGCTCGGCCTCATCACTGGTCAAGCCCACGGATTCCGGCCCGGCGCCGACCGCATTGAAGGCTTCTTGCAGCTTCGCCAGTTTCGGGTCGAGTTCATCCAGCTTCACCGCAATGATGTCCTGCAGGTGTTCGAGGACGCGCTCCTGCACCTTCTCGAGCTGGGCGTGGGTGGCGGCCAAGGCCTTGTCATCGATTTGTCCGGCGAGATCGCGCTCGATGTCGGCGAAGGTCTGGTGAATCATTTTCTCCAGTTTCAGGGAGATTTCCGACTGGGCCCGGTGGCTCAGCTGCTCGACTCTCATCTCCCACTTCGGCAGACGTTTGTCAAATTCTTTTTTCAGTTCCTCGCGCAGCGCCGGGAGGAGCTTATCCTTGGCCAGCTGCTGCAGACGGGCGGCATCAGGCGAAAGCTGGGTCTTGATTTCCTGGGTGAGGGCTTCTTTGTAGTCATCGCCCTGAGTGCTGGCTTTTTTGCCGATGGCGTAAAGCTGCCAGCCGAACAGACCGATGATGCCAATTAAGGTCAACGAACTGTATTTCTTGAACCTCGCCAACTGATTCCGCTGGATATCCAGCTCTTTCAGCTTGGCTTCCAGCTGCCGCAATCTCTCGATCTGCTGCGGCGTGTCGTTATCGGCCATGGTCACTCCTTGTGGTTTCGGGTTGATCTCTCGTACATCGGGCTATCATCAGTCTCATGTCATTGTAGTTCGATGCCATCGACACTACGCAAGAGTGGTGCCATGTCATAGATTAACGATATTAATATAACATCATGATGGATAATCAATAATAAATATTTTAAGCGTCAAGCCAAGGCCATCTTCCTAGGCGATTGCAAAAGCGCGGCCACCCCGGATATTCGGGGCCATCAGCCTCTGGAACCCGCATGAGCTCACTTCGTCTCCCCACCTGCACGGCCCGCTTCACCCCCATCTTCGCCGATTCGTCGGATCGCGATGGCCGCCATCTGATCACAGTTCACGGCCGCTCTCCCGAGCTCGGCCCGGTCGAAGTCCAGCTCACCCACCGCCCGCAACTGCTTCTGCCTCGCAGCGCCGCCCTCCCCTCCTCGCTCCCTGCCGCCCGCTACCGCCGCGAAGAATCTTCTTTGCGCTCACCGCAAGGAGTGCCGCTGGATCAGATCTCAGCCGCCACCTTCGGCGAACTGCGCAGCGCCGTCGACGCCTTGAAGACCAGCAACATCCCTTTCTGGGAAGCTGAAGTAAAATCCCATGAACGCCTCTTCATGGAACTCGGCCTCGGGGCCGGCGTCGCCTTGCGCGGCAAGCCGGAACTCCACGACGGCCGACTCCTCTTCAAAAACCCGTCCCTAGCTGGAATCCGCGTCGACAGCGAGCTCCGCGTCGCCTCTCTCGACATCGAAAACGGTGTCACCATCGATCATCTTTTCTCCATTGCCATCCACATCACCGGCTGCGGCCCCGAACGCCGCAAGGTCTTCGTCCTCGCTCCCGATGCGAGCGTCCTCAAAGGCGAGGATTATGAAGCTCATCCCGACGAGGCCTCGCTCCTCGCCGCCTTCCTCAAATGGTTCGCCGCCGAAGATCCCGACGTCATCATCGGCTGGTACGTCATCGGCCACGACCTGCGCTACCTGCAGGAACGTTGCGACAAGAACTACATGGACTTCAGCCTCGGCCGCAGCGGCCGCAAACCCGTGATCTCGGAAATCCCCGGCGTCGGCCACTTCTGCAACCTGCCCGGACGCGTTGTCCTCGACGGCCTGCCTCTTTTCCGTGAAGCCGGCTATGTCTTCCCCGACTACAAGCTCGAAACCGTCTCTCGCCACCTCCTCGGCGAAGGTAAAGAAATCGACCACACCGAGGACAAGGTCGCCGAGATCGAGCGCATGTTCCGCGATGACAAAGCGGCTCTTTGTCGCTACAACCTGCAAGACTGCGTCCTGGTGACCAAGCTCTTCCGCGACTACGGCATGCTCGATTACGTCAAGGCCCGCTGCCGCAGCACCGGCCTCCAGCCCGGCAGCATCGGCATCGGCGGCGCCGCTCTCGATTCTCTTCTCCTGCCTCGCCTGCACCGCCGCGGCATCGTCGCGCCGCCGGCCCCAGAAGGCAAAGGCAGCGCCGCCAGCCGCCCCTGCCGCAGCCGTGCCGGTCTCTACGAACGTATCATCGAAGTCGAATGCCCCGCCCTCGCCGCCGAAATCCTCCGCTCCTTCGCCATTGAACCGCCGTCCGTCCAAGATGGACCGCCGATGCTCGCCCCGCTCCTCGAGACCCTCGTCAGCGCCCGCGAAACCGCCCTCGCCCGCGGCTTCGAGCCGATCCGCCGTGCCAGCGAACGTAGCCTCACCCAGATCGCCGACGCCTTCTTGTCGCCGGTCCAACGCCATCAGTCGCCGGCCGTCCAAGCCGTCTTCAGCAATGCCTTGCGCAGCTTCCACGCCGCCGCCGACGCCGCCGCGAAAGAACTCGGCGCCGTCCTCGAAGCCTTCGATGAGGAACGCTTGTTCTTCCGCCTCGGAGCCAGCTCGCCCGACGAGGCCAAGGTTTTCACCGCTGAACTCCGCCGCCGCATCGGCGAACAACTCAGCCGCGACCGCGGCCTCGCCACGCCCTCCCCTTTCCTGCGCGCCGTCACCCTCCACCCCCGCGTCCTCCTTCTGCCTCGCAAAGATGACTCGCAACTGCGCTGGGCCGCTCTCGCCCCCGATGGCAGCTTACTTTGGGACGGCATCGAGTTCACCACCGACGCCTGGTCGCCTCTCGCCTTGCAGTTCCAACGCGACTTGGTCAGCGCCGTCCTCCGCGGCGACTCCGCCGAACGCTTCACCCTCGACTTCCTCCAGCAGGTCCGCTTCGGTCATCACGACGCCCGCCTCATCTACCGCCGCAAACTGCGCGATTCCGATGAACGCGCCAAAGTACCACCTCCTCATCTGGTCGCCGCCCGCGCCCTCGGCCGCAGCTTCGGCTACATCTCTTACGTCATGACTCTCAGTGGCCCGGTGCCTCTCGAAAGACAGCCGCAAGACCCCGATTACAAGCACTACATCGATGACCAGATCAGCCCCATTGCCGACGCCATTCTGGCGCTCGATGATCTCAGCGTTGACGCGCTCACTGGTGCGCGCCAGATGAAATTGTTCTAATCGGCGGGGGCGGATTCCGAAAGTTAGCTAGGCTCAAAAGCGACGAAGCCCAGCCGGCAGGATGCCGACGAGCCCAGTGTGGAACGAGCCAAATTGGCAAAAAGCGACCCGGCAGAAAAACTGCCGGGTCGCTTCCATTTCAGCTGGTTTTTGATCAGCTGCGATAGGCTTGACGACCGATGCCTTGCACCGGGATGCCTTGGGCCTTGAGGACTTCGTTCTGCAGGGAGTACATGCAGGCGGCGGCTTCGTCGATCTTGCGGGTGAAGGCGAGTGAACCCTTGAGGATAGGCATCAGCTTCTCCTTGTCCTGGATGCGGGCGGCGGGGTACTCGTGCTCAACCACGAGGGGGCAGGTGGCGAAGTCGAGGTCGAGCAGCTCACGGGCGGCGAGCTGGTGGTCGAGCCAGTCGACGGTGCGGTTCTGCAGGTAGGCGAGGGGGTCGTGCTTGGCGGT
>JAYTMY010000103.1:0-9056 GCA_043748535.1 Lentisphaeraceae bacterium | reverse complement strand
GACGCGGCTCGGTTTTGAGGAGAATTTTCCTGATGGTGTTGCGAGAGCGACCAGTTTTGCGGGAGATCTCCAGAAGGGAGTGGCCTTCGCGCTTCATTTGAACGATATCCATTTTCTCAATATCCTTGACCATAATGACCTCCGGCGTCGTAATGACGGCGGAGAATCTGATTGGGGTTTCACGAAAAACTTGTCGGGTGTGGAGGGTCCGACGCCCCCCCCCCTGCCCAGACCCCCGCGGGGGTCTGGGCAGGGGGGAAGTCACTGGGGCTGGTCAGTTTTTCGTGAGACGCAGATGGTCAATTCTACATGAGACTTTTCAGCACGATCGTCCCGATCGAGTTGTTGGCGCCTGATTGTGCTCTTGGTGTGCCTTTGTCGGCATAAGCGAGATGCATGAAAACATCGAGCCACATTGAGCAGCATCGGGCTTCAGCTCAGCGATTGCGCGTCGATGTCGATATAGGCGTCGCAGTCCTTCGGCAGGCCGCAACGAGTCAGGGCGGCGCGGAGGATGCGGCCGGTGCGCAGCATCCGTGGAGTGAAGATCGAGACCTGAAAACGGAAGAGATTCTTGGCCCGGGCCAAGGGGGAGGGGAGGGCAGGCATCAAGCGGTCGCCCTCGGCAAGGTGCGGTGCCACCAGCTCGTGGAAACGGCTGGCGCAATCCTGCAGGGCCTGGGCGTCGGGACCGCGGAAATGGACGATCGCCATCTGGGCGAAGGGCGGGAAACTCAAGGCTTCGCGTCCGGCAATTTCTTCGTTGTAGAAGTTGTCGTAGTCAGCCGTCATCGAAGCTTGCAGGGCGTGGTGGAAAGGGGTGTAGGACTGGACCAGAACGCGGCCGGCGTCGGAGCCGCGGCCAGAGCGGCCGGAAACCTGGACGAGGAGCTGGAAAGTGCGTTCGGCGGCGCGGAAATCGGGGATGTTGAGCGACATGTCGGCGAAGACGACGCCGACCAGGGTGACCTTGGGGAAATGCAGGCCCTTGGCGATCATCTGGGTGCCGATGAGGATGTCGTATTCATGCGCTTGGAAGGCGTCGAGGGTCTTCTTATGCGAGTCCTTGCCCGTCATGGTGTCGGAATCCATCCGGACGATGCGGGCCGTCGGGGCGATCTTCTGCACCAGCGACTCGATCTTCTCGGTGCCGAGTCCGGAGTAGCGGATCGCCGGGTCGCTGCATTTCGGGCATTTGTCGGGAGCCCGCTGCACTTCGCCGCAGAGGTGGCAGGCGAGGGTGCATTTCTCGCGGTGATAGGTCAGCTTCAGGCTGCAGGCGGGGCATTCGGCGACGAAGCCGCAGACCGTGCATTGCAGCTGGGTCGCGAAGCCGCGGCGGTTGAGGAAGAGGATGGTCTGCATCTTCTCGTTGAGATTCTGGTAGATGGCGTCGACCAAGGGCTTCGAGAAGATCTGCGGCTGACCCTGGGTCGCGGCCTCGAGGCGCATGTCGATCAGCTTCATCTGCGGTAGGGCGGCGTTGTCGGCGCGTTTGCTGATGGTGGCGAGCCGGTACTTGCCGCGGCGGGCGTTAGCGAAGGATTCGAAGGAGGGCGTCGCAGTGCCGAGCAGGACGGCGCATTTGTCGAAACGGCCGCGCATCACCGCGACGTCGCGGGCGTGGTAGCGCGGCGCCTCGCCTTGCTTGTACGAGGGCTCGTGCTCTTCGTCGACGACGATCAGGCCGAGATTGCGGAAGGGGGAAAACAGGGCGCTGCGGGCGCCGACGGCGATCTGCACCTGGCCGCGGTGGATCTTCATCCACTGGTCGAAGCGCTCGCCGTCGGAAAGGCGCGAATGCAGGACGCTGACCTTGTCGCCGAAGCGGGCGCGGAAGCGCTGCACGGTTTGCGGAGTCAGCGAAATCTCGGGCACCAGGACGATCGCTTGCTTGCCTTGTTCGAGGCAGGCGGCGATGGCCTGCAAATAGACCTCGGTCTTGCCACAGCCGGTGATGCCGTAACAAAGCACCGGCAGGGGCTCGGGCGAGGCCATTTCGGCGAGGGTGATGTCGAGCGCGAGCTTCTGCTCATCGGTCAAGGTCAGCGGCTGGGTCGGCACCAGGCGCTCGCCGGAGAAGGGGTCGCGTTCGACTTCGACTTCGACGGCGACGAGGTACTTCTTTTCGAGCATGGTGTTGACTGGTCCGGCGCTGCATTTGGCGGCGCGGGCGAGGGCGGCGGCGGTGGCTTCATGGCGGAGCTGCAGTTCGCGGATGATGGCGGCCTGCTGCGGGTGTTTTTCCTGAATCTCGGCGATCAGATCGGCGGGGTGGATTTCCGGCGCCAGTCGCAGCACTCGCTGGACCTTCGGGGCGGCGCCTTCGGCCCGCACCGGCGCGGGCAGGAAGGTGCGCAGCGAGGAAGTGCGGGAGGCGCAATAATATTCCGAGATCCACTCCGCCAATTTCAGCAGCGTTTCGGGAAGATATTGCTCGGTGCAAGTGGTCAGCGGCTTGAGCTTTTCCGCCGGCCATTCGCTGGTGTCGCTGAGCGCCACGACCCAGCCGCTGCGCTGCGTCTTGCCGAAGCCGACGCTGACCCGGCAGCCCGGCTTGACCCGGTCCAGCAGCTCAGGCGGGACGAGGTAGTCGAACTCCCGGTCGAGCGAGATGTCGGGCAGGACTTTAGCGATCATCGCAGCGAACCGAGGGTGAAAGGTTGATGGGGTGGAGTGGTCGTTTGAGGCCTGACTATTTCCCCGCGTAATCTTTCCAATCGCGCCACAACCATTTCATGGTTTCGGGCATGATGGCGCCGCCATGTTTACCATTATGCTCGCCTTCTCCGAAGACGAATTGGTAATCGTATTTCATGAACGCTAATGACTTCGCCATTTGCTGATTGGCGAGTGGCCAATTACCGTGTTCGTTGTCCAAATCATTCGCGCCGTCTTGTAAGAAAATGCGGATTGGTTTAGCCGGGGTTTTGCGAATCAGCGCTTCGCAGGCATGGCCGCCGCGAATGTTGGTGAAGCTACCGATGTGGCTGACGACTTTGCCGAAGACGTCAGGTTTTTCCCAGGCCGCCGTGAAAGCACAAATGCCGCCAGAGCTGATGCCGCAAATGGCTCGGTTGCGTGGATCATTGCTCAGTTTATATTTTTTGGCAACTTCAGGCAAAATCTCTGCGATTAAAAAATTTGCGTATTGATTGCTTAAGGTGTCGTATTCGAAGCTGCGATTATTGGGATTGCCAGCCCAACCTGGCTTGTCTGGAAGTTTGTCCGATTTGTGTCCTGGATTCAGGAAAATACCGATGGTGATGGGCATGACACCTTGATGAATAAAATTATCGAACACGACGGGCACACGGAAATCACCTTTTTCGCCTAAGTACGTGTGGCCATCCTGAAAAATCATTACTGCGGCGGGCACAGTGCCGTCATATTGGGCTGGCACGTACACCCAATATTGGCGAATCGTTCCTGGGAAGACGGTACTTTTCCACACGCCTTCGGTAATTTTCCCTTGGGGAACGCCAGCGACGCGCAGCGAATCAGGACCGTAGGTATAGGATTCTTTAACCGGTTCAGCGCTAACCGCCAACGAGATTGTGCAGGCGAACAGACAGATGGCGAATAAACGAATCATGGCGGTCTCCTTGGGTTTTAAAGTAAGGCAAAAAACGGGTAATAAACGCGCAATAAAGGTCTTCTGAGGTCTTAAGTCAAGTCCGGGAGGGCAAATTTGCCCGGATTTCGATAGTTTTTCTTGGCGCAAGCTGTCGACAAGGGGCCGGATGCCAGACTTATTGACAGGTCGCCCGTCAAGTGGGCTGGGGTTTTCGTGACGCACGCTAGAGCTCCTCGTTGTTTAAGGGGTGTTGGATTTGAGCATGGCGCAAATGATCCACACCCATTTTTCCGTGACCTTGCGGGCAGCTGATGCCGCTACCAATGTGGCTCGATCGTCCCGTTCGAGCCCGTGTGCCCGGCATGGGCACTGTCACATGAAACGAGAGGAGTTCATCAGAGAGATCAGCTAACCAATCCACTCAACCGTCGCTGCACGTTGCAAGGCCCAACCACGAGGGGAAAGCTGAAAGAAGCCGGAGGCGAAATCGCGACCGCAGGAAGACGAAGTGGGAATGAGGCAGTCGTGCGAGAGACGAGCCAGCTGGCAAGCGCGAAGTCCAAAGCTGATAGAGCACGCTGTAGAGCCACGCGGCCCGCGAGGAATGATAGTGCACCTGACCCGGGGAGATCTCCGCCGTGAGAGCAGCAGAGAAGTCAGCAGAGGCTTGTGGAGTGAAGACGACCGGTGAAAGCCGGGAGGAGTGAAGGGCCGAAGGATAGGACCTGAGCGTAACCCGGGACTGGCCGCAAGGCTGCGTCCCGACAGCAAGGAGAGCAATGGAAGTGAAAGAAGTGACCTATGGAAGACGTCATCGCCCGTGAGAGCATCCACGAGGCGGTACAGCAGGCGATTTCACAACAGCTCACCCGTGTTTTCGATCCCGGTTTTCAGACCACAGCTACGGCTTCCGGCCCGGACGCAGCGGCCACGACGCGGGACTCGCGGCGCGGCAATTCGTCCAGTCCGGCAAGAGATGGATGGTGGACCTCGACATCAGCAAGTTCTTCGACCATGTCAACCACGATATTCTATCCCGGCATAGCCGGAACCAAATGAACAACTGACCTCGGGGCTCCGCCCCGGCCCTCGCTGGGGGACTCTGTCCCCAGAGCCCAAAAGTGATTTTTCGACTAGCTTTCTGGTGAGTCTTGAGGTCTTCGGTCTTGAGGTTTTCAGCGATACGAGCGTCGTTAAGCTGGTAGCGGAAGTAGAAGTTGCCTCCCGGGGCTCTTTGGAAAAGGGCGCCGCGAGCCATGAGCTAGCTCCAGAAAATTTAGGACAGGGATGGGGATCGCCGAACTCGGGGCTTCCCTGGATCGCCGAGTAGAGCCAGCGGTCAGGCGGGGAGTATGCGGTGTAGCGCCCTGTGGGAAGGATCGGGGCAATTGAGCCCCCTTGCAAGGGTCGAGGGGCTACAAAGTTGCTACACTTTTGGGTTTCCGCCCTTCCTTCATCACCCCGAGAAAGCCATAACTATTTTGAATTAAGCACAAAAGGAAAGCCCCCGCCGGTGTGGATCGGCGGGGGCTGAGTGGAGGCGGGGGGAGTCGAACCCCCGTCCTGTTGATTAGCTACCTGAGCTTCTACATGCGTATTCACTGATTATGTTGCTACAACCTCACCCGCCCAGTGACAGGCTAGCTCTGGCTCGATTCCTAGTGCTTTCTCGCTGGCGACCCCTAGGACGAGGTCTCCTGGCCAGCCTGATGGTTTATCCTGTCGGCGCGCTTATCAGGCGTAGGCGGGGGACAGGCGCGGACTTAAGCCGCGAGAGCCAGATTTTCTGTGGCGTCTGTTTTTTTGATCGGCTTTTAACGCGGCCAACCCATCAGCCTCGGCATGCCACCCAAACCTCTTCCCAACAGTCGAAACCATTGCGCCCCCTTAATGGGAGCCGGAGAGACCCCGGCGTTTCCACACGATGAAATCATATCCCGGCCGCGTTCCTTTACAATGAGACGAGCAAGCGATACTGAGAAATCGAACAAATTTGCTAGTATACAGGCAGGCGAGTCACAGATTTTTGCCGAAAAATCGCCCTCCCCCCTTGCAAGTGACCCCCACTTGTGCGTAGTTGGTAGAAGGCACTTGCCAAATCACCAAGACCGGATAGACTACGCGCCCCCCACGCCGGGATAACTTTACGACCAGGACAGACAGGCCTATGGACTCCAAGAGCGACGCGATCCGCAACTACATGCACAACATCAGCGACATCAAGCTGGTGACCAAAGACGAGGAAGTGGACCTAGCGGCCCTGATTGCCGTCGGCGACGAAAAAGCTCGCGAGAAGCTGATCGTCTCCAACCTTCGTCTGGTGGTGAAAATCGCCCATGACTTCAAAGGTCTCGGTCTCCCCCTCTCCGACTTGATTTCCGAAGGCAACATCGGTCTGATGCGTGCGGTCGAGAAATTCGATCCGGCAAAAGGCGCCAAGTTCTCCTCCTACGCCGCCTGGTGGATCAAGCAGTCGATGCGCCGCGGCCTCGCCAACCAGTCCCGCACCATCCGCATCCCGGTGCAGTCGGCCGGCAAGATCAACAAGATCCGCAACGCCCGCCTCGAGCTGAAAGAAAAGCTCATGCGCGAACCCACCGATGCCGAAATCGCCGACTTCCTGAGCTTCTCGAAGCGCACCGTTTCCGGCCTGTCGACCGTCGGTGGTTCAACCATCTCCCTCCAGGCCAAGCTCCAGGACGGCGAAGACGGCGAGATCCAAGACATCGTCGCGGACAAAACCGCCACTACCGCGTCCGACATCATCGGCCAGGAAGAATCCTTCCGCTCCATGTCGAAACACATGATCCTCCTCACCGACCGTGAAAAGCTCGTTCTCGAGCTCCGTTTCGGCCTCTTGTCGCAGCGCCCCAAGACTTTGGAAGAAGTCTCGCAGGCAATAGGGCGTACCCGCGAACGCGTCCGCCAGATCCAAAACCAAGCATTGAAGAAGCTGCGCGAAAAACTGCAGGTCGACAACCTCGTCGGCTGAGCCACTTGTTAGGCTTGAAAAAACCGGCTCGCCCTAGGCAGCCGGTTTTTTTTATTTCTTGCGCTTGCCGCCGCCCCGCATTGGGCACATCTTGCTCCATGAAACTCCTGAGCATCAGTGTCGGCCTCCTTCTCAGCCTCGACGCGTTCGCGCACGAAGGCCACACCGAGCATCTGGCCGCCATTGATGCCGGCTTGCTGGTCAATCCCGGCGATGCCAAGCTCTTACTGGAACGTGCCGGCATCCACCAGGAGGAGCGAAAATTCGACCTCGCTCTCGCCGACCTTGAGGCTGCGGCGCGTTCCGAGCCCGGAAAACTTGATTATGCCCTTCTCCGTTGCCGCCTCCGGCTTGCCGCCGGCCAAGCTCGCGCCGCCCTCGCCGAAGTCGAGGCCTCGCTTCTGCGTCAGCCGCAAAATCCCGAGGCCCTGCTCTGGCGCGGCCGTTGCCGCCGCGAGCTCGGCGATGGCGCGGCGGCACAGCTCGATTTCGACCTGGCTTGTCGCGACTTGCGCGAATTGACGCCGGAACTGGTGATCGAAAAGGCCCGTCTCGCCCTCCTCCCCGGGGGCGCAGGGGCCTTGGGCGCGGCGGCCGCCCTCGAGGCCGAAGGGAAGCGCTGCCCGGCGAGCGCGGTTCTTCTCGCCGAAAAACAAAAGATCGAGACCGATGCCGGGCTTTTTGAAGCCGCTCTGATCACGGTCGAGCGACGCATCGCCCTCAGCCGCGCCCCCGAAGCCTTGCTGCTCGACAAGTCCCGGCTCTTGTCCCGGCTCAAGCGCGACAGCGAGGCGCAACAAACCCTGCAGCAGCTGCGTCGCCTGATTGCCGAGTGGCCAGCCCACTTGCATGAAGTGCCGGCCCTGAAAAAACTCGAAGAAGAAGCGTTGAAAAAACCCGGAACTCCTCCGTCTCAGAAAAACTAGAAATTGAAGGCGGAAACCTGGTGTTTTGCAACCGCGAAACCCCCACTCACTCAGCCTTGAACTGCTCGTCGCGACGCGACGGTACAATTGTAGTCGAAGGGGCAAGCCAGCTCACTCATATTCAATATAACACAAACAAAATCAACATATTAAAATTTATTCTGGGAGCAAGAAAGTAGGCCTGCAATTTTGGTCGCCAAGTTCAAGCTACTGCCCCCCCCAGCTACCATCATTCTGTCGCTTCGCGACGCATGGCCAAGCTCAAGCGAACTTGCTCAGATCGAAGTTTTATCGGTCTTTCTGACGCCCAGCTAGGGCCAATGGACGAGCTCAAGCCATGCACCCATGCGACATCGTTTGCCTCCTTGCTGAACGAGTGAGCGTCAACAAGTCAGGTCACAGGCGCCGATCCGACCAGAAGTCCGAACGCAACACCCGGCACCTTATGCACAGAGAGTTCATCTGCAATTGCTCCTTTACTCCTCCTAATCCGAGCTACATTGAGGCCGTCAATCCCCAAGGAGTTCACCATGGATCCCGTCGCTCTGAAAAAACTCATCGCCACCGAGCTGAAAAAGAAAACCTCGCTCAATGACATTCACCGTCTCTTGCGCGACCAACATGGTCAAACCATGACCTTCATGGATCTGCGTCTGCTGGCGGCGGAAGCCGAGATCGACTGGAAAGAGCTCGACCCGGTCAAGCCGGAAGTGAAAAAAGCCGACGATGCCGATGACAGCACCGGCGAAGCCCAACCCGCTGGCACTCACGTCGAAATGTCAAAGATCGCCCGTCCCGGCGCCATGCTCTCCGGCAACGTCGTCTTCGCCTCCGGCCTGAAAGGCGAGTGGTGGGTCGACAACGCCGGCCGCCTCGGCATGAACATGGCCGACAAAACTGCCCGCCCGAGCCCGGAAGAGATGGTCGAATTCCAGCGCCTTCTTGAAGAGCAAGTCTACGGCGCCCAAGGCGGTGCCCTGTAAATCCTGAGACCACCCCCTTGCGAAGCTTCGTAGATTTTGCTACAATTGTCACAACTAGCATTTAAGGAGCTTTCCATGCGCGCTTTGATCATCTGCATCATCCTTCTCGTCATCGCTATCGGCTCGATTTCACCAGCCGCCTCGTGGTGGGCGGAAAAAGGTTATGCCGAAAAAGATGCCGCCAAATGCATGACCGCGGCGAAGATCAAAGGTATAGCCTTCCGCAACAGCGAAGCGGCTGAGATCTACGCCGAAGTGATCAAGCTTTTTCCTGATGACTCCCATATCGAAGAAGCCATGTACCGCCGCGCCAACGCCCTCGGTCAGGACAACGTGGCGAAAGCCGCGACTGTCGCCTACGAAGACTACCTGAAGAAATTCCCCCAGGGCCAATGGGCCGAGGTCGCGACCAAGAAGCTGTCGATGCTAAAAGCGAACAACTGAACTACATATTCATACATACATCAGCTCGGGAGTCAAGAGTTCTTCGTTTTGAGCTCAAGTTTGTCGTCCCGGCTTCAGCCGGTGTGTTCTGTTCCGAACGCAATTTGAGCACAACAACCGGCTGAAGCCGGGAC
>JAYTMY010000102.1:0-2575 GCA_043748535.1 Lentisphaeraceae bacterium | reverse complement strand
ACCCCGGTGAACCACAGCTGCAGCTTGTTGCCCCAGCCGAGGCTGAGGCGCACTTCGCCCGTCAGCGGCTTGTCGGCCTGGACGGCGTAAATCGCCCGTCCCGGCTTGTTCAGCTCGAGGAGCGTCATGTCGGCGACAATCGGGACCTCGATCCCGTCCACCGTCAGCCGTTTATTCAGCTTCATGCGAAGGCCCTTTCGCCGGTGCTCATGAACTGCTGCAGCTTCGACGAGCTCGAGGGCGCCGGCGCGATCGTGGTGCCGTCGGATTTCACCGCCACGATGTCATCGGGTTTTTCGCGCTCTTCGCGACGCTCCGCCACCGAGCGCACCTCCTCGAGCGTAAACGTCACATTCCACGCCTGCAGGCCGTCCGATTGGGTGACGTTGAGGCCGTCGACAAATCGCACCTGCCGGATGTCCATCGCCTCCGCCAGATCATCGACGATGTCGTAAACGATCGCCGCGCCCTCGGTGTCTTTTCCCGTCACCACGACTTTGAGCTGTTTTAATTTCTTCGCCTGATCCTTCGGCAGCAAGAGCGAGCAGCTCAGCCGCTGCGGCTTGATTCCAGCCTCGGCATTGTCCGTGCCGCTGGTGTCGCCGCCCAGGGCTTTTTTATCGATCGTCAGCGAGGCCGAAACGGTCAGATTCTTGCCCGGGACCTCGAATGAAATTCCGTTAGAGAGGATCATCCTCGGCCCCCTTTTTGAACTTGCGCAGGAAGGCCTGCTCGATGATGTAGAGGACGGCCTTGCTGCTGTAGCCCGCCAAGGCGGCCGCCGCAGCGTTGACCTGCGGCGAGATGGCGAAGGGGCTGAGCAAGAGGCTGACCAGGACGCCGGCAAAGACCGCGATGGTCATTTCGATCACCAGCATCTTGCGGCTGATCCGCTGGGGCGACGACAGGCAGCGCACCAGGCCACCGAAGGCGGCGAGCAGCGCCAGCGGCGAATATTTGGCGAGGGAGTTGAGGAAGTCGCTCATGGCTTGGCCTCAGTATTTGATGCAATAATTCAGGGCGATGTTTCGGGGGCGGGCTTCATTGCCGCCACTGCCGCCGATCAGCGTCGGAACTATGGCAGGTATCGGGTTGCCTGTGGAGACGAGTCCGTTACCGGCAGTTCCGGTATGCTCAGGAAGAACCGTAAACGCTCCATCATAGTCCATAGCGAGTCCGCCAGAAGAGTTGTTGTTCCCGTTTCCTGCTGAAACTATGTACGGGTGCCCGTGTAGTTTGTTTTGATCTCCCTGCGCCGAGCCCAGTCCGCGCCCCGAATCAATGCCCCTGCTGTCATCCCAGCCGCGCACAAATTCGCCTCGTAGGTCCGGCAATTGGAAGGTGCTGACACCGTCACCGGTGCCAAAGGTCACGCCGATGGCGCTGAACAGCGCCGCATAAGTGCCGGCCCGGCTGACCAAGGCACCGTTGGCCTTGAGCCATCCCGCCGGCGGCGTTGCCATGGCGAAGGCCATCACCGCTCCCGGCGGTGTCAGCGCTTCGTGGGTGTGGCTGGTCGGAGCCTTGCCCGCCAGCGCCTCGGGCAGGCCGTTGACCTGGCTGATTTCGTGGGTATGGCTGGCGTTCGCCTTGGTCGCCAAGAGCGACGTGAAATCTTGCTGCCAGGTGGCGGCGTTGATGGTGACGCCCGTCAGCGTTCCGATGTCGGTGTGCTGAATGGCGAAGTTCTTGGTCAGCGAGTTGCCCATGGTGGATCCCGCCGTCGCCCGCTTCGTCTGGGTCGGCAGATATCGCGCCGCCACCAGGACGTTGTTGGCGCTGGAGTACAGGCCGATCCAGTTGAAGTCCCAGGTGCCGACGTCCGGCCCGAGGACCGAGCTGTAGACCGCAGTGTCGGTCCCGGCAAGACCTGAGGCCGTCAGAGCCACCTCGAGCTTGATGTTGCCGGCTGAGGGCTTCGCCTCACTCAGCGGCGGCGTTGCCTCTGGATCGAGACCCGCGATGTAGGCGTAGATCATTTTGTCGATCGAGAACGACAGGCCGGCAGCGGCTTTGGCGGCCATCAGATTCAGGCCGGCGGTGGTGATGCGTGCGCTCATGCGGGTTTCGATTCCTTGAACTTGATTTGGAGATTGGTCGGCAGGGATTCATTCAGTTCCAACCACGGGTTTTTCATAGCCTCGAGCTCGGTTCGGCGATAAACGCCCTCGATCTTCTCGACGTCGCCGAGGCTGCTCGCCGCGCCGGGCTTGATCGCCACCAGCGCAGGCGGCACCCGGTGCGCCACGATCACATCGTCGGCACTGATGTTTTTGATCTTCTCGAATTCGTCTTTCTGGCCGATGTCGCCGATCGGGATCAGCTGCACCGACTTCTCTTTTCCGTTGGGGATGTGGAGGTACATCGAGCGGAAGTTTCCCGCCCCTTTGCCCTGGCTCAGATTGGTCTTGATCGCCTGCTCCGTCTCCGGCCCGATCTGGGCGTCGTTCGTGTAGAGGATGTATCCGAGGTGAGCCCCGTTTTTGAAATACTTGCGACGGAAAAGTGTCGCATCTTCGTTGAGCAGTGCCGACTGCAGGCCGCCCATCCAGTCCGGCAGCCCATAGACGCCTTG
>JAYTMY010000101.1:0-8330 GCA_043748535.1 Lentisphaeraceae bacterium | reverse complement strand
ACCAGCGGAGTCATAGCCGCGATATTCGAGACGACGAAGGCCGTTGAGAAGGATTTCGGGGGCCGGGCGCGAGCCGATGTAAGCGACGATTCCGCACATAGAGAAGTCCTGGGTTGTGGAGTTGTTTTGATTCCAACTAAAAAAGCATTCGCAAGAGCAACGGCAAGAGCGGCGCGGCGAGACTTGCGTCTGATGACAGCAAATCTGCGGATGATCGATCTCCAGACTCCTAACTAGCGAAGCGCAGTTTAAGCGCAGAAAAACGCAGAATGGACGAGCCACAGAACAAGCCGGCTGAAGCCGGGACTACAAAGTTGAGCTCAAAACGAGAGAAATCGCGATTCTTGAGTACAGATCAAAAACGCGGGGCGGCCGAAGCCGCCCCGGAATTTTACTGGGTCAAGAAGCGAATCACTTCTCGCCGACGGGGGCGACCGGGGCGTCGGGAGTGATTTCCAGTTCACCGCCGCCTTGCTGGGCTTTCTGAGCCTGGTTGGCGAGCTTTTCGAGAACCGCCTGATCGAGAACGAGGCTGAGCTTGACTTTATTGCCTTCGGCAGCGGCTTTATAGGCGCCGGGGGGGATGCCGATTTTCGGGTCGGCAAGAGCCATGGCGCCCATTTGAGCGAGGCCGGCCATGCCCATGGCACCGTTGGCGTCTTTGCAAGTGATCACGCCGTCCATCGAAAGGACGTTGTTGACATAGTCGGCACCGAGGGAGAAACCTTGGAAAGACTGCATCATGTTGGTCATCATGTCGGGCGCCTGGCCGTTTTGGGCAGCGGCGGCAGCGGCTTCGGCCATTTTCGCTTTATCAGCGTCGGTGAGAGCGAAGTAGACGCCGAAGAGGCCTTTCAGGGCGCCGACTTCCGTCATCACGGCTTTGTTGCTGGCGAGCGATTTGGCGCCGGCTTTAGCGGTGCCGATGGCGAGCAAGGCGAAGTTCTTGGTGCCGAGCACCACGGTGGTGGGGTTAAGCTGGGCGATAATGACGGGGAAGGGTTGATCAGCCTTGGTGATGACGTAGCAGGTGTGGCTCTGGTATTTCTTTTCTTCGACCGTGATGCCAGCCTTGGGATCGGCCTTAGCGATGGTGATCGCGGCGGCGAGATCCATCGGTTTCTTGGTCGACAGGATGGCTGCCATTTCGGGTTGTTTGCCACCTTCGACTTCACTCTGCGACACCTTCATGCCGATGACCATGCGCTCGAGCGAGTCAGGGCCGAAGCCGAGCTTCTTGGCGAGTTCCATTTGGGCCAGTTGCTCGGGGAGCATGGCGGCTTTGTCGTCGAGCTTCTTCTTCACGGCGGGGATGGCGAGGACTTTCTCGATATCCATGGTCATCACCATGTTGCAGCCGTCGGGCAGGCGCTGGGTCAATTCTTCGTTGCTGGCGGCGTTGGCGCTGAGGCCGAGGCTGAGGGCGAGGAGGCAGCTGAATTTCTTGAACATGGGAGGATTCCTGTTTCAGTTTTCGGGTTTCGCGAGACAATCAGAATACGCGGAGGGTTTTCGGGATTTGACGGCTCAAACCTGCAAAGTCATGAGGAATTGCGGATTTGACTTGGTTTTCTTGACGCCGTTGACGAGAAGCTGCATAGCTTCGGCGGGCGGCATGCCGAGGAGGGCGCGGCGGAGTTTCCACACCCGTTCCTTCTCGTCGGGGTGGAGCAGAAGCTCTTCCTTGCGGGTGCCGGATTTCTCGATGTTGATGGCTGGGAAGATCCGTTTGTCGACGAGGCCGCGGTCGAGGTGGATCTCCATGTTGCCGGTGCCTTTGAATTCCTGGAAGATGACTTCGTCCATGGTCGAGCCGGTGTCGACGAGGGCCGTGGCGAGGATGGTCAGCGAGCCGCCTTCCTGGACGTTGCGGGCGGCGCCAAAGAAGCGCTTGGGTTTGGTCAAGGCGTTGGTATCGAGACCGCCGGACATGATCTTACCGGAGTTCGGTTGCACCGCGTTGTAGGCGCGAGCGAGACGGGTGATCGAGTCGAGCAAGATGATGACGTTGCGGCCGTGTTCGACCAGGCGGCGGGCCTTTTCGATCACCATTTCGGCAACTTGGATGTGGCGCGACTGAGGTTCATCGAAAGTCGAGGCGATGACTTCACCGCGGACAACGCGCTTCATGTCGGTGACTTCCTCGGGGCGTTCATCGATGAGCAGGACGATGAGGTGTGCTTCGGGGTTGTTGTTGGCGATCGACTGGGCGATCTGCTGCATCAGGACGGTCTTACCGGTGCGGGGCGGGGCGACGATGAGGCCGCGCTGGCCGGCACCGATCGGCGTGACCAGGTCGAGCACCCGCATCGGGATGTTGTCGGGGCGATCTTCCATGACCAGGCGTTTGGTCGGGAAGTCGGGAGTGAGGGATTCGAAGGGGATTTTCGATTTCTTCGACATCGGCGGATCGCCGTTGACCGAGTCGATCTTGAGCATGCAGAAGTAGCGTTCTTTCTCGCGAGGCGAACGGAACTGGCCCATGATGGTGTCGCCGGTGCGGAGCGAATAACGCTTCACCTGGGTGGGCGACAGGTAGATGTCTTCGGGGTTGGGCTGGAAGGAGTATTCCGGGTTGCGGAGGAAGCCGAAGCCGTCGGTGCTGTTGAGCTCAAGGACGCCGCCGCCGAAGAGGACGCCGCGTTCTTTCGATTTGTGCTTGATGATTTCGTGGACGAGGTCCTGCTTGCCGATCGAGCCGGTGCCTTCGATGCCAAGGTCGAGGGCGAGGTCGTTAAGTTCCTGCATCGACTTGGAGTTGAGGTCGGCGATATCGAGGCCGACTTCACCGGAGGCGGCGGCATCGATCAGGCGGCGTTCTTCGTCTTCGAGTTCGTAGTCTTCGGGTAGGCCGCGGGCGCGGTTGCGGCTGAACTTCTCTTGCATGCGGGCTTCGCGGCTGTTGTCGCGCGGCTGTTCGCGCTCGCGTTCACGCATCGGCTCACGGTCGCGGGGGTCGCGGTCGCGGCCCTGATCGCGGTCGCGAAGAGGTTCACGCACCTGCTCGCGGCGGATGTCTTGAATGGGTTCGCGGCGGTTGTCTTGCAGCGGCTCGCGGCGGACTTCCTGGGGAGGAGCCAGGCGAGGAGCTTCTTCGCGACGGCGGGGCGGCGGCAGGAGCGGATCCAGCTCGATCACCGGAGGCGGCAGGGCCTTGACCTGGCTGAGCTTGTTCGAGACCAAGGCGAAGAAGGCGTTGGCGGTGGCGTCGTCGGCAGGAGGGACTTCCTTGATGACGATTTTGCGGTCGTCGATGTAGGGATCGGGCTCGCGGACTTCGGGCGGTGCCGGAGGCGGCTGCTCGGAGAGCTGCAAGGCCACGGGAACGGGAGCGGCGGCTTCTTTCGCCTCCGAGGCGGCGAAGAGTTTTTCCAAGGCGTTCGGGCCATTGGCATCAACGGCGACACGAGGTGTTGCGGGAGCCGCAACGATTGCGGGAGCCGCAACGACGTCGGCAACGACTGCGGGAGCTGCTTCACTGTCATCACTAGCTGCGCGGCGACGGGGTGTTTTGGCGGCGGGTTTAGCCGGTGCCTCGTCGACGACTTTGGCGGCCTTGGCGGCTTTCGGGGCTTTGACCGGAATTTCGGCGGGCACCGGCAGGGCTTCAGATGCAGCTGTGGTGTCGTTCTTGGTTTTCACGGCGGCGGGGCGCGTCCGGCGTTTTTTGACTTCGCCGTCGCCGGTGTTGTCGTCTGAATGCTCGCTCATTGGATGTTTCCTGTCTGGTCGCTGAGGGTGGTGAGAAGATCAATAATCTGTTGTCGAAGATGCTTGAGATCGAGGTCGTTGATGAGGCCGAAATCGGCTTGACGAAGTTTTTCGTCGGCGCTCATCTGGGCGGCGAGTCGAGCTGCGCTTTCTGCTTCCGTCCAAGCTCGGCCTGCCAAGCGGAGGCGCTGCTGATCAGCCGGGGACCAAACGCAGACGGTGTAATCAAACCGGCTGGCCCAGCCTTTTTCAAAAAGCAGGGGGATGGCGACGACATTTAAGGTCGCGGGCGTCAGGGCAGCGTCGATGGCTTGGCGGACTCGCGGATGAATCATGGCCTCAAGAGCGGCTAGTTCCTCGGCGTGGCCAAAGACTTTTGCCGCCAAGGCCTTGCGGTCGATGCCTTGTGGAAGCAGGAGCTTTTCTCCCCAGCGTCGCACGATGAGCTGCTGTAATTCCCGATCTTCCTTGAGAAGTCGGTGGACTACTGAATCGGCATCTTGGGTACTGGCCCCCAATTCCGCAAAGATCGCCAGAGCTGCACTTTTCCCCATAGCGATGCCGCCGCTCAAGCCAATATTCAAGGCAGGCAGGATGAAATCAAACGGTAAATGAGCAGGAGGGGTGCTTGGCATCACAGTGGTCTTGGTGGGGGATCCCCTGAAAGCCGGGGTCGCTGAGCTGCGTATCAAAGCGTCGCACTGCTGTGCGTCGAACGGCGCCAAGATAGGCTAAGACCGGGCCCTGTCAAGATCTCTGCCGGATTTCACGGGAGTTCGAAACTCTTGCCGCCTCGAATCAGCTTGACCGGAGCCCCTTCGGGCAAATCCACCCAGAGAAATGAGATCGGCCCGGCCACCGGCTCAAAGGCAGCCGCGGCGTCCGGACCGGCGACAAAAAGCGTGGTCGACAAAATGTCCGCCCACATCGCGCTCGGACAAACGATGCTGACCGAATCGGCCCCGAGCTTGGGCCTGCCATTGCGAGGGTCGATGATGTGCGGCCATTTCTTCCCTTGATAGATGACAAAGCGCTCATAACTGCCACTGGTCGAGGTCGATTGATTCCATAAATTCATCGCGGCGAGGACAGCATTTTTGTCCCGCGGGTCTTTGACTCCGATGGCATAGGCTACCGCATTGGGCGGGGGCGGACCGAAGACCCGGAGATTGCCGGCGAGATCGACCAGTCCGCGGCGGCAGCCGGCCTTCTGCAGTTGTTCGACGGCGCGGTCCACTGCAAGACCTTTGGCAATGCCCCCGAGATCGATTACAATCCCGGGGCGAAGGAATCGACATGTGTGACGAGCGTGATCGAGGCGAACGAACTGGAAGCCGGTACGCTTCAGAACTTCATTGATTTCGGTCTCGCTGGGCTCGGTATTTTTCTTGCCGTAAAACCCCCAAAGGCGCATCAAAGGGCCGACGCTGACATCAAATGCTCCACCGGAGAGCTTCCAGGCTTGCTCGGCGGCGACCAGATTCTGCCACAGCCGTTCCCCGCAGACAAAGTCACGCTCGGCCGCTTCGTGATTGAGGCGGTTAAGCTCGCTTTCAGGCTTGTAAAGACTGAGCTCAAGATCGGTGGCGGCAAACTCGTCGAAAACGATCTTGGCCAGACGATCAGCCTCGACCGGGTCGCACCAGAATTGCACTTCGGCTCCGGTTCCCATCACCGCCCAAGCCCGCTGCTGGTGCGGCATCTGGCGATTGATCAGCCACATCATCAGGAGAGATAAAATCAGCGCGCTCCAAGCGGTCCAACGCAGTCCCCATCTAGGCAATCGCTGCCACAAACGCGGCAAAAGCAAGATGCCCGAAAAAACCAACAGCATCAAAACGGTAACCAAGACTCCAGGAAGCGGACTGGCGCTGACATCAGCGCTCCACAAACGCCCCGAATTTATTGCCAGCGCGACAAGACCGGGCAAGCTTGCAGCAATCGCCAATCTCCAAGCTTGCGCCGGAGCTTGGCGAGAAAGCACCGCGATAGCCAGGATCAAGCCACCTGCCGGCAGACCCGGAAGCACCGCCAGGAAAGTGACGGAGCCACAAGTCAGCGCCAAAGGCAAAGAGATTTTGCTTGGAGACGTATCGCCCGCGGGTTTTTTGTGAATGAGAAGTGCGGCCACCGCAAAACCGCAGAGAATCCAAGCGGCAGGCAGGAGGGAAGACGACAAGACTGCCGGCAAGTGAGGTAAAACCAGCGATTTCAACGGCAGGACCAGGATGGCGACAAGAACCGCCAAGGCCAGAGGGCGTCGGGATTCGGCATCCCTAAAAATCATAGCAGCGGCGATGATACTCATGGACAGGAACAGGACAAACTCCGTCCCGTGACTGAGTGACAACATCGCGAATCGGCGCCCCAGATCCAGTACCAAGACCGGATCCAAGCCCGCCCAAGCGGTCAGCCAGGTCAGAAGCGAAAGTAGGATTTCAGAAATCGACGGTGAATTCAATGCAGCGGCAATCATGGTTAAGCGCCCCGGTTTTTTAGGCGAGAAGATTAGCTTGGCTTCGCCAATCGACCGATCAGTTGGAGATGAATTCTATGCAGCATCCCCATTTTTCTATTTCACGACTGCTCGGCATGATACTCGTCGTCTAACCTGAACTTCCCCGCACCACAAGCTCAAGATTTTTGCCTCTTGTGCTTAATTTGTACCCATGTAAATATTTTTATTAATGCTTGAATATTTATTATCTACGCTTATACTCATGCCATGTACATCGAAGTCATACCTAACCGCACCTCGCCGCCAGCCATCCTGCTGCGCGAATCGAAACGCGTCGACGGCAAGGTGGTCAAAACCACCCTGCTCAACCTGTCGCCGCTCGGACTGGAACTCGCCCAACAAGTCAAAATGCTCCTCAACGGTGGCCAAGTCGTGATGCCCGGCGACCCCGCTTTCGTCGACCCGGAAGCCGAATTCCAGCTCCTCCGCAGCCTGCCCCACGGCGCCGTCGCCGCCGTCCTCGGGATGATCGAAAAACTCGAAATCGACAAGCTCATCGGCGTCGCCGACAAGCAGCAACGCAAGCTCATCCTGGCAATGATCGTCCAGCGCATCCTCGCCCCCGGCGCCAAGCTCGCCGGCGCCCGCGGCCTCAACCAAGCCACCGCCGATTCCAGCCTCGCCATCGAGCTCGGCCTCGATAAAGTCGACGAAGACGATCTCTACGAGGCCATGGACGCCCTCCTGCCGCGTCAGGACAAGATCGAAAAAGCCCTCGCCAAACGCCACCTCGAAGACGGCACCCTGGTGATGTACGACCTCACTTCGGTGTGGATGACCGGCGAGCAATGCCCGCTCGCCAAACGAGGCCACAGCCGCGACGGCAAACCCGGCACCCTGCAGATCGAATTCGGCCTCCTCTGCGACAAAGAAGGCCGCCCGGTCGCGGTCGAAGTCTTCGACGGCAACAGCTCGGACCCGAGCACCGTCGCCAGCCAAGTCAACAAGATCAAGAATCGTTTCGGCCTGACCAAAATCATTCTCGTCGGCGACCGCGGCATGCTCACCGAAGCTCGCATCCAAGAGGACCTCAAGCCCAACGGCCTCGACTGGATCAGCTGCCTCCGAGCCCCCGCCATCAAGCAGCTCGCCGAAGAAAAATCCCTGCAAATGGATCTCTTCGACAAGCTGGATCTGTTCACCATCACCAGCCCCGATTACCCCGGCGAACGGCTCGTCGCCTGCCGCAATCAACTCCTCGCGACCAAGCGCGCCAAGGTTCGCGAAGAGCTCCTGGCCAGCGCCGAAATCAAGCTCAAAAAGGCTCAGGAAGCGACCTCGCGACCCAAGCGCGCACTGAAGGGCGTCGAAGCCATCACCCGCCGCCTCACCCGCATCCTCGACGGCAGCAAGATGAACAAACATTTCATGCTCGAGATCAAGGCTGACGGCTTCACCTTCGAGCGCGATGCCGAATCCATCCGCGACGAAGCCGCTCTCGACGGCGTCTACATCATCCGCTCCAGCGTCAAGGAAGAAGTTTTGAACGAGGCGGAGCTGGTCGGTTCCTACAAGAATCTCTCCCGCGTCGAGCGCGCCTTCCGCACCATCAAGACCGTCGACCTGAAGGTCCGCCCGGTGTATCACCGCCTCGAGAAGCGGGTCCGTTCGCATGTCTTTTTGTGCATGCTTGCCTACTACGTCGAATGGCACATGAAAGAAGCGCTTGCCGACATGCTTTTTATCGACGCGATTGATCAGCCGATGCGGACCAATCCCGTCGCCCCGGCCGAGGTTTCGGACGCCGCCAAACGCAAGGCGGCGACGCTCAAGAGTCCCGACGGACTGCCGCTGCACAGCTTCCAGACCCTGCTCAAGGATTTGGCGACCCTCAACCGTCAGGTGATCAGCTTCCGCGGCAAATCCTTTGTCAAGTACAGCAAGCCCACCAAACTCCAGGAGAAAGCCTTCCATCTCCTCGGCTTAACCCTGCCTGTACCCAGAACCGCAGCCCATGAAAATTTCGCAAGACATTGAGGATAAGATGGAAGGATGCAAACTTCAGTTTCTATACACTATTCTGCACATGCTATCATCCATTAGGCGATCTCCTTGACAGCGGTTTTGGCCTTGCGGACCGAGGTCAGACGAATGGTTTTGG
>JAYTMY010000100.1:0-26779 GCA_043748535.1 Lentisphaeraceae bacterium | reverse complement strand
CGCTTCGCCGGAAGAGCTGGTCAAGACCCTGAAAGGCTTCTGGGAAGTGCGGACCAACCGCTACTCGGAAGAGCGGGCGGAATCGCGTTCCTCGCAAAGTCGCCGGCCGATCGTCGAGATGTTCCAGGTCGGCGGCTGAGACTTGCAAAGCCGCAGCTCGCGGCGAGATTGGCGGGAATCAGCCCGGGAAACCTCCTCATGAGCCAAGATCAACAGCCGCTCTTCGCCTCCTTGCCCGTCCTTCTCGAACAGCTCGCCGCTCCCGGCGAAATCCTGCTCGCCGCGACCCACTTCGAAGACAGCTACTTCGCCCGCTTCAACCAGGCGGCGCTGCGCCAATCGGGACGCATCGACCAGAAGGACCTCGATCTCAGCTTGATTTGCGACGGCCGCGAATGCTCGAAATCGATGCGTATCGGCGCCGCCAGCGACCTGCCGGAACAATTGCGCGCCGCCGTCGACGAACTGCGCGACGTGATCAAACTCATCCCCGCCGACCCTTTCCTCGCCGACATCGGCCCGGTGCAACAAAACTGGCAGCTCGGTGCAGGCAACGAAATCGATGGCGAGCTCATCGCCAAGGCCCTGCTCGACGACACGCCCGGGCAGGATTTTGTCGGCATTCTCGCGGCTGGCAGTCTGGCCACCGGTTTCGCCTCGAGCCAGGGCCACAGCCTGCTTCGCCGCAGCGCCGGATTCAATCTCGATTACTCCCTCCACGCCGGTGGTGACAAAGCGGTGAAAGCCAGCCTCGCCGGCACCGAATTCCGTCCCGAGGAGCTGCGTCAATCGTTGCTGCGTTCGGCGGCGGAACTGGAGGTCATGAAGCGCCCGGCGATCAGCATTCCGCCCGGCGACTACGATGCCTACATCGCCCCCGCCGCCCTGCAGGAGTTCATGGACATGTTGAACTGGGGCGGCTTCTCCGCCGACGCCCGCAAATCCGGCCGCTCCGGCCTGCTCCGCCTGGTCGAAGGCCAGGTGCAGATGAATGCGAAACTCAACCTTACCGAAAACAGCGCCGCCGGCTTCGGCCCGCACTTCCAGGACCGCGGCTTCTTGCGCCTGCCGCAAGTGCCGCTGATCCGCGCCGGCCGCGACGCCGGCGCCCTGGTCAGCCCGCGCTCCGCCAAGGAGTACGGATTGGTCGCCAACGGCGCGGATTCCGACGAGCGCACTTTCAGCCTGCAGATGGACGCCGGCACGCTGCCGATGGCGGAAGCCGCGACCCGTCTCGGACGCGGCCTCTACATCAACAATCTCTGGTACCTCAACTACTCCGAACGCAACGCCTGCCGGATCACCGGCATGACCCGTTTCGCCTGCTTCTGGGTCGACGAAGGCCGCATCGTCGCGCCCCTCAACGTCATGCGTTTCGACGACTCCCTCTTCGACCTCCTCGGCGGCAAGCTCGAAGCCCTCACCGCCGAGCGCCAGCTCCTGATCGACCCCGGCACCTACTTCCGCCGCTCGACCTCGTCGATGCTGCTCCCGGGTGCCTTGGTGCGGGGGATGAAGTTCACGCTGTGAGGGATAATCTCAGCGCACCTTGAGATTCTCTCCGATAAGTCATACAATGGCTTTATCAACTGGAGAATCTTAAGCCATGAAATGCCTGACTCATCCCATCATTGATGCCGCCGCGATCTGCATCCATTGCGGCAAGGCGCTTTGCCCCGAGTGCATCCACAGGTCCACGAGCAACAGGATGGTCTGTTCGCCAGACTGCTCAGCAGCGGTGCGCAAATCGGAGCAGGCGATTGAGAGCATCCGGAGCGAGTCTACCCACTCCTTGCGAGTGACGGGGTATTTAGCTCTCGCGGCTGCAGCGGTTTTCACTGTTTCTCCATGGATTTTTTCAGACGAAAGCTGGTCAACCGTGCGGGGCTTCATTATGCCGCTCACGGTGATCTTTGCCATAGCTGGCTCTCTCATGCTTTGGATTGCTAAGAAGCCGGATCGTGATTGGCGCTAAGCTAAGCGGGAAACTGGCGGCCTTTGCAACTCCAATTGAGCTTGGCGTTCATCGCGGAGCGATCGACACAATGGTAGCCGGGGGTTTTGAACCCCCGGTGGCGATGTTCGAGGTTCGACCACCGGGCCACCCAAGGCCACCGGGGCTTGAAAGCCCCGGCTACCTTTCCGTCAGTCGCTCCGCGACGAGCGCACTCGAGCTGGAAGCTCGCGCCACGTTATTCTCATACCTCCTCCGCGCGACGAGCTCACTCGAGCCACGTCATTCATGCCCCTCCCTGTCCACCGCGCTTTTCGGGCTTATACTTGGCGCCAACAACCTGTGAAGCTCTTATGAAAACCGCAGTTCTCCTTTCCGGTGGCGTCGACAGCTCGGTGGCTCTGGCGCTCTTGAAGCGTCAAGGCGGCAAAGATCTCACCGCCTTCTACCTCAAGATCTGGCTCGAAGACGAGCTGGCCTTCCTCGGCGAATGCCCGTGGGAGGACGACCTGAAAAACGCCCGTGCCGTCTGCGAGGCCCAAGGCGTGCCGCTGGAAGTGGTGTCGATGCAGCGCGAATACCACAGCCGCGTCGTCAGCTACGTCATCGCCGAATTGAAACAAGGCCGCACCCCGAGCCCCGACATCCTGTGCAACGAACGCGTCAAGTTCGGCGCCTTCTTCGATGCCATCGACGAGTCGTGGGACAAGGTCGCGACCGGCCACTACGCCCAGGTCGAGGAGCAGGATGGCCTCTTCCGTCTGCGCCGCGCTCCCGACCCGGTGAAAGACCAGACTTACTTCCTTTCCGCCCTGTCGCAAAAGCAGCTCAGCCGCATTCTGTTTCCCATCGGCCATCTACAGAAGAGCGAAGTGCGGAGCGAGGCCTCGGCCTTCGACCTGTTCAACAAGGACCGGAAGGATTCGCAGGGCATCTGCTTCCTCGGCAAGATCAAATACAACGACTTCGTTCGCTTCCATCTCGGCGAGAAGGAAGGCTGGATCGTCGAGCTCGAAACCGGCAAGCGTCTGGGCAAGCACAAAGGCGTCTGGTTCCACACCATCGGCCAACGCACCGGTCTGGGGCTCTCCGGCGGCCCCTGGTTCGTCGTCCGCAAGGATCTCGACGCCAACACCGTCTTCGTCTCCCACAAGGACCACGCTGCCGAGATCGCCTGTCGCCGCATCGACCTGGCCGAGCTTCACTGGTGCGAAGGGCGGCCGCCGGCGATGGAGCGGATCAGCGTCAAATTGCGTCATGGTCCGCGTCTTCTCGGCGCGACTCTGCAGCTCGGCGACGCCGGCTGCGGCCGTCTCGAACTTGATGACACCGATCAAGGTGTGGCACCGGGCCAATCGGCGGTGATTTACGATGGTGAGTGGTGTCTCGGGAGAGGAGTCATTCAGCGCGGTTTGCCGGGTTGAGCAGACGGAGTATCTTGGGAAGTTAATTAAGGAATCAGATGAGCCTGTACCGATCGATGTTCAGCACTGTTCTTCTCGTCATGAAAGACGAGAATCTGCGTGACTTCTTCTCGCGTGTGCTGGGTAATTCTGGTTTGGAAATCCTTGATGTCGGCGACGAGAAGCAGCTGCAGAAGCTCAATGATTCGGAAGCCAAGGCGCTGCGCTGCATCATCATTGACGAGCCGCTTGATGCCAAGGGCTGCATGGAAAGCTTGGTGGTTCGCTGGGAGACTTTTGGCCTCCGGCCGCCACCGGTGATCGCGATGATCCGGAAAAATGCCGCCAACGAAGCGCTCTGCCGCGAGCTCTTCACCACCTGTGTGATGAAGGTGAATTTCGACATCGCTGGCTTGGTCAGCCAAGTCGAACTTTTCTCCTGTGGCAAGCTCGACAGTCAGAGCCGTGGCCCGAATTCCACCGTCGTCATTCTGCCGCCGTTGAATAAATAAATTCGCGGCGGCTTCAGTTAGTTCGCCGTCTATCATCCGATTTGAGCTTGCATGACCCTAGTCCTGAGCTGGGCACAAGCGAGTCAGCACACTCCCGCACTCACGGAGCTGAGTGCCGGTTTCCGAGCGATACCGGTCGAGTTATTTCGGCATGAGGCGAAGGTTGAGCTTGGCTTGAGTCACGAGAGCGTCGCTGCTCCAGCGTGAGTCCTTGCTTTCCACCACGGCGCCGCTAGGCAGCAGTAAGAGAGGCCAGGGTCGGGCTTGCATCTGCCAAGGGCCAAGAGTGGCACTTAAATTGTGGCCATCGCAACGCACTTCCATCGGCACTTTGCCGGCGCGGGCGAGAAGGTTGCACAACTTGGCGCGATCCTCGCTGGCCATGCCGACGGCACGCACTTGCGGCAGAATGAAGCGGCAGGAGGTGGCGAGCTCGCCCGATTCCGCCAGAGACTGGGCTAACAGCATCGGGTCTTTGTCGTCGATCAGGGTTTTCATCCACGGGCTGGATAAGTCCTGGGCGAGGGCGATTTTGGTAAGTTCCCTGGCTTCGTCGACTTTCTGCCGCTGCAGCAGGGCGAGAATGAGGGCGCGTCTGGCAGTGCCTTGATGGGCGCCTTTTTCGAGGGCTTGGCGGGCGAGGCTTTCGCCGAGGCGGAGATCGCCGGTATCGAGGGCGAGACGCGAAGCGCGCAGCAGTTCGTGAGCGTTGTCGAAATCGCGGTTGTTTTCTAAATTGGTGACCAGGACGGCGCCGACCAAGAGGGCGACGAGAAGGCTGAGACTGAGGAGAAGAGAGTAGCTGATAAAGCGGCGGTTGCGCTGCAAGAGGAGGCGGAAACGCTTGCCGCGCCCGGCCTGCTCGGCCTTGGGGGCGTAGCCGGCGAGATAGGCGATCAAGTCGCGCTGCAGCTCGTTGACTTTCTGGTAGCGGTTATCGGGGGATTCCGCCAAGGCCTTCATCGCCACGGCGGCGAGCGAGGCTGGGACTTGCGCGCCGGGAAGGTGGTTGAGGGCGATCTGATCGGCGCCGTCGCTGTTGGCTTGGCGGTTGTAAACCAGGGGGTCGCGCACCCCTTCGGTGAATTTCTTGCGGATCACCGCGGTGGTGGTCCGGCCCGAGGCGGGCGGACGCAGGACCAGGATGTTGTAGAGCATGCCGCCGAGGGAGTAGATGTCGCTGCGGGTGCCGACGACACTGGCATTGCCGGAAGCCTGCTCAGGTGCCATGAAGGCGGGGGTGCCGAGGACCTTGCCATCTTCGTGGCTGGCATCGACGTGAGCTTCATCGTCGAGATGCACCATCTTGGCCGGGTCGACCCGGGGACCGAGGCGCCGCAGGCGGGCGAGGCCCCAGTCCATCACCAGGACTTCACCGAAGGCGCCGACCATGATGTTCTCGGGCTTCAGGTCGAGATGGACGACGCCTTTGTTGTGGGCGTAGGCGACGGCATCGCAGGTCTTCAGCAGGATGCCGAGGAGGACTTGCAGGTTGTAGGTGGCGAGGGTCTCGGCGTGGCCTTCCGCCAGGCGGTCGAGGATGGCGCCGAGGTTTTCACCTTGGACCTCTTTCATGGCGTAGAAGTAGTCGCCGTCATCGGTCGAGCCGATCTCATAGACCGGGATGATGTTGGGGTGCGCCAACTGGCCGGTGATCTGGGCTTCTTTGAGGAAGTAGCGCAAGGAAATGCCGGCGACCAGTTCGCGACGGAGGAACTTGATGGCGACGTTGCGGCCGATGGCCATGTCGCGGGCAGAATAGATGCGGCCCATGCCGCCTTCACCAAGAATTTTCTGCAAATGATAGTGATCGGAAAAACGGCGATGCGGCATCACAGCCCGAAGCATTGAGCCGGTGGTTTCATGTCGAGGAATATGAGTTTCCGAGTCACCCATCTGTGCCATCCTGTCCTTGCTGGTCCTCAAGATAAAGGCGAGCGTCGAGAATGCGCGGCGCAACAGCATATTTCGGCGGGATGCCACAAGTCGCAGTAAGCGCCAAGTGTGAATTTGGCGTTTGCATCTTGCCGCTGTTTGACTAGGGTTGTCGGAGTCAACCCCTTCAGGAGAATTCCCATGCCTTGGCGCAAACGCCTCGGGGCGTCTGAAAAGGCCCCCATCGAGAAACTGCAAGATGCGGCCGTGAGTAAGCTCTTCGGCGTCATCTCCGGCAGCGTTTGCGCTGTCCTCGGCTTCTTCGCCCCGGTGATGGTGGCCAACTTCATCAACTTCCTGTCGGAAAACACCGGTGGCCAAGCGACGATCAGCACGGGCACCGACACGATGATGTATGTCCGCATCGGCTGCGCCGCCATCGGCTTCTTCGTCATGTTCCTGCGGAGCTGAGCTCACTGGGACACAATTGGGACACAGTTGGGAAACAGTTGGGACACAATTGGGACACAGTTGGGACACAGTTGGGACACAGTTGGGAAACGACTGGGGAAAGTCAAAAAATCAGAGTTTTCAAATCACTCTTCGGGATTTTCTTCTTGGGTGATCAGCCAGGCGCGGCGCATCATCTCTAGCGCCAGGGCGATGACCGGCATCAGGCAGCATAGGGTGAATTGCCCGGCGGCGAGCGTTTCCAGATCCCAGCGCGAATGAGTCAGCTGCGGTAGATGATCGAGGCTGAGCTTGACGAAGTCGTTCATGATGTCGCCTTTGCCGTCTTCATACCAGCTGCGGACTTCAGCATCGTGGCTGATGCCCCAGAAGAGCTTGGCGTCATGGGCTAAGAGCAGGAAGCCAGCGAAGGCGTGCAAGACGCGGTCGGCCAGACCGGCGGTGTCGCGGGCGCTCAAGCTGCGCCAGACAAACAGGCCGCCGACCAAGAGCACGGCGCCATGGCCGAAATAGACGATCACCGCCTGATGGGCGTCGTAGCTGGCGAAGACGACTTGATGGAGGATCGCCAGCGGCACGATCAGTCCGGCGAGCAGGAAGCGCCCATACAAAAGGAAAAAGGTGAAGGCGCCGATGAAGATCAGTCGATACAGCCAGATCGAATCCGGCGCCTGCTCAAGGCAGGGAGTGACGCCGCCGCCATAGGTGAAGTCGAAGGCTGGAATGCCGGGACAGCCCAGGCACCAACCCGCCGCCGCATGGCCGGTCTCGTGCACCAGGGTGTTCAAGGTGCTCATGACAAAATTCAGGAAGGGCATCGACATCACCGCGGCGCAGGCCAAGGCGCCCCCGCCGCAGCACAGCAGGGCGGTGAGGAAGTCGCGGTTGAAGAGGCGGGTAAGCATGGGGTGATTGCCCGATCAAACCGCTGGCGGATTTTTCGACTCTCTGAAGTCGTAGCCTTCTCTTTCGACTCGGTCGATGAGAGCCAAATTCACCCTTGCACTGGTCGAGAAGAAAAACAAGACAAAAAGAAGGATCACATAGAATTGGAATCCCGGTGAAAAGATCCCATGAATAAGTTGAAGGGCATACGAAAACACAGCGATTTCCGCGCCCAGATTTCGCTTCTTGTGAACCAGTATGATGGCGATGGCGATCGACAAAATATTGAAAATCAGGAAGGCAGGATTGGCTTGGTTTTTGATGGTCGAAGACAAAATAAAGAGCATACTGCAGAGATGAATGCTGTTAAGCAGGACGAAAGCCTTTCGATTCGAAGCTGTTTTTCTGTCGAACTCGATTCGAGTTGGAAAACTGGCCATTATTTTATGAAAATATTCGTCTTTCATCTGAGTGTCCCAAGTCAAGTTCTGTTTGGCAAACCATTTGCCCCGCCGTCACCGGCGGGGCGTCTGTCTTCACCCAAGGATTTCCTTCAGGCTCTGGCCGGGGGCGAAGGTGCGACCGTTCTCCCAGGGGGCTTGTAAAGCGCCGGCGCTCCAGCGGCTGAGGCGGTAGATCATGGCGAAGTCGAAGCTGACGGCGGCGCCGCCCTGGCCGCCGACCACTTCGGAGCCGCGCATGACGTTATCCATCATCCGGCCGGGGTGGAGGAGGTGGTAGGGGTTGCGCTCGACTTCGCCGGTGTGGGCGGCGATCGAGGCGACCATCAAGGCTTCCTGTTCAGAGCTGACGCCGATGAGCAGATTCGGGCCGTTCATGGCGTGCCAGAATTCGGTCTCGACGATGCTGGTCTTGAAGTCCGGATCGCGCTGGCTGGCGAGCTTGAGCGCATCCATACCGAGGTAGTGGACGCCGATGTGGCTGGAGTTGAAGTCGTCGTCGTGCGGGAAAAGAACCAGCACCGGACGCTCGGAGAGGAGGAAGGCGGCGGTCTCTTCGACCTTTTTCTGCCAATCGGCGGGATCGGCGCTGCGGCTCTTGGGGTTGACCTTGTCGAAGCCGCGGCCGCCGCCCGGGACTTCATTGCGGAAGCCGAGAATGGCGCAGGCGTCGCGCAGCTCGGCGAGGCGGCCGTCTTTGCGGGCGGCGTTGGAGCCGAGGGTGACGGCGTAGTTGACGATCTCGCAGCCGAGCTCTTCCTGCAGGCGCAGGGGCAGAGCGGCGATGATGCCTTCGTCGTCGGGGTGGGGAGAGAGGATGACAATCTTGGGCCCCTTGCCGTTGGCGCGAACGGCGGTGGCGCCGCCGAGGGGGAGTTGGCGCCCTTGGCGGATCAGATCGACGCCGGCTTTGACGAAATCGAGATAGGCAGAGGCATGATTCTTCACGGAGCGACTCCTCGGATTTGGTATTCTGGATGACTGAGGCTCCACAGGGCGCGGAGCGTGACTTGGCAAGTGACTTCAAGGGATTCGGGGCGAATCTTGTCGAGGGTGTCGTCCTCGGTGTGCCACCAGGAATTGCGCGGGCCGAAATCGAGATCGATGATATCGAGTGCCGGCACGCCGGCTTCGAGCCAGGGCTTGTGGTCGTCGGTCATGCCGTCGCGTCCGGCGGCTTCGAAGTACGCTTCGCTTTTGTTGACTAGGGCACAGGCTGCGACGAGTTCTTGCAGCTGGTCATGGCCGTGCAGCCGGGCATTGAGTTTGAGGTCACCGATCATATCAAGATTGACCATTGCCTTGACCTCGGCGAGGCGTCCGGCCTGGCGGAAATTGCGCACTTGGCGGTAGGAGCCGAAGAGGCCATCGCCCTCGCCCTCGGAGAAGGCGACTTCGGCCTCTTCGCCGTCGTAGAAGGTGAAGAGAAGGGAGCGGCGGCTGATCCACTTGTCCTTGTCGGCGGCGATCACTTCCATCAGGTGCAGGAGGGCCGCGGTGGACGAGCCGCCGTCATTGGCGCCGGTGAATTTCGGCATCGAGGCGATCTTCTTGGTGTCGTAATGGCTGCCGACGATGATCAGCCCGGGTTCTTTGCCGGGCAGGAGACATTCGACGTTGGCGAAAGCGCGTTCTTGACGGCCGCGGGGTAGGGTCCAGCGGTCGATCTTGACTTGGAAGCCGAGGGCCGTGGCGCGGGCGGCGATGTCTTCGTGAGCTTTTTTCCAGGCTTCCGAGCCAGGGAGACGAGGGCCGGCGGCGAGATGATTTTCAAGGATCTTGAAGGCAACCTTGCCGTCGAGGCGCTCAAGTCCCGGCGGCACCGCGTCGGGGTGCGACAAGCTGGGCGCGGCTGGGGGATGGCAGGCGGCGAGGAAGAGGCAGAGAAGGGGGAAAAAACGTTTCATTCGTTTTCGATCTTGATGCCTTTGCGCTGCCAGGTCGGAATGTCGAGATTCTGACCATTCCACAGCGTCGGCTTGAGCGATTTCGAGAAGGCGCCGGCATTGAGTTCCTGCAGCTCAAGTTCGCCTTGCAGGTTGTCGGCCGATTCATGGATGCCGCTGCGGCTGGAGTGGGTTTTGTGGCGGCGTGACTGGGGGGGCTTGGCACCATGCAGACTCGGGCTTTTGCCCTTGGCGTAGCGAATCAGCAGAAGCACGGCCTGAACGCTGCCGGGCTGAGCTTGCGTGGCGAGACCGACGAGGACTTCGGCGCGTGGATTGATCGCCGCCTTGATGGCAGTGATACATTCGTTGGCGGTCGACATCGACAAGTCGGCGGCGGCGCTGAGCGAGAGCAGTGCGGCATCGCAGGTTTCGAGCTGTTGCGAGCCGGCGACCATGGGGAAGGCCTTGAGCTCCGCCGCGAGGCGGGCGCTGAGTCCTTCGCCCGCAGCGGCGGCGAGGGCGATGCGGCACTCGGCGTCGCGTTTGCGCAAGAGGGTGCGGAGATGGCTGAAATCGACCGGCATGGCGCCACCACCGCGACTGATCGCAAGCAGGGCACTGAGCGATTCGGCGATCACTTCGTCGACATGGCGGAAGGCGTCGCTGACCGTGCCTCCCATGGTTTGGAAGAGGGCGTCGCCTTCGAGGCAGACCACGGCCTCGGCGGTGTCGCGCAACTGCTCAAGGCAGCGCTCGGCGTTTTTGCGGCGCAAGTTGCCTTCATTCTGGAAGGGACGGGTGCAGACGAAGAGGCTGGCGATGCCGGCGTCCTTGAGGGCCCGAGCGAGACTGGGGGCGCCGCCGCAGGCGGTGCCGCCGCCAAGAGGGGCGACGATCAGGGCGATGCGGCAGCCTTTAAAGTAATCGAGAATGGCTGAGCCGGCATTGGCGTAGCATTTTTCACCGAGAAGCGCGTCGCCGCCGGTGCCTTCGGGACACTTGTCGCCGAGAGTGAAGCGGCGGCTGATGCCGCAGGCTTCGAGATCGCTGGTGCAGCTGTCGGCAGCGGCAAGATCAAAACCGGCGCTACGGCCAGCTTGATGAAAGGCTTTCAGGATTTTTCCGCCGGCGCCGCCGAGGGAGAGCAGCGCGATCCGTTGATTCTGGCTCATGCAGGGACTCCGTAGTGTTGCGCTACAGTAGCAAGCGGGGAGGGGGACGCCAGCTAAAGGCAAAGCCAATTCAAAGGAAAAAGCGACAGCAGGCTGAGGGCTCTGGCGGTCTCACTCCGGGCAAAGCGAGCTATGGTGTCGCAAAGCCGAGCCCACCATGTCCAATCCGCCCTCACGCAGTCCGCTTTTTCTCGCACTCGCCCTGCTGACCAGCATCGGCGCTCTTTTTATGCTCATCCGCCAGAAGCCGCAAGTCGATGCCGTCACCGCTGCCGAAGGCAAGCTCTACCCGCAGCGACTCGCCCAGGTCGACGCCCTGCTGCTGCGTGACGACACCAGCGCCGCTCTCAGCCGGATCAGCGCCGCCAACGAGGATTCCCATCCGGAGTTCCTGGCCAGCCGCGTCCGCTGCCTGATCGAGACAGATCGCCGCGATGAGGCACTGGCCTGGCTCGACAAGGAAACGGCGCACCCCTATCACCCCGCCTTGCTGCATGCCCGGGTCCAGCTGCAACTCAGCCTGAAAGACCTCGCCGGTATCGAGCGCAGTGCCGCCCTCCTGCGCCTGACCCAGCCGAGTGATTGCCGCACCTTCGCCGTCGAAGCGCTGCGGGCCTGCCTCAAGGGCGATAGCGTCGCCGCCATGAAGCTCCTCGAAATTCTGCGCCAGGTCGCTGGTGCCGAACTAGCTGCGGCCCTGCCGCCGACTTTCCGCCAAGCCTTCCGCGTCATCCCGTCCTTCACCGCTTGGGAGAAGACTCACCTCGCGGTCGCCGCTCCATGAGCCGGATCAAGATCCTGCGCCAGGAAGTTGCCAACCGCATCGCCGCCGGGGAAGTGGTCGAACGCCCCGCCTCGGTCCTGAAGGAGCTGGTCGACAACGCCGTCGACGCCGGCGCCACCCGCATCGCCGTCACCGTCGAAGGCGCCGGCGTGTCACTCATCCAAGTCGCTGACAACGGCTCCGGCATGGACGCCGACGACGCGCTGCAATGCCTCGAACAGCACGCCACTTCCAAGATCAGCGAATTCGAAGATCTCGAAAAGCTCCTCACTTGCGGCTTCCGCGGCGAAGCCATCCCCTCGATCGCCTCGGTGTCGCGCTTCACCATCATCACCCGTCCCCACGACGCCCTCGAAGGCAGCAAGGTGGTGGTCGACGGCGGCACCGTCCGCGAAGTCAGCGGCTGCGGCTGCCCGCCCGGCACCACGATGAGCGTCCGCCAACTCTTCTACAACGTCCCGGCCCGGCGCAAATTCCTCCGTTCGCCGGAGACCGAGGAAGGCCACATCGTCGAGCAATTGCACCTGCTCGCCCTGTCGCGACAAGACATCCATTTCACCCTCAGTCTCGACGGCCGCCAGGCCCTCAATCTGCCGCCCGGCGACGACCTGCGGCAACGCGCCGCCGAACTTTACGGACGCGACACGGTGAAGGATATGCTGCCCGTCGCTTGGTCGGAAGAAGGCATTGCCGTCTCCGGTCTGATCTCGCGTCCCGGCGTGCATCGTTCAACCCGCAAAGAGCAGCGCAACTTCGTCAACCGCCGACCGGTCGACTCCCTCGTCCTCAGCGGCGCCTTGCGCGATGCCTACGACACCCTCGTGCCCAAGGGCCGTTTCCCGCCCGCTTTGATCTTCGTCAGCCTCGCCCCCGAGCGCGTCGACTTCAATGTCCACCCGGCGAAGCGCGAGATCCGTTTTCGCGAAGCCCCGGCGGTGCAACGTGTCGTCCTCGCCGCCCTGCAGCAAGCTCTGCGCGGCATCGCCGGCGCCGCGATTTTACAGCCGCCGTCCTTCCTGCTGCCCCAAAGCGCCGATTCGGCCCGGCCGAAACTGAGCTTCGCGCCGGTGAGTGCGCCGCCCGCAATGCCTGCGCCAGCCGCAATGCCTGCGCCAGCTGCAATGCCTGCGCCAGCCGCAAAAGCAAACGAGATCGGACCGATCCGACCGATCTTCCAGCAGCCAACAAGCCAGCCGCAAGCCAGCCCTGCTCCTGTCCTCGCTCCTGTCCTCGCCCCTGAAACCCCTAAAACCCCTGCCGCCCCTACACCCCCTGCATCACCCCCTGCATCACCCCCTAATCACGGCCTCAGCCGCCTGCGTCTGCTCGGGCCGGTGCGCGACCGCTACGTTGCTGCCGTCGGCGAAGGTGGCCTGGTGCTGATTTCTCTGCAGGCGGCGCGGGAACGCATCCTTTTCGAGCGGCTTCTCAACAGCGCCAAGACCCGTCAGGTGACGCAACAGCCGCTGCTCATCCCGATCACGCTGGAAGTGCCATCCGCTGATTCGGCCCTGCTCAAACGCGCTGGCGAAACCCTCGCCACTTTGGGCTTCGACATCTCGCCCTTCGGCGGCAATACCTGGCTGCTCGCCGCCGTGCCCGCCTGCTATCCCCAGGAAAACCTCCTCGCCATCTTCCGCAACCTCGTCGACGACCTGCGTGATAACCCCGATTCGAGCTCGCGCCGCGGCGTCCTCGACGAACCCCTCGCCGCCTCAGCCGCCCGCGCCGCCGCCCGCGCTCATCAGCCGCTCGACGACGCCTCCCTGCGCCTCCTCTTGCAAGAGCTTGACCGCTGCGAACTGCCCTACGCCGCTCCCGATGGCCGACCGGTCCTGGTTCATCTCTCTGACTCCGAACTGGCCCGGCGATTCGGAAGATGAAACAAGTTGTCGCCGCCATTCTGCACCGGCAGGGATGGGTTCTGCTGGCGCGTCGCGGCCCGGGAGAAAAACATGCCGGCGCCTGGGAATTTCCCGGGGGCAAAATCGAGCCCGGGGAAAGTCCGGCAGAGGCGCTGCGCCGCGAAATCCGCGAAGAACTGGCGTTGGATCTGGTCGGGGAAGCCCGTGAAATTCTACGTCATGTCTTGCCGGAATTCGGCATTGAGCTGATTTTTCTCGTCGCGGCCTGCCCGGAGGGCGAGCCGCGGCTCAGCGTCCACGACCGTTGTGAGTGGCTACCTGTCGCGCAATTGGAGCGTCCAGGACTGCTCCCGGGCGATCTTCCTGCTGCTGCCTGGTTGCGCTTGAATCCGGCGGTGATTGCGAAGGTCATGGGCGAATAAAAACCGCCGCCCATGACAGGCGGCGGCAAAAGCGTGCGGAGCGGATCACTTGATGCTGACTTTGCCGTCTTGCACCGAGGCGATTTCAGCGCCATTAGAAGTCAGTTTGACGTGGCAGACCTTGCCGTCTTTGGCCAAACCGTTGGATTGGCAGCGCAGGGTCCAGAACTGGTGCCAGCCCTCCAGGACCTGTTTGCGATAACCGGCATCGCCGTTGAGGTAGCCGGTGCCGACATCAAGGGTCAGGGTGATTTCATTGAGTTTTTCATACTTGGCTTCGACCACGTTGGCCATTTTCTTCTTGGTGGCGCGCTCTTCGGCGCCGAGCTTCATTTTCATTTCGAGGATGGCGCGATCGACATCCTTCTGCACGGCGCTGGTGTCGATGATCACCTCGCCATTGTTGACCGGGGCTTCCACTTCAGGGGTGACGACGGGCGGAACATTGTTGGCGATGATGACCGGAGCGGGGGGCGGCGGCAAGACGGCGATTTCCGCGACTTTGGCTTCGCCGGTGGAATCGATTTCGGTGGCGATGTCGACCAGTTCACGAACCGCGGCGGCGTACATTTCAGGCACCTTGGCGAGGCTGCGGCGGCTGCCTTTGCCGCCACATTTGGTGCAGGTGAGAGAGGACTTGCCGGTGCCGTTGCAGCGCGGGCATTGCGACTTGCCTTTACAGACTGGGCATTTCTTCTGGACGTTCTCACCACCGAGACCCACATAGGCGATTTCACCGCCTTCACATTTCGACGAAGTGCAGGCGCCCTCTTTACAGCCGGCCGAGCATTTCTTTTCGGTTTTGCCGGTGCCGGTACAGGTGGCGCAGGAATCTTGGAAGGCTCCACTGTTCAGGAAGGCGAGGTGGCCGGCCTGCTCCTTGGCGGGAAATTTGCTCTGGATCTGGCGCATGTAGGCATCATAGGAAGGCTTTTGCTTGTCCGAGCCGAGATAGGCCAGGACAACGGCTTTGACCAAGGCCGTGGCCAAGGCTTTGCTTTTCACTTTGAAGGCGGCATCGCCAAGTTGCGGCAAGACCGATTCATCATTGCTTTGCAGTTTGATCGCCAGGGCTAGAACGCTCTTATGGTAGATTTTGACCGGATCATCGGCCACCAGCGGGCTGTCGGGCTTGACTGACTCGATGGCCGGAGGACTGATCGGATCGATGATTTTGATCGCCAGATCGGCTGCGGTGGCGGCCGGGATCTGCATCTGCGAGGGGCGGCGACCGGCAAGGCCTTCCTCGGCGTCGACCAGCGCCAGGGCCGCCAGAGTGCGGCGCTTCTGGATGGCGGGATCGGCGGTGATTTTATCGATCCGACCGAGGTCGTATTCAGGAATTTTTTCGCCTAGGACCTTGCGGGCGGCGGTGATGGCAGCCTCGTCGCCAGCCTGCATGGCAACGGCGTAATCGGCCATGCTGCTACGCAGCAAGGGATCGGTGGAGGCGATGGCGGACTCGAGAACTTTTGCCGCCTCAGGAGTCTTGTTGCTTAAAACGTCGCGGGCGCCCGCCAAGTCATCATCAGCCAAGAGGCTCAAGGACAAGGAAAGCATCAGAGAGAGAGATTTTATCAGTTGCATTGTCGTGCCTTGTTTTTGATAGCAGAGGGATTCAGCTGGGATTTCTCTAAAGACGAAGTATACACCAAACAACGATGGGATTGCAAGGTTATTATGGTTAGATCTGTCATAATTGGCGATATTCACGCCTGCATGGATGAATTGCAGTCATTGCTGCAAGCTTGTTCTTTCGACCCCGCGTGTGATCGTTTGATCTCCCTTGGCGATCTGGTTCACAAAGGGCCGGACTCCGCCAGCGTGGTCGAATTTTTTATTGCGGGAGGCCATCAAGCCTTGCTTGGCAATCATGACGATGCGCTCTTGCAATCTCTTATTCATGGTGGCGACTTGTACCCCGAAGCCGCGGCCTGCGTTGACCGCATCGGCCTGAAGTGCCTGCGCGATTGGCTCGCGGCCCGCCCGCTTTATCTCGATGAGCCCGAATTCATCGCCGTCCATGCCGCCCTTGATCCCGGCTTATCCGACTTTCGCAAAACCAGTCGCAAGGCCATGCTCAGCGGTCGCTGGTATGATCCTGCCACCGGCAAAATCCACGCCAAGGTCGGCGATCGCAAGGGCCTGCGTCCCTGGTTCCACTGTCACCCGCTGGCGCAAGGTGAACGGCCGATCTTTTTCGGTCACTGGGCCGGAGCCGAGCTGCGCCGTCACGGCCAAGCGATCTGCCTCGACACCGGTTGTTGCTACGGCGGCAGACTCAGCGCCTGGATCCTGCCGGAACAGCGCCTCGTCCAAATCCCCAGCCGCCGCCCTAAACAATATGATTATTGATCGCCCGGCCCAAGCCAAAGACGAAAGACCAAGGGTTTTTCCGTCCTGTCACTGGCGGCCAGCTGAAAAAAGGCTAACTTGGGCGCCATGAAAAACCCCTTCACACCCTTTCTCCTCGGCGCCGCAGTCCTGCTCGCCGTCAACTCCTGCAGTAGCAAAAAGCCTCTGCCGGTCGTCCCTCCCACCCCCGAAGAGCGCGCTTCGCTGGCCGATGCCGAGAAGCTCCACAAAGAGGGCAAATGGAGCGACGCAGTGTCGATCCTCGAGGATCTCGATGAGACCGTCACTGATCCCGACACCCACGCCCGCATTCTTCTCCTGTGGGCCGACAGCGCTCGTAAAAACAAAGACCTGAAGACCGCTTTCTACGCCTTGCGCGACGTCCTTGATAAGCACCCCGCCCAGGTCGACTACGAAAAAACCGCGGCTGTCGAGCTCGACATCGCCGACGAATATTACGGCCAATTCAAAGAAGAGACCGAGTGGTTCTCCGCCAAGCCGCGCTCGATCGAATTCTATCAGGAATACGCTCGTCAATCGCCCTACGGCAAGTTCACTCCCGCGCGCCTCCGCCGGGTTGGCGACATGCAGCGCGAGCGCGAAGACTATGAAGATGCGGTCCGCACCTGGATGCAGATCATCAAGCGCTACCGCGAAAGCGAGGAAGCCGGCTACTCCCGGATGTTCCTCATGCAGTACTACCTCGGCGAATACAAACGCCCCTGGGGCGACCTTGACCTCCTCGTTCAGGCCCGCAACCAGCTCAGCTTCTTCCAACAGCAGTTCCGCAAGCACCCGATGCTTGAAGAAGCCAAGATCAAGATGAAAGAGATTCACAATCTCGAAGCCGAGCGCCTCTACGTTCTGGCCGAATTCTACCTCAAGGAAGGCCAGTGGTGCGACTCGGTCCACTACCGTCCCGAAGCCGCTTCGCGCTATCTCTACCTGCTGCTTCTCAAATACGACGACACCGACTGGGCGGTCAAGGCGGAAAAACTCCTCGCCAAGATCGACCCGAAGTTCAAGCCGACGCTCGAGCAGAAACGCAAAGAACTCGCCGCCCGCCAGGGCCAGATCGATGAAGCCGACCTACCCACCGACCTCAGCGACCGCACCCTGCGCCGCATTCTCATGACTCCCGAAGAGTCGAAAGGCAAGTTCCTCCTGCCCGTCGAAGACCTTGACCTGCGCCCCATCGAGAAGGATGATACCCATGCTCCGAAACCTTAAGCTCGTTCTTGCCTTGCTCGTTGTTGTCGCCGGCTTCTCCGCCTGCGGCTATCACCACGAGTCCCTCGCCCACCCGCAGATCCGCAGCGTTGCCATCGGCGCCATCGACAACGACAGCGAAGACCCCCGCCTCGGTATCCTGATGAACGAAGCCCTCAAAGAAGCGGTCATGCACGACGGCTCCTTCCGCCTCGTCGCCGTCGACGAAGCCGATGTCATCATCACCGGCCACTTCGCCGAGATCAAGCAGCAAGGCGTCGGCTTTCACCGCGGCGACAAGGCCACCGACAAGGATAGCGCCAAGACCTATCGCAACGACTCTTATCGCAGCAACTTGAACTTCGACTACAAGCTTCAGACCCGCAAGGATGTCCTGATCAAGCAGACCAGCCGCAGCGAGTCAGCCGACTTCGTCGAGTCCCTCGACTTCCAATCCGACCGCCGCGAAGCCTTGAAAGTCGCCTGCCGCCGCCTCGCCGGCAAGGTCGTCATCTCGCTCTCCGAAGGCTGGTAAGCCGCGATGGAGATCCGCATCGGCCAGGGCTGTGATTCCCATCGGCTGGTTTCCGGGCGCCCCTTCATCCTCGGTGGCGTTACCATCCCCCACGAGCTCGGTCTTGCCGGTCATTCCGATGCCGACGCACTGCTCCATGCCATCACCGACGCCGTCCTTGGCGCTCTCGCCCTTGGCGACATCGGTCAGTGGTTTTCCGATCAGGATCCGCGTTGGAAAGGGGCCGATTCCCGTCAGCTGCTGAGCGCCGTTCTCGCCTCGCCCCAGGTCCTGCCTTGGCGACTGGTCAATCTTGACAGCACCGTCATCGCCGAAGCGCCGAAACTGGCGCCGCATATTCCCGCCATGCGCGAGGCTATCGCCGCGATTTTCGGCTGCGACCCGAGCCAGATCTCAGTGAAGGCCAAAACCGCCGAAAAAATGGGCGCCCTGGGCCGCCGCGAAGGCATCGCCTGCCAGGTCGTCGTACTGCTGCAGCGGCGCTGAAAACACCGGTCAGAAGCACTTCCCCGCTCGGGACAAAATGTGCCACCACGGAAGGCCCGGAAGATTAGCGCTGGGCGGGCGGGGTGCGCATCAGCGACGGCACCAAAGCGGGCGGGATCGCCACTGGAATGATTGCCAAAAAACTTGCTTCTCGCGGGCTCTTAGCGTTATCTTTGAGTCATCGACAAGCTTGGAGTACCACCATGAATCGCAGACAAATCTTGCAAAGTCTTCCTTTATCCCTGATAGCTGCATGCAATGGACCTCAACGCCATGAATTGCACATCGGCATGGAGAAAGCTGCAGCCCTTAAAATTCTTGCTCTCCTAGGCGCAAGAGACATCGGCCATATCATGGGGATTGTAGGCAAGGTGCCCAAAGACTGGATGTGGTCAATCGCCGGCCACTCCACCACCTTGGAACTGGACTGGAGCCGCGACGCTCGTCTCGCCGGCATCAACTACTGGGATTATAAAAAGCATCAACAGACCTACTACCATGCTCAAGAATATTGGCATCTGAGCTCCATTACTTTTCTCGATGCCGGCAAGGTCGAGATTCACGATCCTTGCTCTTCCGAGTACCCTAAGCACCTAGGCGAGAAACTGACTCTCTTTGGTGGCGCCTTGAAAACCAAAGCTGGCGAAGTCTATGTCCTCGACCTCTTCATCCAACTCAAAGATAAACTTACTGCACTGAACGACGGTACGATGATGCAAATCACCGGCATCCTCGCCAAAGTGCCCGACAACAGGCCCATTGATCCTAGATTCCCGATCTACAAAGACAATCCTTCAGTTCCAGATCCTATCCGCACGCGTTACGCACTCATTGACGCCACTTGGAAACCGCTTTAAGAGGCAAGTCTTATTGGTGGTTGTGGGTGTCGGCGACGGCGATCAGGCGCATGAAGACCTCACGAATATTCACAGACTTTGCAGCGGATGTAGTGATCAGGAATCGGATATCTGCACTTAGGACAGCTTCTGGTCGAAGGCAAGTTCTGTAGTGCTTCGTTGATCTCAAGCTCGCGACGTCTGCGATGATTCGAGAGGATTTGCAGGCGTTCATCTTCGATTTTTGGCCGTCCAATCATCAATGGCATCTGGCTCTCTTTGGGCATCTCCCGCGCTATACAATGTCCGGCGCTGGCATGCTCGATCGTCTCCTCGTCAGTCGCGCAGAAATAGACCTTCTCGCGACACTGATCGCAGAAACGGATCGCGGCATTTTCGGTGCTTTGCAGGACTTCCCATTTCAACGGACACTGGAACTTGAAGCTCACAGGGCAGTTGCGGATCGTGCTTTCGGTTTTCATGTTGCTCACCACAAGCTCGCTCCATGCGCTCCCAGCGCCTGCGCCAGCTCGGTCGCAGCAGCCTTCAAGTCAGGCAAGAGAGAGTCCGCCGCAGTCTTGCCGTCGGGAGGCAAAAGGCAGGGACAGCTGAGCGCCGCCCAGGCGGGGCTGGTGGAATTCCAACGCACGGGGACGGAGAGGTCGGTGACGCCGTGAATGAGGCGGCTGGGACGCAAAATATGGCCCGATGACAGGCTGGATTTGAGCTGTTTCTCCAGGTCGGAACGCTCTTTTTTCGCCAAGGTCGCGAGGGCGCTTGCGCCAAGGGATTCGTCGCCAAAGGCCAGCAGGCAGAGTCCGGTGCTGCTGTCGACGAGCTGCAAGCGGGCGCCGGGACGGACCATGGTGATCAGCTCGGCCGGACTCTCGGCACAGGCGACCACCAGGCCGGCGCCCTGATGCGGCAGGGTCAGGTGACAGCTCTGGCTGTGGGTTTCGGCGAAGCGGCGCATCAAGGGCAGGGCGAGATCAAGCAGACGGCGCACCGGCGGATGACGCAGCGACAGATCGAGCATCTTGCCGGTCAGGGTGTAGCGCTCCGCATCGTCGCGACGCAGCCAGCCGGCATGCTCAAGGACGATCAACATGCGGTACAATTCTCCTTGCGTCCGGCCGAGACGCTGCGCTAATTCGGTCAGGGTCTGCGGACGCTCCGCCAAGGCCAGTTCACTGAGGATCTCCAGCCCCTTTTCAAGGGCCGGGGCTTTGTACTTGCTATCCTGCTTGTCTTCGCTCATGCTGAATTCTCCTGAGATTGTTCCGCCCCAATCTGCGGGGGAAAATCATTTTGGGAAGTCCTTGCGCTTTTTGTCATGAAAAGTATTTTTACAAATGAAATAACCCCCAAGGAGTCCCCCGATGCTCAGTACGCTCGACTTCACCATCATCATCGGTTATCTGGTCGGCATCACCCTGCTTGGCCTCTGGGTCGGGCGGCGCAGCACGGAGAGTTCGGAGGGCTACTTCCTCGCCGGGCGCGGGCTCGGCTGGGTGAGCATCGGCCTGGCCTTGTTTGCCACCAACATTTCGACGGTTCATCTGATCGGCTGTGCCGCCTCGGCTTATAAGGGCAACATCGGCGACTCCGGCAACTTTGAGTGCCTGGCGCCGCTCTGCCTGATCCTGCTGGGCCTGGTTTTCGCCCCCTTCTACTTCAAGAGCCGGGTCGCCACCTTGCCGGAATTCCTTGAGAAACGCTTCAGTCCCGGCAGCCGCACATTGTTGGCGGTGATGGGCATCTTCGGCGCCATCTTCGTGCACATCGGCGTCTCGCTCTACGCCGGCGCCGCAGTGGTCAAGACCTTCATCCCCGGCCTGTCGATCCCGGTGGCGATTCTGATCATCTCGGGGATCACCGTGCTCTACACCGTCTTTGGTGGACTCAAGGGCGTCGTTGTCACCGAATCGGTTCAGACCGTGCTCCTTCTTGCGGGCTGCCTGGCGATCTTCCTCTTTGGCCTCAAGGCCATGAGCGACGTTGGCATCGGCTCGCTGGCGCAGCTCAAGGATGCCGCCCGCCCCGGCCAGCTGTCGATGATCAAAACCGAAGGCGACTACTCCTGGTACGCCATGTTGCTCGGCTATCCGGTGCTCGGCATCTGGTACTGGTGCTCGGATCAGACCATCGTCCAACGCGTCCTCGCCGCTCGTTCGCAGAAGGATGCTCAGAACGGCGCCATCTTCTGCGGCATGCTGAAGCTTCTGCCGCTCTTCCTCATCGTCATGCCTGGCGTTTTCGCCTATGTCCTCTTCAAGGATAAAATCGGGGCCGACGCCAATGCCGCCTTGCCCACTCTGATCCTCCAGCTCCTCCCCGAAGGTCTGCGCGGCCTGGTCATCGCCGGCCTGCTCGCCGCCCTGATGAGCACCGTCGCCGGCGCCCTGAATTCGATCGCGACATTGGTCAGTGTCGACATCGTCCAGCGCCTCAAGCCGCAGACGACGGATCACCAGCTCGTTCGCATCGGTCAATGGACCGCCGGCATCGGCATGTTGGTGGCCATCGGTTGGTCACTGCAAGGCGACAAATTCACCAGCATCTTCGAGGCGATCAATGCCCAGATTGCGGTCCTCGCACCGCCGATCAGCGCCGTCTTTTTCTGGGGTGTCCTGTGGAAACGCGGCACCGCCAAAGCCGCCCTCGCCACCTTCGCCGTCGGCATCGCCATGGGGGCCTTCGTCTTCGTCACCGACTTCCCGGCCATCTCCGGCATGGTCATGGGCACTCACCTGGTCGACGGTAAAGAAGTCGCCAATCAGCTCTTCACCGGCCAGTTTCACCTCGGCTTCATGATGCAGGCTTGGTGGCTCTTCGTCATCTGCTCGATCGTCTTCTTCGCCGTCAGCCTCGCCACTCCCGCCCCGGCCAAAGAAGTCACGGACAAGTATTGCTGGGACAAGCCCTGGAGTGCCCTCCTCGGCCCGCTGCAAGGCGCCCTCGATCCCCGCATCCTCTCGGCCGTCACCCTGGTCATCCTCGCCGTGGTCTACAGCGTCTTCCGCTGAGCCGCTGACGCGGAATCGCCCGCAAGATCGGACTGATCTTCCACAAAGCTTAAAACGGAGACAGCAAATGAAACTCTTCGCCTCCCTTCTTCTCGCCCTTGCCGCCGCCTCTTGTGCGGTGCCCGCAAAAACCGCCGCGGTGCATGGCCCCACCAACCTCGAAACCAGCCCCGCCGGTGCCGCCTGCTACGCCTCGGTGATCGAGCTCAAACCCGAGATGGAAGCCAAGTACCGCGAACTGCACGCCGCCGTCTGGCCGGAAGTGCTCGCCGCGATCAAAAAAGCCAACATCACCGACTACCGCATCTGCCGCGCGGAACCGGAGGAGATCGCCAACGCCGCCCTCTTCCTCTGCTCCCCCGAAGCCTCCTTCGTCACCGGCCACATCATGCATGTCTCCGGCGGCAGCGAGATCGGCTACAAGGCTTGAAATCCCAGCGCCGGGAAAATAGGCCCTAGATAATCTATAGGCCCTATTTCTGAGCTTAAAACCTGAAACCTGAAACCTGAAACCTGAAACCTGAAACCTGAAACCTGAAACCTGAAACCTGAAACGAGGTATCCCATGATCAAATCCGTCAGCACCCGCGACCTCCGCTTCCCCATCGGCTCCGGCCATGGCTCCGATGCCATCCACCGCGACCCGATCTACTCCTACGCCACCCTGTTGCTGCATGATGACTCCGGTCACGTCGGCACCGGCCTCGCCTTCACCCTCGGCGAAGGCAACGACCTGGTCTGCAAGGCGGCGGAATTCTACGCCCAGCGCCTGCTCCGCACCGACATCGAGGAAGTCATGGCCGACTTCGGCCGCATCCAGAAAGAGATGGCCGACGAACAGCAGTTCCGCTGGCTCGGCCCCCACAAAGGCGTCGTCCAGCTCGCCCTCGCCGCCGTCACCAACGCCTGCTGGGACCTGTGGGCCAAGAAGCGCGGCGTCCCCCTCTGGCAGCTCCTCCTCGACCTCAGCCCCGAGCAGCTCGTCGCCACCCTCGACCTGAGCTATCTCGAGGACTACCTGCCCGCCTCGGAAGCGCTGTCGCTTCTGCGCAACGCGCAACCGACCCGCGACAGCCGCCGCGGCGTCCTCACGGCCGGCTACCCCGGCTACGACACCTCCGTCGGCTGGTTCAACTACTCCGACGAACAGGTTCGCGAAAACTGCAAAAAAGCCCTCGCCGCCGGTTTCACCGCGATGAAGCTCAAGGTCGGCTCGAAGGAATCCGAACGCGACATCCGCCGCGCCAAGATCGTCCGCGAAGTCGCCGGTCCCGACATCCGCGTCATGGTCGATGCCAACCAGCAATGGACCCTGCCGCAGGCGATCAAGGTCTGCCAAGAGCTCCTGCCGATGGACCCCTTCTGGGTCGAAGAGCCCACCCACCCCGATGACATCCTCGGCCACAAAACTTTGGCTAACATCATCGGCCGCCAGCGCATCGCCACCGGCGAGCACGTGCCCAACCGCGTCGTCTTCAAAAACTACCTGCAGCTCGAGTGCCTCGGCTTCTGCCAGGTCGACGCCGTCCGCGTCGCCGGCGTCAGCGAATTCCTCGCCATCAGCCTGATGTCCCGCAAGGCCGGCGTCCCGGTCGTCCCCCACGTCGGCGACATGGGTCAACTGCACCAGCATCTAGTGATTTTTAATCACATCGGCATGGATCACCAGCCGCTCTTCCTCGAGCACATTCCGCACCTCAAGAAGCACTTCGTCAACCCGGTCAAGGTTGAGGGCGGCGTTTACGCCGTTCCTCAGGAGATCGGCTCCGGCTGCGATCTGAAGTAAGCGCCATCGCAGACAGACCAAGGCCCGCGGATCACTCTGCGGGCCTTGGTTTGGCGGTCCCCCACTGGGCTCGTCGGCATCCTGCCGGCTGGGTTGCGCCCCTGGGAGCCACGGCCGCCGCCGGGCCGCGTTCCCTTAGCTCAAAATCTGCTTGATCACCTTAGCTTTTTCGACCCCGGTGAGCTTCCAGTCGAGGCCGTCGAGCTTGATGCTGAGTTGTTCGCTGTCGAGCCCGAGCTGGTGCAGGATGGTGGCGTGCCAGTCGCGGATGTGATGGGGATGCTCGGCGGGAGCGAAGCCGAATTCGTCGCTGGAACCGTGGGTGGTGCCGCCTTTGATGCCGCCGCCGGCCATGAAGGCGCTGAAGCACTTCATGTGGTGGTCGCGGCCGTTGCCGCCTTGTGACATCGGAGTGCGGCCGAATTCGCCGCTCCAGACGATCAGGGTGTCGTCGAGAAGGCCACGCTGCTTCAGGTCGGTGATCAGCGCGTAGATGCCGCGGTCGACGACGCCGGCGAGCACCGGGAATTGGCCGGAGATGTTGCCGTGGTGGTCCCAGTCGCGGTGGTAGAGCTGGATGAAGCGGCAGCCCTTTTCAACCAGTCGGCGGGCCATCAGGCAGTTGGAGGCGAAGCTGCCGTCGCCGGGTTTGCAGCCGTAGAGATCGAGGGTCGATTGCGGCTCTTTGCTGAAGTCGACCAGCTTGGGGATGGATTCCTGCATGCGCAGGGCCATCTCGAGCTGCTGCGAGCGGGTCGTCGCTTCGATGTCGGCCCATTCGGCCGCGGCGTGGCGGTTGAGGACGCCGGAGGCGGCGGCGACCGCGAGCTGCTGCTCTTTGTTGACGCCGGCGGGATTGCCGGAGAAATGCACCAGCGGGCCGCGGGAGTTGAGCTTGACGCCTTGATGGACGCCAGGCAGGGCGCCGCTGGCCCAGTAACGGCCGGCGAGGGGCTGGCCCTGGCCGCCTTTCACCGATTCCATCACGACGAAGCCGGGGAGGTCGTCGCAATCGGCGCCGAGGGCGTAGTCGATCCACGAGCCCATCGAGGGACGGTCGGGCAGGATCGAACCGGTGTTGAGCAGGGTGTTGGCGGGGTCGTGATTGATCTGGTCGGTGAAGAGCGACCGGACCACGGCAAGCTCGTCGGCTACCTTGGCGAGTTCGGGAAACTTGTCGGAGATCTCGACGCCGGACTGACCGTGTTTGGCGAACTTGAAACGGGGTCCGAAGCAGTTGAGTTTCTGTCCCTGGATCTGGGCCAATTGCTGCCCGGCGGTGACCGAGGCGGGCATCGGCTTGCCGTCCATCTTTTCCAGCATCGGCTTGTAGTCGAAGCTCTCGAACTGCGACGGGCCGCCGGACATATACAGGTAGATCACCCGCTTGGCCTTGGCGGCGTGATGCGGCTTGGCCAGGAATCCGGGGCGGCCGCGGCGGCCGATGTCAGCGGCAAAAGCACTGCCGGTGAAGAGTGTGCCACAGGCGGCGAGGGCGGAGGCGGAAAGGAAGTGACGGCGGTTCATGGGGGCCTCGAGCAATTAAGAGTTATGAGTTATGAGTTAGGAGTCAACCTGAAAACCGCTGTTGAACGGGTTTGGGTTCAAACTCTGTTGACTCCAAAGGAGTTGCGGATTTTAGACCAGGGTTGAGACGCATCGGCGACACCCTGGGTCTGAGCGAAGTGCTCAATAAACCGTGATGAATTCGCTGGAGTTGATCAGGGCGCGGGCGACGCCGGACCAGGAGGCGATGCTGGCGGGATCGGCGTCCCAGGGGCGGCGGGCGAGGCCGGCACCGAGGAGTTTGGCGGCGGCCGCGGGGTCGTTTGCGTAGGTCGCAAGATCGAGCCGGCGGACCTTGAGGAGCGCGGCGATTTCGTCGGCCGAGGCGTTGCGGCCGAGGGCGGTTTTGACGGCCCAGCGGAGGCGGCTTTCGTCGTCGCCGTGGACTTCGCGTTCGATGCGTTGGGCGAAGAAGCTGGCGGCCTCGACGAACTGCGGGTCGTTGAGGAGGGAGAGAGCTTGCAGCGGGGTGTTGGAGCGAGCTCGCAGGGGGGTGCAGTCCTGGCGGTTGGGGGCGTCGAAGTTTTGCAGGAAGGGGTGCAGGAAGGTGCGTTGCCAGTGCATATAGACGCCGCGGCGCCATTGTTGATCGTCTTGGCTGACCGGGTATTCGCGAGTGGGGAAGTTGAGCGAGGCGTAGAAGCCGGCGGGCTGGTAGGGATAGGACTGCTGGCCTTCCTGTTCATCGACGAGGAGGCCGGAGACGGCGAGGGCGTGGTCGCGGATGAATTCCGACTCGAGGCGGCGCGGGCTTTGGCGGGCGTAGAGACGGTTTTGCGGATCGGCGCTCAGCTGCTTCGGAGCGGTGACGCAGGAGCGCTGGTAGGCCTCGGTGCGGACGATGGCGCGGATCAGGTTTTTCACCGACCAGTCCTTCATGAAGTCGGCGGCAAGGAGGTCGAGGAGGTCGGGATTGGAGGGGAACTCGCCTTGTGAGCCGAAGTCGCCAGCTTTGTTGCTCAGGGGGGCGCCCATGTAGAGGGCCCAGATGCGGTTGACGAAGACACGGGCGGTGAGCACGCGTATCCAAGACGCCTCACACCGGATGCAGGGAAGCCCAGTGAGTTGAAAAATAGCGGATTTTGAGGCGAAGTTTTGTCGTCAACCGCCCCCAGTTTTTGGTTCAGTCTGGGACATCGTCGAAGCGGTGACGACTAAGATCGATTCGAAGATGAGATCAATGCTGACGGGAGCGACGATGTGGCTGCGGATCGCGGCAAGAAAGTTCGAGAAATGAACCTTCTGGCCCCGGCCCAAGCGCTGCAGGCGAGCGAGCTGGATCAAGGC
>JAYTMY010000099.1:0-3017 GCA_043748535.1 Lentisphaeraceae bacterium | reverse complement strand
CAGGGTTGAGCCGCATCGGCGACACCCTGGGTTGGAATGAGTTATGATTTTTGACCCTGAAAGGGTCGCGGAAAGTCCTGCGCTGCTGCGGTTTTTAGGCTGAAGCAAGCTTTTTTGATCTGAAATCCGAAGTGGTCCGCCACTTCGGATTTCTGTTTGGCAGACATGCGCCTGCCGCTCAATCTGGATTCGCAAGCTGAGCGCAAGCTCAACTTCCGAATCCCGCTGCAACCTAAAAAACCGCGGTTTTTAGCTTCACCCTAAAAACCGCAGTTGAAAGGTTCAAAGGTTGAAATGATTAGCTGCAACAGCAACAACTAACGACTATGAAGAAAAGCTTCGGCAGTCATCTTCGCCGCCCCTGAGCGATGCTCTTAGAGTCGTCTTTTGTTGCTGTTGTTCATGCACTTGCGTTTCAACCTTTCAACCTTTCAACCCGGTTCCATTCCTCTGCTGCGGTTTTTAGGTTGACAGGTAGCTTCGCAGTCGCCTCGATCAGGGGGAGCAAAAATCAAGGTTTCTTCAACACGCTTTCGAGGAGGCGTGCCTCGTCCAGTCCGGGGAAGGGGAAGCTGGCGCCTTCCATCGGCGCGTTGTTGCTACGGAAGCTGAGTTCGGTGGCCTGGTCCTGGGCCTGCTTCGCGAGGAGGAAGCCGAGGAAGGCGCGGGCAACTTGTTGGTGCCGTGGGGTGGTGCTGGCGTTGCGCAGAAGCAGAGCGGGGTGGTCGGCCACGAGGGTCTTGTCGGGGCGGATGATGACGAGGCGGCCCCAGCGATTGGGGGCATGGACGGCGATTGAGGCGACATTTTCGTAGACGCAGACGGCGTCGTAGGAGGAGGGGCCTTTGAGCAGCATGTCGCGGATCATGGCATCAGAAGTTCTGGCGCCTTCTTTGATGCCGTGATTCATGTCGACCAGGAAATCCTGATAGGCGGCTTCCTGGATGCGGGCAGGAGTCCAGACCTCGCCGGCAGAGAAGTCGCGGCAGAGGAGAAGCCAGGCGCAAAGTCCGGAATTGGAGCTGGAGGGGGCGGCGAAGGAGAATTTAAAATAGCCCCATTCGGCGGGGCCACCGAGCATCTGCCAATCCGAGGCGACGAGAGCTTGTCGAAGGCTGTGGGCATCGACGCGGCCGAATTTTTTCAGGAAAGCCTGGTAGCGGTCGTCCCAGAAGAGGTAGACCATGGGAGAACGGACGAGGGTTACGCCCAGCTGGATGGATTGCGGCGGCATCTCCTGTTTTTGCAGGCTGGAGGCAGGCAGGAAGAGATGGCATGCTTCACCGGCATTGAGGCGTCGGAGAGCCTCGGTGGAGCCGAGGTAGTCGACGTCGAAGTTAATCTGAGCGCCGGCGCGGCTGCGGCGGAATTCCTCCATGGCCCAGTCGAGCCAGGCTTTTTTCTCGCTGCTGCACAAGATTTTCAGGGTCAAAGCCGGCAAGGCCTGATTCGGCTGCCAAGGGAGCTGCGCTTCCGGCGGATCCTGAACGGGAGCGGCGATGACGCGTGGAGGTGCGACCGGAATCTTGGCGACTGGAGCGACCTTGGGCGGCGCTACGCTTGGCTCCATCGGCTGCTTCGGCTGACGAAGGAAAACCAAGGCGGCGAAGGCGACGAGACAGAAAGTCGCGGCGATGAGTCCGCCGAAGATATAGCAGCCGATCTTAGGGCTGGCGGCAGCGGCTGGCGGCGGCAATTTTTGCGGCACAGGGGCAGGCTCGACGCGCCGCTGCGGCGGAGGCGGTGGAAGGGGTGGAGGCTCAGTCGCAGCCGGCGGCGGAGGAGGAGGTGGTGGTTCAGGTGCTGGCGGTGGGGGCGGCGGAGGGGCCACCGGGCGGGCTTTGAGGACGGGTTCTTCTGGGGCTTTTGCGGTTTCCGCGCGGGCTTCGGTGACGACAGCGGCGGCGCTGGCGGCACGCAAGCGGATGCGAGGCTCTTCGGGAGATTGCAGCTTTTCGAGCTCCTCGATCGCTTCGACGGCGGCGCAGGAAAGGCTGTAGGAAGGCGCTTTGCAGAAGGGCCGAATGATCTCAATGTGTTCAGGACAGGAGCTGCGGCCGAGGGCGACGACGAGATCGCGTTTGACCGAAACGTCCTCTTCAGTCTGGAGGAATTCCGCCAGTCGGGAGGCCGCGACGGGGCGCGGGAAGAGGCGGCTGAGCTGTTCGATCTGGCGGCGGCGCAGGGAGGCGTCGTCGGAAGGCGGGAAGGCCAGGAAGCTGGCGATCAGGTCCTCCTGGCGGAGAGCGAGATCACAAGCCGCTTGCAGGGCTTCGCGGCGCAAGTGGATGCCGAGGGAGGCATCGGTGAAGCGGGCGAGGAATGATGGGAGGTCAGTCATTAGAAGAAGGTCGAGATTTCCCGGAAGATCTGGCGGATGTTCTTGGTGTCGCCAGTGTAGCTCTTGGCGGCGGTGGCGTCAGAAATGCCGGTCAGTTTGTCCTTTTGCGCCTGGGCGCCGTAGCCGATGGTGAAGACGCGGGTGTCGCGGGTTTCGTAATCGGTCTTGATCTTGGTGAGGAGATCTTCGTATTTGGTCTTGCTGTTGGTGTCTTCGCCGTCGGTGAGGACGACGACGGCGGAGATGCTGTTGGGCTGCTTGTTCTGTTGCAGGAATTCATGGGCGGCGAGAGTGGCGTCGTAGAGGGCAGTGCCGCCGCCGGGGAAGAGCGCTTTGACCCGTTGCTGCAGTTTATCACGCTCGGTGGCGACGGCGCCGTTCTGGACCATCCAGCCGAGCTTGTCGTCGAAGCTGAGGATGGAAACGGAGTCTTTATCATTGAGCATCTTGAGCATTTCGATGGCGCCGTCGCGGGCGCCGTTCATGCGGCCCTCGGCCTTCATGCTGCCGGATTTGTCGAGGACGATGACAATGTTCGCTTTCTTCTTGCATTTTCTCCACAGAGCGAGGCTTTGTTCGACCTAAATACCCACATACCGCAGGCGCATGCTCGAAATGGTCCTGACCCAGGCTTAGCGTTGGCGCTCCATGCGAGAGGTAAAGTTTATATTAATAA
>JAYTMY010000098.1:0-29274 GCA_043748535.1 Lentisphaeraceae bacterium | reverse complement strand
GTCCCGGCTTCAGCCGGTTGTTGTGCTCAAATTGCGTTCGGAACAGAACACACCGGCTGAAGCCGGGACGACAAACTTGAGCTCAAAACGAAGAACTCTATGACTCCCGAGCCAGATGACTTAAATGCCTAAATTTATAGAATGCAAAATGATCAATCAGGCTTTCGGCGCCGGAGGAGCGGGAGGGTTAAAGATCACTGCGTCCTTGATCAGGCGGCAGAATTCTTTTTTGGTGGCGGTGTGGTGAGTGCCGTCGATGGTCGTGATGTCGGCCAGTTCTTTGTATTCGACTGAAAGACGCTCGAGGTGAACGATGCGAATGAAAGAGCTGCCCTTTTTCCAAACTTGGCCTTGCTGCAATTTGATCATGATTTTCCTTGGGGAATGGTTTTTGGTTTTTTGAAATGCTGGGCCAAAAGTATCATCACGCCGGGCTTTCGTCCTTAGCTTGCATCAGGCTGCGGCCAAAGAAAGTCCTGACTGGTTTTTGACGAGAGCTGACTTGACAAGGAGCCTCGCCCTAGGGGGAATTCCCCGAAATAACTCAGCAGCAGATTGCCAAGAAGGACTTTCCGGCTAAGTTGCGGCTCAAATTTTCCAGGAAAGCTCTTTCACATGAATCCAAGCAGGACCTTACGGACTGCCGTCTTTGGCGGCACCTTCGACCCCATTCACGATGGGCACCTTTCGCTGGCGCGAGAGATCCTTGATCATGGCTTGAGCGACGAAGTTTTCTTCGTTCCGGCCGGCAAACCGCCGCACAAAAGCGATCGCAAGATCAGCTCCGGCAAAGTCCGCACCGAGATGCTGATGAAGGCCATCGCCAACGAGCCGCGTTTCGCCGTTTCCGACTACGAACTCGAAAACGACTACCGCACCTCCTACACCATCAGCACTCTGCGCGCCTTCACCGCCGCCATGCCCGGTCGCCGCTTCTCACTGATGCTCGGCATGGATAACTTCATCGAGTTCGACAGCTGGCATCAGTACGAACACATCCTGCGCGATTACCCCCTCATCGTCTTCTCCCGCCCGGGGCATCGCAAGGCCGTCCGCAACTTCGTCATGGACAAATTGCCGCCCACCTATGGCTCCTCCTTGAGCCGCGTCGGCCTACCTGACGGCGGCATCCTCCGCCTCTTCGAGCAGCGCGGCTTCCAACTGGCCCTTTCCGCCTTTTTGTCGCAACACGCCCAAGTCGTGTCGCCCGCCTACGACCTGTCGATCGTCGTTGACCGCGCCCGCGCCTTCGTTCTGCGCAATGCCGACCGCTGCCGCGACATCCACGTCGACGAGCTGCGCCAATCCTTCATCAAGGCCGCTTGCGAACGCCGCAAAGGCGATGCCTTCGAGCTCCTCCGTCCCCTCTGCTCGGAAGACTGGAGCACCTTGCGCGACAAAGTCGCCAACTTCATTGACAGCCTGGAAACCCAGCTGCGTCCGGAATTCAGCCAGATGGTGGAAAGCGCTGCCGCCCGCCAACAGGTCGACGAACTCCAGAAACTCCTCCTGCCGCTCCTCGGCCAGGAATATTTCAAGACCCGCATCTCGCAGTTCTTCAATGCCCTGCAAGATTGTACCTTGATCACCTTCGTCGACAGCGTCAATCTTGACCATTCCTCGACCGAGATCCGCCGCCTCGCCGCGGCTGGCCAGGACGTCGCCGGTTTGACCCAGCCGGCCGTCGCTGAATACATCGCCCAAAACAAGCTTTACCAGAACTGAGACCCACATGAGCGAAGACCCCACCATCCCCAGCGGCAGCTCCGCGGAAACCGCTAAAATCATCGCTCGCGTCTGCGATGAAACCAAAGCGGTCGACATCAACGTCGTCGACATGACCGGAAGATCCAGCTTGGCTGACTTCTTCATCGTCTGCACCGGCAACAGCGAACCGCACCTTCGCGCCATCGCTGACCACGTCCGCGAAGTCCTGATCAAACAAGGCCGTTACCCCCTCAACACTGACGGCGCCGCCGGCAATCAGTGGGTGGTTCAGGACTACGGTTCGGTCATCCTTCACATCCTCAACCCCGACACTCGTCGTTATTACAACCTCGAATCGCTGTGGCGCGGTAGCCGCGACGACCTGCCCAGCATGTGGCTGTGTCCCGACTCGGAAATCCTCAGTGACGAGCCGATGGGCCGTCGCCCGCCACCGAAGCGCCCCGGCGCCCGCTGAGCCTTTGTATCGTCAAAAAACCGCCCTCGAAAGGGGGCGGTTTTTTGCGCACGAGGGAGTGGGTGTACAGGGGACTCCTGACTCCTGACTCCTGACTCCCGTATGTACAATCAAAACCGCCTTCCGGAGAAGGCGGTTTTGAGAGCTCAGAGGCGAGAATTAACGGAAGTCGTCCTCGTCATCTTTTTCCCAGTGATCTTTCTTGCGGCGGGTCTTCTTGGAATTGAGCACGGCTTCATCCGCGCCATCCTTGAATCGTTCGTCCTTGGGATTTTCCTTGGGAACGACCGGCTCACGGTATTCGCGACGGGGACGATCGTCACTCCATTCATCTGCGGCAGGAGCATCGAAAGCGCCGGGACGGAAATCGTCGTCGCCACCGCGTGGGCCGCCGAAGCCGCCGGGACGAGGGCCGCCGAAGCCGCCGGGACGGGGACCGCCGAAGCCGCCGGGACCACCAGGGCCGCCGGGACCGCGATTGAAGCCGCCTTCACGGGGCGGGAAGCCACCTTCGCGGGGCGGGAAACCACCTTCACGAGGAGGGTAGCCACCTTCGCGGGGAGGAGGACGGGGACCGCGATCTCCTTCCGGGCGCGTCTCAGCCAAGCTGATGCGGATGGGGCGCCCATCGATGAGGGCGCCGTTCATTTTGTCGAGGGCAGACTGGGCGACTTCGTGACTGGCGAAGGCGACAAAACCGAAGCCGCGTGAGCGGCCGGTTTCGCGGTCCAGAATGACTTTGGCTTCGGCAACTTCGCCGTAGGGGGCGAAGGCCTGTCTCAGGCCGTCTTCAGTGGTGCCCCAGCTGAGGCCGCCGATGAACAACTTATTGGACATCAACTATGCTCCGGATCTCTTCGATTGTGGTCGCTACCGCTGCCTGGATTAAATCCCGGCTCAGCAAAGATTGCGGCAACGGCGACTGGTGCCGCTGCGGCGCCTAGAATAGCCGAGTCTAACAAGGCTGCAAGGACTTGCGGCGGCAGAGATGGTGCTTTCCTAAGAAAAACACCGAGACGACTCTAGTGGCGAGCTGATTTTGAGCACAAATGCCGTGTTTTTGAAGCTCAGGGCGACAGCAGAAAATCCGCCAGAAGCCCGGACAGGAAAAACCGCAGCCTTGCGGCTGCGGTTTTTGCTCTCGACAAGAAGACTTCAGCGTTCGGTTAAGGTCTCGTCTTTACCCTTGATGAAGGGTTTGAGGAGGAATTGCATGACGGTTTTATCACCGGTGAGGATGTTGATTTCGGCCTGCATACCGGTAAACATCTCCGCACAGTGTTTGTGGCCAGGAATGCCGAATGTGGTGCCTGCTGGTTTGACTTTGATGCGGTAGAAAGAGGCGCCGGATTTTTCGTCATGTTCGGCATCGGGGGAAATCCACGTGACCGTGCCGGGGATGCTGCCGTAGATGGAGAAGTCGAAACAGGTGGATTTGATGACGCAGTTCATATCACGCTTTATAAAACCGACATCTTTCGGTTCAACTCGTGCTTCGATAAGGAATTGCTCTGTCGGAACGATTTCCATGATCACATCACCGGGGCGGATGACGCTGCCGAGCGATTTGAAGTTGAGCTTACGGATGACGCCATCGACGGGAGATGAGATACTAGCGCGGCGTTTGACGTCGGTGAAGCCGGCGAGGCGCTGGGTGATGGCTTCGAACTCGGAGTTAGCTTCTTTGAGCTTTTCCGAGTGTTCGCGGATGCGCGATTCGCGCAAATCAGCAAGGCGGCTCTTTAGGGTGATGATTTCCTTCTCCTGTTCGAGCGCCTGCTGACGGCGGGTTTTCTGTTCGTAGCCGGCTTCGACGAGGAACTGGTTGCGCTTGGCGGCAAGCTCACCGCGGGCGTCGTTGAGCTGGCGCTCGATGTTATTGACTTCGATCAGGGAGATGCCGCCTTCCTTTTCGAGGCGATGGTAGGTGTCGCATTGCTTCTGCATGAAGTCAAGGCTGCGGGTCAAGGTATTGACTTCGTTATCGAGCTTGGCTTTGCGGTTGGCGGCGTAAGCGGCATCCATGGCGACGGTTTTCGCGGCGCGTTGCTTCAGCGCTTCCGGGAAGACCGGAATGTTGCCGAGCAATTCTGCTTCGAGGCGGCAGAGGGCGGAGAGGTTTTCATCGTGCGCCAGTTCGGTGCTGGCGATGTCCTTGAGGATCGACTCTTCCTTGGTTTTGAGTTCTAGACGCTCAGTGTTGAAGAGACTGAGAGTTTTGGCATAGACATCGGGGCTACCGGTCTTGACGTCGTCGGGCAAGGTCAGACTCGTCTCACCTTTGATCGCAGCGCTGAGGCGGGCGCGTTCAGCCAAGAGGGTGAGTTTGCGAGACATGGCTTCGGAGTATTGGGTCAATCGCTCGGAGTTGTCAATCACCAGCAGAGCTTCGCCGGCCTTGACTTCACTGCCTTCCGAAACCTTGAGTTCGGCAAGGATGCCGCCCTCTTGGTTCTGGATCGGCACCAGCGGCTTGGTCGAGATGACCTGACCGATGCCGCGGCTGAGTTCGTTGACCTTGAACACGCAGGCCCAGATGATGATGGCGAGCGTCAAGGCGGCCATGAAGATCACGGTCATGGCGGTGCCCCAGGCGCTCTTGCGCATCAGCGCCTCAGAGAGCGCGGTGGAGTAGGTGGTGTCGTCGATTTGTTTACTCATGATCAGTTACCGGTCTGGGGGTTGGAGCCGTCAGCGGGGCGATTGCTGTTCTTGTTGAGGGCGGCGAGCACTTGATCGCGAGGGCCATCGGCGACGATTTTGCCGCCGTCGATGATGATCAGGCGAGTGACCAGGCCGAGCCAGTTGGGGCGGTGGGTACACAGCACCAGAGTGCGGCCTTGCGAGAACTTGTTGAGGCCGGCGAGGAGACGCTGTTCGGCCTGTTGGTCGAGCGAGGTGCCGGGTTCATCGAGGAGGAGCAGGTTGCCGCGGTTGACCAGTCCCATGGCGGTGGAGAGCATGTCGCGCTGGCCGCCGGAGAGGGCTTGGCCCTGTTCACCGACCTGGCGGTCGAGACCTTGCGGCTGCGAGGTGACGACGTCGATGGCGCCGGTGAGCTCGAGGATTTCCTGCAGTTCGCCCTGAGTGATGGCGGGGTTGGCCATCAGCAGGTTTTCGCGGATGCTGGTGTTGAAGAGCATCGACATCTGGGGGACAAAAGAGATCGAAGAACGCAAGTCAGCCGGGTCGATCTGGCGCAGGTCGGTGCCATCCATGGTGATGCGGCCTTCGGTGGGATCGTAGAGACCGGAGATGAGGCGCAGGGTGGTGGATTTACCGGAGCCGACGCGACCGAGGATGCCGACGCGTTCGCCGGGTTTGATCTCGAAGGTGACGCCATCGAGGGCTTTTTTGGGAGCGCCCATCTGCATGCCCGGGGTGTTGGACGGGTAGGCGAAGGAGACGTTTTCGAATTTGATATTACCGCGGATGACCGGGCGGGAGCAGAGCGAGCCGTCGGGCGGACGCTCGACCGGAGCGGCCATGAATTCGCCGACGTTTTTCAGGGCTTCCTGGGTCGAGTTGAGGCGGCCCATCAGGCCGGTGACTTGGCTCAAGGGAGCGAGGACTTTACCGAGAAGAATCACCGAAGCAACGAGCGCACCTTGGGTCATTTCAGGATGGCCGTTGGTGCCCCAGATGAGGAAGACGCCGTGAATGACGATGACGACGGTGGCCATCTGGTGGATGAAGCCGACGGCGAACATCGAATTTGAGCTGAGGTCTTTCAAAGTTTGCCCTTGGATCGCCTGTTCGGCGGTGGCGCGTTCCCAGCGGCGCATCAGCCAGCCTTGGGCGCGGACCAGTTTAACCCGTTCTAGGATGCTGATAGCTTCGACCAGCATGCCGTGTTTATAGGCGGAAGATTTCAGTTGTTCCGCACTAAGTTTTTTCATCTTGTGGTGCGAGATGAACATGATGATGACGGTGAGGATGCCGGCGATGATCGGGGTGATGATGAGCGGGCCGCTTATAAACCACATGACGAAGATGGCGATGAAGACAAATGGCAGGTCGGCGAAGAAGGTGATGGTGGAGGAGCTGAAGAAGTCGCGCACCGAGTCGAAGTCGCGGAAGACCGAGGCGAAGCTGCCGGAGTTCTTCGGGCGGCTACCGATGCGCATGTTCATCAGCTTGTAGAAGAGGGAGCTGGAGATGATGATGTCTGATCGTTTGCCGGCGGTATCCAGCAGGCGGGCTCGAATGACTTTCAGAACGGCATCAAAGACATAGACGATGGTGACAAAGATTGCCAGGGCCCAGAGCGTGTTCTGGGCGTTCGAACCATTAGGGACGACGCGGTCGTAAACGTTCATGATGTAAATGGTCGAGGCGAGGCTGAAGATATTGATCAGCAGAGTGGCGAAGATCGCATTACTGTACAAAGCCTTGTAGCGGAAGACCGCCTTGCTGAACCATTTCGGGTCGCCGGAGAGTTCTTCCACCGCTTCTTCTGCGGTGGTTTTCGACTCGAACATGTCTTTCAGGTAGAGGCACTGACCGGTGTAGCTTTCGGCCAATTCGGCTTCGGCGCGGACTTCATCGCGGCCGGTTTCGCCTTCCGGATAAAGGAGGCGGCAGTGGCCTTCGCTGCGCTGGATAAGGAGGGCTGCGCCGCCGTCTTTGAGGACCAGGATGGCGGGCAGGACATGACCGGGGATGTCATCAAGTTTGCGCTGCACCAGTTCCGACTTGAAGCCGGCGCGGGCGGCACAGCGGAAGAAGGTGTTGGTGGTGATCATGCCGCCTTCCAGCGGGATGCCATCTTTCAGGGCGTTGATCGAGTAGAGACGGCCTTCGGTGCGGGCGATCAGGGCGAGGCAATGGGCAAGGTCGTCGCGATGGGCGGGATCGACTTTTTCCATCTCGGGAGCTTTCGGTTCAGTGGCGACCATAATTGTCCTTGTTTACGGCTTGGCAGGTTGAGTGGTGGTGGGAGCTTTGGCTTCTTCCGGGAAGCATTCGGCGAGCTGGGCGATGGCGCCTATAAGACGGTAGCGCAAGAAGGCGAGACGGTTTTTTGAGCTGCGGCTCGCGGATTGCGACTGTGCCAGTTCTTCAGTGATGTTAAGCAAGTCGAAAAGACTACGACGTGAAGCTTTGTATTGCTCCTGGTAGACCTTGAAGGTCTGTTGCGCCGAATCCTCCTGCTCAATCGCCAGGGAAGTCTGTTCTTCCGCCGCGAGCAGTTGGTTCCATGTGTCGATGAGTTCCTGAAAAACCTTGCGTTGCGTCCCGACCAGTTGAGCTTCGGCGGCATCGATGAGCCGGACGCCGGCTTCGATGGCTTTGACATCGCCGCCGCCGCGATAGAGGTTCCATTCGGCGGTGAGGTAGGCGCCGTAGACCGTGGTGTCGCCGTTGCTGGCGTTATCATCACTGCGTTCGCGGGCGCTCAATTCGGCCGCAACTCGGGGCTTCAGCGAGGATTCGCGACCTTTCAAGCGGGCTTCGCCTTCCGCCACGGAGAGCACTGCAGCTTGAATGGCCGGGTGAGTGACAGCGGCGGCGAGGGCTTCTTCCTTGGTCTTGAATTGGCGCTCTGGTCCCAATTCGTAGCTAAGGGGGCCGGGACGGACGCCGGTGACGCGATCGTAATCCGATTCTGCCGACAACAATTCGGCCTGGGTGCCGATCAAGGCGGATTTCGAGCGGGCGATGCGGCCTTTCACCTGGATCAAGGAAGCTCCTTCCTCGGCCTTCTCCTCGACGCGGCGGCGAACCAGAACTTCTAAGGCGCTCAAGGACGCCAGAGTGGCCGTCTGGATCTCGACTTGCTGACGGGCATCGAAGAGACGGATGTGGGCCCTGACGGCTTCAAAAACGGTGTCTTCTTCGTTGTTTTTCTTTTCCAGTTTTGCCTGCTGGGCAGTGAGGCCGCTGGCTTCGATGTCGGAGTCGACTCGTCCGCCGTCGTAAAGCAATTGGCGAGCAGTGAGTCCGACGCTGCCGGCCCAACGCCATTGGCGGTCTTGGCCGACGACGGCGGCACGGCCGGGAGCGGCGTCGGAAGAGCGGCGGGTGAAAGGCGACGAGGTCCCTTCGCGTCCGTAGCGGGCGTCGGCATCAAGGGTGGGGAGCCATTGCGATTGCGAGGCCTGATGTTCCAGCTCGCGGGCGGCGGCGACGGCGGCGGCGGATTTCAGTCCCGGGGAGTAAGCCCGGGCGAGCCGAACGCAGTCGGCCAAGGTGCTGGTCGGTGCGGCGGCGGATTGCGGTGCGGCATCGGTCACAAGTGGCGGTGGCGGTGGTGGTGGCGTCTCTTGGGCGATGGCCGGGCAGGCGGCTAAGAAGAAACCTGCGGTAAGCTCGATGAAAGTCATTCGATGGGCCTTGTTGAATAGTCGTGAACAGGAAATGCGGAAAGCGTTAGATCCAGCGTTTGGAAGTGAAAAGTTCTTCAGCTTCAGAGAATGCTGATGTCCTTCTGGATCTCCAAAGTGGCCCCGGCATTGGTGTAGGTGCTGTAGAGAATGCTCTCCCGCGTCACATCACTGCCGCGACTCCAGCTCGCCAAATCAGTGATCTGAAGCGAGTCGTGCGAGTCGCCACGGACGATGAGGCGGTCAGTGGTGCTCGACAGGGCTTTGACTTCGGCGACATTGAGCTTGAGGATGCTGGTCGTGCCGGCAAGCTCAAAGATTTCGACATCTTTAAACAAAGTGTCGGCGAGAGTGGTCAAGTCGAAGACACCGGTGAGACCGCTGCCGAAGCGCACCGTGTCGTTGCCGGCGAGGCCATCGATCTTGGTGAAGGTCGAGCTGGTGATGACAAAAGTGTTGGCATCGGCGGTGCCGGTGGCGGATTCAGCGTTGCCGAGTCCGAATTCGTAGGTGCGGGTGACACTACTGCTTTCGAGGCCGGTGTTGTCTTTGACTTTCAGGGTGTAGCTGACCTTGTCGGTGCCGTCCTGGAGGAAGCTGATCGAGCCTGCTTCGAGGTCTTCGCGGGTGAAGGTGGTGATCGCTCCTTCAACGCCGGATTTGCGGAAGCTGCCGCCGGTGACGGCGCTGGCTAGGACACTGATGTTGGCACTGCTCGCGGTGTCGGTGTCGTTGATGGCCAGCAGGGTGTTGTTGAGGGCGAAGCTGCCGCTCTGGACCAAGTCCCAGGTGCGCAGGGAGAAGGTTGGAGCGGCGTTGACCGTGATTTCTTTCTGGATGTCGAGGGTGGCATCGCCGTTGGTGTAGTGATAGTACTCGATGCCGGTGCTGCCGGTGACGTTGGCGCCCTTGCTCCAAGTGTTCAGATCGGAGATGAGGACGGTGTTGCCTGCCTCGCCGTGGATTCGGACCAGATCGCTGCTTGAGGACAGCGCTTTCACTTCATCAAGATTCAGTGTGAGGGTGATGGCGGCGCTGTTCAGGTCGATCGCTTCGATATCGGTGATCTTGCTGTTGTCGATGGTCGTGAGGTCGACGCTGCCGGTCACGCCGCTGCCGAACCAGATCGTGTCGGTGCCGGCGCCGCCTTTGATCGAGGCGAAGGTTTTCGAGTTAACCACAAAGGTCTCGTCGATTTTGCTGCCGCTGGCGCTGGCGCCGTTGCCGATGCCGAAGAAGAGGCCTTGGCTGACGCTGCTGCTCAATTCGCCATCGGAGCCTTTGAGGGTGAAGGAGGCTTTGCTGGTGCCATCGTGCTGGAAGCTGATCTTGCCGTCTTCGACGTCTTTCAAGCTAAAGGTCTTGATCGCGCCGGTGACGCCGGTCTTCAGGAAGCTGCCGCCTTTGACCGAGCTGACCGTGAAGCTCAGCTTGGTATTATCGCTGACTTCATCGTCCTTGATGGTGAGATGAGTTTTCTTCAGCACCAGGCTGCGAGAGCCCTCGGCGGAGTTGAAGCCCCAGTTGTTCAGGCTGGTGACCGGAGCGTCGTTGACATCTTTGAATTCAAAGCGGATGGAATGAGTGGCCGAGGTCCTGGAGCCGTCGCTGACGCTGACATTGAAGGTCGGGACCACGGATTGCCCATTCTGCAGGAAGAAGATCTTCTTGGACAGGATTTCAGCTTGCGAGAAGCTGGTGACCGGGGCGTAATTGCCCTTCTGATCCGTGAGTCGGACAAAGCTGCCGCCGGTGACCGCGGAGACGTTGAAGACCAGAGCGGAGTTGAGGGTGCCGGAGTCGGCGTCAGTGGCTTTCAGCAGCTTCTGATCGATGCGGATGTACTGGCTGGTCGTCGAAGTGCCTTCGGTGATCTTGAAATTGCCGATGGTGGCGATGATCGGGGGGGCGTCGTTGACTGCGGTGTAGGTGATGGCGCCGTTCTGCACCGGAGAGACGTGGGTGCCGTCGCTGACCTTGAGGGAGAATTTCGGCGCGGCTTCGTTGCCATCGTGGATGAAGGAGACGTTGCCGTCCTTGATGTCCTTGAGGGTGAAGCTGCGCGTCAGGTTGTTGGTGCTGCCGGACTTGAGATTGAAGTTGCCGCCGCTGACCGAGTTGACGTAGAAGAAGATTGCCGTGTCGGCGACCGAGGCCGCGGCATTGATCAAGGAGGTGGTGATCGTCAGGGTGCCGCCTTCCGTGATGGCGAAGGCGCCGAGGCTCATGGCCGGTGCGCTGCTGGTGGAGTAGCTGGCTTCAACGATTTTGGCGGCGGATTCGGCGGGATTGACCGCGGCGCCGTCGGAGACCTTGATCGAGAAGACCGGTTTCTTGCCGCCCTCAATAAAGGTGATATTACCGGCTTTGATGTCGGCGAGGGTGAATTCGCTGATTGGCTCACTAACACCAGTCTTCCTGAAGCTGCCGCTGTTAAGTCCGGCGATGATGAATTTCAGATCAGCATCGGTGGTGGTGCCTTCCGCATCGGTGGCGTTGAAAATCGAGGTGGTGATCTTCAGGGGCACGCCTTTGGCGACCGGGAAGGTGCCGAGGACGAGGACCGGGGCGTCGTTGACCTTGGTGAAGGTGAAGGTGGCGGTCTGTGGATCACTGATTTTGAGGCTGTCGCTAACTTTAATCGTGAAAGCCGGCTGAGTCTCGCTGCCATCAGCGACGAAGCTGATGTTGCCGTCCTTGATGTCCTTCAGCGTGAAGGTGGTGACCGTGCTTGTGGTGTTGCCGTTCTTCTTGTTGAAGCTGCCGCCTGCAGGTGCCGAGACGGTGAAGGTGAGAGTCGCGTCGGTGGAGGTGGAATCAAGGTCGATGGCGTTGATCATCGCTGTGGTGATGAGAACGGTAGCGCCTTCGGTGACGGCGAAGCTGCCAAGCGAAAGGGTCGGCACGATGTCGTTGACCGCAGTGTAATTGATATTTGCGGTCTGCGCAACGGTGGTATTGGCTCCTTCCGTGAGAGTCAATTTAAAGGCGGCAGTGACTTCGCTGCCGTCGTGGAAGAAGCTGACCTTGCCGTCCCTGACGTCTTGCATCGTGAAGGTCGAGACGTAGCTATTATTGACGACGAAGCTGCCGCCTTTGACATCGCTGGCATTGATGATCAGTGCACTATCCGCAGCGCCGTTCTTAGCGGTGGCATTGAGCAATGCAGTGGTCAAAGCCAAGCTACCGCCTTCGGTGATGGCGAAGCTGCCGAGGGCAAGCGAGGGAAGATCGGTGCTGGTGCCGACGCTGATCGTAGCGGATTGTTCAGCCGAGGAGAGCTTGTCGACGCCGGCGGTGCCGTTGTCGGTGACCTTGATGGTGAAGCTGCCGTTGCCGGTGCCGTCATCGGCGAAGGTGACCTTATCGGCTTTGATATCAGCCAGTGTGAAGCTGGTGACGGTGGTGAAGGTGACAACGCTATCGACTTCTGACTTCAGTTTAAACACACCGCCTTTGACCGCCGAGACGGTGAAGGTGAGTTGCGCATCCGTGGTTTCAGCGTCAACATCGGCGGCGTTGATATGCTCGACTTTGATGACGAGGGGCGAGCCTTTGAGGACCGGGATGGCGCCCAGTGTCAGGGTCGGAGCATCGTTGATCGGGGTGACGGTGATTGAGTTAGGCTCCGTGACCGCGCTGCTGAGGCTGCCGTCGCTGACTTTGATCTTATAGGTCGCCGCGGTTTCACTGCCGTCTTGAACGAAGCTGATGCTGCCAGCTTTGATTTCGGCGAGGGTGAAGGTGGTGACCGTGTTGCCAGCTTTTCTGAAGCTGCCGCCGGTGACGGCAGAGACGGTGAAGGTGAAGCTGGAATCGGCGGGACTCGGGATGTCAGCATCGGTGGCGTTGATCATCGCCGTGGAGATGGTGACGGAAGCGGCTTCGCCGACGGTGATGGGTCCAAGGCTGAGTACGGGGGTGTTGTCATTGGCGACGGTGTAGGAGATCGGTGCCGGCGTGGCGGCGGAGCTGGCGGAGCCGTCATTGACGCTGATCTTGAAGGACGGGGCGCTTTCACTGCCGTCATGCTTGAAGGTGATGAGTCCGTCTTTGACGTCCCTGAGGGTAAACGTAGTAATTTCAGCATCTCCCTTCATGAAGACGCCGCCGCTGCGATCGCTGACGCTGAAGCTGATGAGCTGGGCGCTGGCCAAGTTGGCACCGACAGTGCCGCTGAGGACCAGAAGGTCGCCTGAGGCAGTGCCTTTTTGGACTTCCACCAGCTTTCCGGTCAAGTCAGCCGAGGTGCTTGAAAACGCGGTATCGAGCTCCCAACCGCCGGATCGCACGAGATAGATGCCGTCCTGAGTCGCATTGGTCTGGTCTTTTACCAGGATCCGATCGCCGTCCTGCAAGGTGTAGCCATTGACTGTTTGAAGTCCGTTCAAGGCGAGGTTTGCGGTGGAGACGGTTTTGACCATAGCGTCGACGCTATGGCTGGAGGTGGCGTTGAGCATCTTGGTGGTGAGGGTGAGGGTGCCGCCTTCCGAGACGACGAAATTGCCGAGGGCGAGGGCCGGGGTGTTGCTGTCTTGAGACAGCGATAGGGTCACATTCTGGCTGGCGCTTGAATTAATGCCATCGAAGACGTTGACGCTGAAAGTGGGGTTGCTGCCGCTGCCGTCGTCGACGAAAGTGATCTTGCCGTCTTCGATATCTTTTTTGGTGAAGGCAACAACGGTGGTGCTGCCATCTTTGACGAAACGTCCGGCCGTGGTGTTGCTGACCCGGAAGGTGAGATCGGTGCTTTGGGTCTGGGAGTCACCATCGGTGGCGGAGAAGAAATCGGTATGAAGTTTGAGAGGCACCGACTTGACTGCGGCAATGGCACCGAGGCTGAGAGAGGGAGATAGGTCATTGACTGATGTGTAGTTGAAGAAGATCTGTTTCGAAGCAGAAGTGCGAGTCGTCACAGTGTTATCGGCGTTGGTTACGGCGTTGGTGACAGTGAGGAAGAGCGATGGAGCAAGTTCGCCGCCGTTGTGGGTGACAGTAATTTTACTGCCAGTGCCGTCACCGATCAGATCCTTGAGGGTGAAGCTTGATACCGTGACACCGTCTTTTTTGAAGCTGATGTTCTGGATCGAGCCCGAGGTGCTAGCGGCAAATGATTGAGTTTCCGGGGCATCAAGGTCGAGGTCGGTGACCGTCAGATTGTCGATGGTGATGGTGCTAGTGCCGCCTTCGGTGATGAGGATATTAGCATTCTGACTGATCACCGGGGTGTTGTCGTTCACCGGCGAGTAGGTGATGAGGGCAGCTTTCAGCTCTGAGTTGAGGAAGCCATCACTGACCTGGAAGGAGAAGGTCGGGGTGGTTTCACTGCCGTCGTGGACGAAGGTGACCTTGTTGCTGGTGATGTCCTCCTTGGTGAAGGAGGTGACCGGGGATCCGGGGATTTTAAAGGAGCCGCCGACGAGCGCCGAGACGGTGACGGTGAGGTTCGCGGATGAGGGGGTGTCGCTGTCGCTGATACCGATGAGCGAGGAGGAGATGGCGAGGGTGCCACCTTCAGTGATGGCGAAGCTGCCGAGAGTGAGGACCGGGGCATCATTGACCGAGGTGTAGACGATGGTGGCAGCAGCGGGAGCGATCGTATCAGTGCCATCGGTGACCGAGATCGAGAAGGTCGGAGCGACTTCGCTGCCGTCGTGAACGAAGGTAACGAGATTGTTTTTGATATTGCCGAGCGTGAAAGTGGTGGCATTGACGCCGTTCAGCTGAAAGGATCCCTGAGTGACGCCACTGACAGTGAAGATCAGACCAACATCTGCCGGACTCGCATCAATCAGCGCAGTGGTGATGGCGAGGCTGACACCTTCAGTGATGGCGAAGGAAGTACCGAGATTCAGAGTGAGTGGCATGAGACGGATCCTCAGAGACGGATTGGTAGTGACGGGACGCGCGACGCGGTTTGAGGCGCTGAATATAATCTCCTCTGCCTAAGCTGACGAGCGAGACGATGAAATTGTCTTTATTTTATCAGACCGGCTTTTACCAAGAAGAACCAAGCCAAGCCCAGGAGGGCAAGAGCGCTGAGGGCCAGGGCCCACAACCAAGTGAAAGCGCCGCGATCTTCCGCGGCGACGTAGGTGTATGAGGCCGGCACGTTTTCCGGCGCCGATCCCGCGGTTTTAGGCTCGAGCAAATCGCGAATTTCCAATGCTGCGTCCTCCCAGCTTTGCGGCCGCTTCGCCCGATCGCGAGCCATGAAGCGGCAAATGAGGGCGGAGATCGAGTTCGAAATCCCCGGGCGACGTTCCTCTGGCGGCGGCGGCGCCTGACGCGCCACTTTGTTGATCACTTCGTCGGCGGTGCCTTGGTAGGGCTCAATGCCGGTGATCATCTCATACAGGCAGGCCCCGAGAGAATAGATGTCCGAACGATGGTCGATCGACTTGGGCTTCGATGCCTGTTCCGGGCTCATGTAGGGAGGGGTGCCGATGGCGAGATATTCCTTCTCGGTCTGATCGGCACGGATGCCGACCCCGAGGTCGAGGATTTTGACAACATTGCCGCGGGTCAACATGATGTTCGCCGGCTTCAAATCGCGGTGGATGATTCTGGCTTCTTTCCAGGCGTAAGCCATACCCTCGCAAACGGAGAGACAGAGGCGTAGGGCTTCGCCCTCGTCGATGACGGTGCGGCGGCGGAGCAAATCTTCAACCGTCCGTCCTTGCACCACTTCGGAGATCAAAAAGGGCTGACCTTGGTGATCGCCATATTCCCAGCCGCGGATGACATTGGGGTGATTGAGGCGCAGCGAGAGCTCGGCTTCGGTCCGGAAGGAAAGCAAATCTTCCGCTTGAGCTCGGCCTTTCTTGAGGATTTTCAAGGCGCCGTTGCGTCCGTCGGGGAGCAGGACTTCATAGACTTCGCCCATGCCGCCGCCACCGAGGAAACGGATGATGCGGCCGCCGGCGATGACGGCACCAGGAGGCAGTGACGGCGCAGGCACGGCACTGGTGTGACGGCATCTAGGGCACGAGATCCTGGCATTCTGGAGCTTAAGTTCCGCCTCCAGGGTGCTGCGGCACATCGGACAGGAAAAACGCACCAGCCCCGCGGCAAAGCCATCGGGGCTGGTGGAGGCATTCATGCTCGAGAAGTCCGTAATCAGCCGATGTCGGAAGAACGGACGACGATGCGGTCGACCAAGTTGTAGGCGACGCATTCTTCGGGGGAAAGCCAGAAGTCGCGGTCGCAGTCTTTGGTGACTTGTTCCATGGTTTTGCCGGTGCATTCACCAACGAGGGAGTTGTAGCGGACGCGGGTCTTGATGATCTCGTCGGCGGTGATTTCGATATCGGAGGCGGTGCCGCGGACGCCGGTGGAGGGCTGGTGCAGCATGAAGCGCGAGTTGGCGAGCGACAGGCGCTTGCCCTTTTCGGCGGCGAGGAAGATGACGATGCCAGCCGAGGCGCAGAGGCCGCTGACGATGGTGATCACCGGGGCCGGGAAGAAGCGCAGCATGTCGTAGATGGCGAAGCCGGAGTCGGCGCAGCCGCCGGGGGAGTTGATGTAGACGCGGATCGGCTCGGTTTCGCTGCGGCGATTGAGCAGCACCAGCTGACCCAGGACGCGGCGCGACAGCTCAGGGGAGACTTCTTCGGCGATGATGATCGTGCGAGTGGCAAGCATCTCGCCGAGCATCTTGTCGGCTTCGCCCTTCTCTTTTTTATCTTTCGAGTCGCAGTCATGTTCATCATCGAGGCGGCGGATGGAGTTCATCATCGGGATTCCTGGGGTTAATCGAGAGACCACAAGCTAGCCCACGATCGCCCCCTTGCCAAGAGCCGTTCCCTGCCTAAACAGTGTCGACAAGTGGCCGATTTCAGCAACACAAACAAAACGCCCCAGAGCTGGGGCTCTGGGGCGCTTTGTTTCAAGCTGAACTGTGCCGCTGTCGAAAGACCGGACTTCAGGTCATTTCGATGGAGTTGATATCGGCGCGGCCGATGACCTTGCCATAAACCGTCAGATTGGCATCCGCGGTGAGGGCGCGGGGATAGCCGGGTTCTGCCTTGTTATCGGCAACCAGCCAAAGTTCGCGGGTTTTACCCTGCCAACGGTAAGCGATGCGTTTGCAGGTGATGGTTTGGCCATTGTCTTGCGACAAGACGACAACGCTGCCGTCGGCCATTTCCGAATAAGCGCGTTTCAGGCTGTTTTCCTGGTCGGCCTCTTTTCCGAGGACGATGGGGCCGCCGTCGAATTTGCGGAGGATCAGCCATTCGCGGTCCATGAAGGTAGGTTCCATGCTGGTGCCGGACAAGGTGATGACCTGGATATTCCGGTCATTTTCCATGCCTTTGACGGCAGCCGGGATCAAGCCGCTGATCATGCTGGTGGCGGGGCCGGCAGCAACATCTTCCAGGGTGCTGGTGGCTTGCTGCGAACGAACCAGAGGCAAGGAGATCACCGGGGTGAGCGGCAGGCGCACGACGGGGGCTGAAGCTTCGCTCAGACGAGCTGCTTTGGCCGCTTCCAGATCCATCTCGCGCAAGAACTCTTCCATCTGATCGAGGGTGGTGAGGTGGAGACGGATCAGGGCCGGATGTTGGGCCGAGTGCGACTGCAGTTTGGTGCGGAGCGCGATCAATTCGCCCGTCGGTTGACGTTTCGGGTCCAGTTGCATGTAAGGAGCAATCAAGGGACGAAGGAGCGCGAGTTGAGTCGGACGAATGCCGCCGCCCTTCACCCATTTCATGACGCTCACGTGAGTGACCTTGATGATTTTGCCGACGGCTTGCTGCGTCAGACCTTTCTTGCTCATCCAGGCGGCCATCGCATCGCGTTCTTGCTGTGTCAGTTTCATGTCGACATTCCTTTTTGGTTATTTTGGGGTTGGCACTAAAAGTTTACACCACATGGCAAATCTTAAAACTTAAATCTTTACGGTTTTTGAAAAAAAATGCTGCATTGCTTAAAGTCAGGCCCTTAAAGTTACAGTTTCGATGTGTATAGTTATAAACAAGAAAGATGGGAGGGCTAAATCACTGCCCTCCTTAAACCACAATTGTTTCATGGCCTCTCGGGGCGATGAAGCGTCCAGCAAAAGCCGAGCAGGAGATCTGCGCGGCTTTTGTCTTAAATGAGAAGTATGCAGGGGTGACTTCGGTGCCGATGACAAGGCCTCAAAGCTTAGTCACAGGGGAGCTTGAAGATGTTGACATAGTGTTCAATCCCTTTGATCCGCATCGGCCAAGGCCCGCGAAGTTTGAGGATAAAATGAAAGTTTTGGCCATCCGGTAGCTTCCGGAAATCCTCGGTCAACTTCATCTGAAGCGCCTCATTGATGATCAGCTCACGTTCTGCGGCCAGGTTACACAGCCGGGCGCAAAGATCGATATCGAGGCCGTAGTAATCCGAGACGCCGGCGCGGAAGGTTATGGGGTAGACGCCGCTGCACCAGGCGGCGCCAATACGGACCGAACGAACCTCTTCAAAGCGGTCAAAAGTCAGCAGATCGCACAGCACTTCAAAAATTTTCAGTGTCGTGAGTCCCAATGCGTCAATTTCCGACTCAGGAATAAAATACATCAGCTCGTCCCCGATCGTTTTCAGCGGCTGCACCGGCTCCAGCCGCACCTGGATGGAGGAAAAAGTGCCACAGATCTCTTTGATCCAAACTTGAGCTCCGTCGAACTTCATTCGTGTGGAATCAACGATATCGATAAAAATGCACAAACCGTCGATCCTTTCGATCTGATCTATCTTGTGCAGGAAATTGTCATTGGTGATCAAATGGCTCATGAAATCCCTTGCCTCCTCGACTGCTGCCGCCCGAAAAGATGATTTTAGCTCATCGTTGAATAAACATTTTAGCTTTCTCGACCTCGTCGCGAATCACCGAGAAATCGCCCCGGAGCCGCTCGAAATCGACCCCGGATTTAGCAATCACTTCAATCGGTAAGGGAGGAACGAGAAGGCCGTCATTCCAGCCGAGACTGAGGGTTTGCACCAGATGCCGGGCGACAGTGATAATCGCCACTTCACGGGCGTGATCTGGGGATTCAAGGGGGGTTTCATGGTACAAAATGGCGTCATGGATGTTGCCGGGGAGCTGCCATCGCTCCGCCAGAAGACCGCCGATTTGCGGCGAGCGCATTTCGAACTCACTGAGTTCGACCTCGGAGATGGGTAGCTGTTCTTTCTGAGCTTTCACGAGAACCGCAAGATACTCTTGGGAGAGCATCTGAAAACAGAAGATCCTGCCGCAATCATGGAGCAGTCCGAGGAGGAAGAATTCTTCGATTTGAGCCCGCGGTACGCCGGCATTTTTCGCCGCCAGCTTGGCGCCGCAAGCCGTCGCCAATGATCTCAGCCAGAGCGCATCCTGGTCAAGTCCGCCGATGACTGCCGTATTGCTCCGCATCGTCGAAAGAAGAGCCGAAGCTAGAGCGATGTTTTTCACCGTGTTGGCACCCAGCATCACCAAGGCCTGGCGAAGGTCGGTGACCTGCTGGCTGAGACCAAAATAAGAGGAGTTGATCAGCTTCAAGACCTTGGCTGTGATCATCGGATCCATCTTGATGGTGTCCAACATGTCCTTCGGCGGTGAGTTGATATCGTTGGCTAATTTGACGATCTTCAGCGCAGTCAGAGGAAGCGACGGCACCTTCTCTATCGCTGAAGTGACTTTGAGTTTGAATTGCTCGGACATAAACGCTCCTGCCTTGCTTCCACACTAAGCCGCAATCATGAACTTTGCCTGCCGGCAGGAACGATTCACCCTGAATTCCTTGCCTGATCCGGCTCATCCCCAGATGCCTTACTTGGCGATGATCCTCCGCCTGAAGCATTCGATGGCGAAAATCCGTAAAGGCCTCTTGGCTTCTCCTTCCTCAAGTGTATGGTGGCTACTATATAAAACCTCTAGGAGTTGCCATGGGCTCAACCATCCTCGTCTGCACCGCTGACCTGATCGCCGGCTCGAGTTATGCTCGACTCATCGCCTCTGAGGGGCATACTGTCGAAACCGCCCTCAACGGCCAAGATCTGATCAGCCGCCTCGACAAACTCAATTACGCCGTCTCCCTCATCGTCTGCGATGTCCGCCTCCCCGGCCTACATAATTTCGACCTCGGCGACTTCATCTCGATGAAAACCCTCGATCGCATCCCGATCATCGGCATTGCCGACCTCGCCAGGGACGAAGAATTCCTGATGAACGCCTCCGAAGGCTTCACCGTCATCCTGCAGAAAGGTTTCTCAGCCCGTGAGCTGATTGATGCCGTCCACTCCGCCTTGTCGGTGGATTATCATGTCGGCTTCGGCATGAGTGAACAAAACATCCGCGAACGCACCGAAAAACTCCGCGATCCTCAGCATGTTGACTCAGAATTCGGTGAGTTCCTGCAGAACTTCGGCCAGAATCGCAGCCGTAACTCGATGATGGATCAGATCCGCAAAGACGAGTAATTGGCGTCTCGGACTCATGCAAGTCCGCGTTCATTAGGTCAGTCCCCCATATTCATGAGAAGCAGCGGAGCCAATCCAAACGATTTTCTCGCTCCTGAAATTCTTGCGACCTGTATCCCTCCGTTTGAGGCTTTCGCGCCCTGCCTGATGCTTGAGCCTTCTTCACCGTGGCCTCGACCGCGCCATCATCCACAAAGCCCTTGCCGACAAGCCCCGCAGCGGCGCGCCTCCAGAGTTCAGCGTCGCACTGGTCGCCGCCATCATCAAGATCGCCTGCGAGCCGCCGGAGACCTACGGACTGTCCTTCTCCCAAGGGAATCAGGAAGTGCCCCGGAAGCCGTCATCGAGCAAAAGATCGTCAGCGCAATCAGCGTCTTCAGCATCGGCAGGATTCTGCGCAAGGGCGATGTCAAACCTCATCGCAGCAAGTACTGGCTCACCTCCGCTGAGCACGGCACGCCGGAATTCGAGCCGCGCAGCCAGGCGGTTCTTGATCTCTATGCTAAGCCGAAGCGCTCGCCAAGCAGGCGCTCAACAGCGTCTGCGCCGACGAGAAGACCCGCATGCAAGAGCTCGAAAGCATCGCCCCCGACCAGCCTAGGGCGCCGGGGAAGCTGGCCAAGCTCGAGTACGAATATACCCGCCATGGCACCCTCACTTTGATCGCCGGCCTGATATTGTCGCCAATCAACCTGGAGCGGAAATCATGAACGGGGAAACCGCGGCAACCGAACTTGCAGAGATGGGGTAATTCATGGCCAAGAAACCGATCAATGCGGCAGGATGCCGAAGCCTACGTTGGTTTGGCTGCATCCTTCTCGCCCTTGCCATCCTTTGGGCTGGCATCCACGCGTGGAAACTGAGTCGTAGCGTTAAAGCTGAAGCGGTCATAACAACTTTGATTCATGGTAGCAAACGATCACTCCGGCCGGAATTCTCCTTTGAAGATGCGCAGGGCCATCGCTACACAGCTAGGTCATCATTGGGTTCAACCGAGTGGGATCTTCGACCCGGTGATCGAGTCACCGTGTTTTATCAAGTGAATGATCCGGAAGGTGCCGAGATTGATTGCTTCATGACCTTGTGGGGGCCGCCTTTGCTGGTCAGTGGCTTGGGGCTCATCTTCCTCCTCATCGGCATTTTTCATCCTGCAGCGGCGAGAAAAGAAGAATCGTGACGGACTTGCGATTTTCCTCGCCCCCGTCCTTGGCAGCCGGGCTGCGAGCCTCTATTGTCGCCGCCGATCAACCTGGAGCGAAATCATGAACGGTTATTGCAACGAAGTCAAACAATTCAGCGATGCCTGCCACGAAGGCCGCAACCCGACGCGTCCGGTCCTGATGACGCCGGAAGCCATCAGCTTCATCACCCGCATGGTCAACGACGAGCTCGAAGAACTGGCCGAAGCCAAAGACGTCACCGAACAGGCCGACGCTCTGGTCGATGCCATCTACTACATCTGCGATACCGCGGTGCGCCACGGCATGAACATCGACCAGCTCTTCTCCATCGTCCACCGCGCCAACATGCAGAAAGTCGTCGACGGCCGCGTCCTGCGCCGCGATGACGGCAAGATCATGAAGCCCGCTGGCTGGCAAGATCCCGGACCCATCCTCGATGCCGAAATGGCACGTCAACAAGATCAGGGTTCCTGGTCCTGAGATCTTCGCCTTGACAGCTAGGCTTGCCAAGGCATCCTCTTTTCGCTTTCCGTCCTCATAGCACAGTGGATAGTGCAGAAGTTTCCTAAACTTTTGACGCAGGTTCGATTCCTGCTGGGGACACCATTTCACCTCCGACCTGGTGCCGATCATGCCGCAGTCCCGTTTCATCGTCCTCGAAGGTCTTGAAGGCGCCGGCAAAAGCGGCGCCGCGACCGTCCTCCGCCAAGCACTCGAAAGCCGCGGCGAAAAAGTCCATCTCTGCCGCGAACCCGGCGGCACGCCGCTCGCTGAAGAACTCCGCCGCTTGGTCAAGGACACCGCCTTGAGCGAGACCATTCTGCCCGAAACCGAACTCCTGATGATGTTCGCCGCCCGTTGCCAATTGATCGGCAATGTCATCCGTCCCGCTCTCGAGGCCGGCGACTGGGTCATCTGTGACCGCTTTTTCTACTCCACTTACGCCTACCAGGGCGGTGGCCGCGGCCTTCCCGACAGCGCCATCGACGCCATTCGTTTCGCCGCCCTCGGCGACTTCGCTCCGGGCCTCGTCCTGCTGCTTGATCTCGACCCGGCCATCGGCCTAGAACGCGCCCGCGGACGCGGCGCCCTCGATCGTTTCGAGCGCGAAAAGATCGAATTCTTCACTCGCGTCCGCCGCAAATACCTCGAGCTTGCCGCCGCCGACCCGGCCTTCCGCCTGATCGATGCCAGCCGCAGCCGGACCGAAGTCGAAGCCGCAGTTCTTGCTTATCTGCCTCTTAAACGCTGACCTCGCTACCTCGTTACCTCGTTACCACTTAACCTCTTAACTTGGTTCCCCATGATCCACTGGGTTTATGATGCCGAACTGGCGCTGCGCCTCGACCCGGATGCCGCCATCCTGCGGCAGATCGCCGCCGCGCCGGACCGCCCCGTCGCCTTCATCCAGTTCCGCACCAAGAAGATGTCGCACGATCAGTCTCTCGCTTGGATCCGCCCTTTGCGCGATCTGGTTCGCAGCCTGAATCCCGGCATTCTTCTGCTCGCCAACGACTCCGCCACATTGGCCGCCGAACTCCAACTCGATGGCGTCCATCTGGGGCAAGATGACGGCCCTGTCGCTGCCGCCCGCGCTCTTCTCGGCGATACCGCCTGGATCGGCCGCACCATTCGCTCCGATGTCGAATTCCAAACCGCCCTGCCCGATCTCGGCCGCGCCGGTCCGGATCGCCTCGACTACTTCGGCATGGGCACGATCTACGGCACCACGACCAAGACCGGATTGTCGCCAAAAGGCCCTGAGTTCCTCCGTCCCTACACCGCTCTTTGCGGCGATCGCATCTACCCGATCGGCGGCATCGACGCCAGCAAGGGCGCGGAGCTGCGCGCTGCGGGTGCCCGCCACGCAGCAGTCGCTTCGTCGCTGCTCACCGCGCGGGAGCCCTTGGAAGAAGCGAGGAAATTGCTCTTGGAACTTCAAGGCACAGCCGGCGGGACGCCAGCGATCCAGTAGGGGAGCGGCAGCTATCCGCCTTTTCCGTGATGGATCATCTTCAATCCTGCTCTTCGCGGCTGCCCTCGAGCTTGCCGATGAGGTCGACAAAGGCGTCTTCGAGGCGGCGTTCTTCGCGGCGGAATTCGACCACTTGATGACCTTCGTTGAGCATGCGGCGCAAGGTGTCGCTGATCAGACTGACATCGCCTTCTTCAATGGCGAGGCGGACGCCGCGGCTGTGGGTTTCAATCAGCTCAATACCGGGGTTGAGGGTGGCCCAGGTGGCGAGGTCTTCCGGCGGGGTCGAGGTTTCGACGTTGTAGATCAGCTTGGCGTGGGCGCTCCGCTTGAGAGAGTCGGCACTGCCGTGGTGAATCACCTTGCCGGCATCGATGAAGAGCATGTCCGAGCACATCTCGGCGAGTTCGGTCAGAATGTGCGAGGAGATCAGCAGGGTTTTGCCTTCCTGACCGAGGATACGAATGAGGTTTTTCAGCTCGATTCGGGCCTTCGGGTCGAGACCGGCGGCGGGTTCATCAAGGATCAGAATTTCCGGGTCGTGTAAAAGGGCGCGAGCGAGGCAAAGACGCTGTCCTTGGCCTTTCGACAACTTGTCGATGGAGCGTTCCTGCAGCTCGACCAGACCGGTGAATTCAAGCACTTCGGCGACCCGGTTGCGGCGTTCCTGACCTTTAAAATCAAAGGCCCGGGCGAAGAAGTCGAGATACTCCCAGATGGTGAGGAATTCATAGCGGCCGAAGTCATCGGGGACCCAGCCGATGCGGGCTCGGACGGCGTTGGGATCGGCGATGGCGTCGATGCCGCAGATCTTGATTTCGCCGGCGTCAGGCTGCTCAAGCGTGGCGAGCATGCGCATGGTGGTGGTCTTGCCGGCGCCGTTGGCGCCGATGAAGCCGGTGACGCTGCCGCGGCGGATCTCGAAGGAGATGTCTTTGACCGCCTGGACCTTGCCGAAAGTGCGTTTCAGATTGGTGACGGAGATGGCGATTTCTGGCTGGCTCATTGACGCACCTCCTGGGCATCGCCGATGAGGAGGAGCGATGCGGTTTTCCATTTGATCTGGGAGAAGACTTGCGAAGCGATGGTGCCGTTGTCGCAAAAGAGAGCGAAGCTGCCTTCGCTGGCCGGTAGCGACACCGGGCTGCTCAGGGCAGGAAGCGGCAGGGAGCTGATTTCGTTCATGCCGAGCTCCGCATTGACCAGTTTTTCAGCCTCGACTTTATTAATCGGGCGGAGTTCGAGCTTGGCCCCGGGCTGACAGGGTGCGCAAGCCATCAAGGCGCCTTTGTGGTAAATCAGGCCGCCATTGATGGCCACCGGCAGTGAGTTGCGATACCGGCCGTCGGCGAGAAGATCCAGGCTGGCGCGGCTGGAACTGAGGCGAGTCAGACTTTGCGATTGCCGCGAACGGCTGCGCAGGTGATCGCCAAAAACCTGTTGGCCATCGCTGTGGAATTCGAGCGCATATTCACCTCGACCACTGCTCTCTGAAATTTGCTTGAACAGGGTCGAACTGGGCAGGTTGCCGCTGCGACTGGGCATCAATCCGGTGACGCAGGTGTTCACCTGGCGGACCAGCATTCTCTGCTGCTCGGAATCAAGATAGGCGATGGCGCTGGAACGACCCGCGCCGCCGATGCCGTCCATCAGCAGGATGTAAAGTCCAAGGAGGACGCTGGCGATCACCGAAATCACCGGGGTGGTGATGAAGAGAAGGTGGCGGCGGCCGTCCTTGGCCCAGACCAGCAGATTGAGCGGTCCGACGGCAATGGCGAACAGGGTGAGGATGAGGCAGGGGAAAAACAGCGAGGCTGCGGGGGTGGCCAGAACTTGCTGCTGTTTTTCCAAGGCCTTGCTGATGTAGTTATTAACGCGATCGGCGGCAGGCGAAGCGACGTCATCGGGCAGGGCGCCGACAGCCAGGAAACTGACACGACCGAGGCCTTTGCCGCTGCCGGGAACGAAGTCCTGCAAGACCTTGGGATCATGTGGCGGCAAGAAGCCCAGGTGGCCACCTGCAAAAATCCAGTCACGCAAGGCTTGTTGACGGTCGGCAGGCAAGCTCAGCCATTCCGACGAAGTGAGCACGGCTTTGCGGAAGCCGCAGAGGCCGCGCCAGTCACTCGGCCAGGCGCGCGGTTCAAGCTCGACGCAGACATCCATCGAAGTGGTGGAGACAGTCGTTTTCCGGCTACGGAAGTTGACTGAGGTATCGCCGGAAGCCAGCACTACCAGCGGCGAACTCGAGCCGTAACCATAACGCGACGAGGACCCGTAAAGGTTGCCTTGCTGGCCTCCAGACTGAATCCCGGGCCCGCGCAGGGACCACGTCAGGTTGCTGCTCTCAACATTGTTGTTCACCGGTAGATCTAGAATGATGTTAGATCCTGCCGCTACCGGTATGGATCGGCTCTCATGGTTTTTGCTGGCATCGCCAAGGGAAATCTCCAGCTTCCAAGTGCCGTCGCGATCTGAACCGTTGCGGATTTCGCAGCGGGCGACCGCGCAGCCGAGAGTAAGATTGGCGTCACCGATGTCAATCCGGCTGATCGTCGCCTCGATGCGGCTAGCGGTTTCACAGGGCACCCGGTCCGACTTCGGCATTTCTGCCACGGCGGTGAGGATGAGTGAGAAGAAGATGAAGAGGCTGCAGAATCGCACGATGAGGGCTCCAGCTGGGTGATTGAAGAGCGAACATCGACAAGATACGTTCGGAAGAAGGACAATTGCAAGTGTTCCCCTTCATGAAATCTTTTCTATGGTGTAGATTGCCGATGAGTAATCATCCCTCAATCAGGTGAATGCATGTTTAATAATGACGCCCGATCGACCAAACAGCGTGACTGGGAGAAATTCCAGCCCGCCCCCGCTGTCTCTGTCCAAATTTATGAACGCGATGGCGATGTCGATGCCAGCCGCTTCACGCTGCGGAATCTCGATGACGAATTCATGGTCATCTCAGTGGAGGAGAAATTCATCTGGGATCTCCTCAACGGCCAACGCGACGTCCAAGATCTGGCGATGATCTATTTGGAAAAACGCGGTCGGATCGCTCTCGGGATGATCAAGCAGTTTGTGACCCGACTGGAAGAAAACGGTTTTCTTTTAAGCTCTCCGCCCCTGAAGACTTCACCGACATCGATGTTCATCCGGATTCCCGGCGGGCGCGTTCTTGCCGAGATCCTGTCGCGGCCTCTGCAATTGATACTTCACCCCATCCTCCTCGGCCTACTCAGTCTGCCTGCCGCCTATGGATTCCTTCGCTTCATCCAAAGCTTCGGCGAACCCGGTACTTCGAGCCAGCTCCTCGTCGTCGACCAACATCTCTCCGGCATGCTCATTTTAGTCTTCCTCCTGTGTTTCCCAGCTGCTTCCGCCTTGCGCGTCTTGAGTAAGCTGGCCATTTTGAAGCGTTCCAAATTGCCGATTCATGACATCGGCATCTCCCTCCACGCCATCCCTGGTTTCCATGCCCGATTGCCTGCGGTCAGCGCCTTATCTCCCTCTCGTCGCCTCTTGACGAAACTCAGCGGCGTCTGGCTGCTGGCGATTCTCTGTGGTTTGAGCTGGGCTGTGACCGCTCATCCGGCGACTTTGGCGCAGCTGATGGGCTTGGATGCCAGCACTTCAGCCAGCATTTTCCGCCACATCGGCACAGCCCTCCTCATCGTGCTGCTCTACCAATCCTGCCCCTTCCTCAACAATGACATCTACCGGGGCGTCATCGATCACTTCCGCGAGCCCTTCCTCCGCCGCGCCTCCTTCAAATTCATCGGCCGCCATCTCCGTTCCTTTTTCGGCAGCAACGCCGCCTCCGGAGGCGACTCCTTCCTTTATGTCTCCTACAACGTGGTCAGCTTAACCTGGGCTGCGGGAGCCTCCTTCCTCTTGCTCACCTTGGCGACGCAAAATCCCGACATCCCCAACCTGGCGCTCGAAAATATCCGCCAGGCAGTGATCGGTAATGAACGCGAAATCAGCATCAGCAACAATGCGGCTGGCAACAAGCGCATGGCTCTCTATTTCAGCCTCGCCATACTGCCTGGCGTCTTGATCGGCTTCTACGTCCTCTTCCGCATCCTCCACTCCCTGCACAACTTCATCGAACAATCGCGCTTCGGCCACAATGAATTCTACGGCAAGATCATTGGGGTTGTCGGCTTCCTCTCGATTTTCATTTTCCAACTGATCCAGCGAGGTGACTCGGCGCCGCTCTGCATCTTGATCGCACTGCTCGCCGCCTGGGTGGGCATGCGTCTCCTGCGCAGCGCCGGTTCCGGCACTTTGCCTGGCCGCTGCGGCATCATCGCCATCATCATCAGTTTGAGCCTTGCGGCTCTCTATTGCCTGCCGGTCGAGATCAACTTCAATCGCCAAATCGCCCTCGGCAGCGGCATTTCCCTCGCGCTCATCTGCCTCTTCTGCCGCTGCCCGCCCTTGATGGCTGCTGGCGCCTTCATCCTCTGCGCCCAGGCCATGCATGCTGCTCCCGGATTCGGCATTCTCGGCGCCGCCGGCATGCTCTTTGGCATCGCCAGCATCCGCCGCGCCTACCGCCGCGACTTCGATCTCGCCGCCTACCCCATCCGCCTCAACCATAACGAGGATGGCGCCTTGCACGACGCCTACGCCTATCTCGCCAAGTCACTTGCCGGCCAATACGAAAGCGACTTCGGGGCGCAGGCCCTGCAGCGCCTCCGGCACAATGTCGAGGCTCAATGCCGATCCAGCTTCGCCACTCTCTCTGCCGATGAGAAAAACCTGCAGATCCTTGGGCAAGAAGCCAAACTCAAAGTCGAAACGCTCTTCCAGCTGCTTCGCTTCAATGCTGGCACCACCTACAGCCGGGCCCTTGCCCAGGCGATCAACGACCGCATCCCCTGGCAACTTCGCCAGATCCTCGAAAAACATGTCGGCAATATCGGCGGCGCCAAGGCTCACCAGATTGCCAATCTTTCCCCCGAGCAGCGCCGTTCCTTGGTCTCTAGCACCTTGCTTTTTGCGGAAGCTTCCAGCGACCAGATCGACTTCCTCGATGCCTGCTTCAACCCGGTGTCACTCAAAATCGGTGATGACATCATTCGCCAAGGAGACCATGGCGATCGCCTCTTCGTCATCGCCTCCGGCCATGCTCAGGTGACGGTTGAAGACGGTGCCGGGCACGCACACATCCTCGCCACCCTCGGCCCCGGCGATTTCTTCGGTGAAACCGCCCTCCTCACCGCCGCGCCGCGGATGGCCACCATCAGCGCCTTGGAGCCGATGGAGTTGATTTCCCTCCGGACTCAAGATTTCGATACCTTCCTCGCCAGCCACCCCGGCCACCGCGAACGCCTGGTCGCCGCCATCGAAATGCTCCGCCTCGTCCGCTCCGTACCGCTTTTCCATGAACTCGAAAGCTCCTCCATTTCGCAAATGGTCCGAGCCATGAAAGCCCTCGATTTCACCGTTGGCAACGCCATCATCTCACAAGGCGAAACTGAGGCCAAGACTTTCTACATCATCTATTCCGGCAAGGTCGAAATCGTCCGCCGCAACGACGATGGCAAGGAAGTCAAAGTGGTGGAGCTCGGCAAAGGCGAGTACTTCGGCGAAATCGCTTTGCTACAAGCTATCCCTCGCACCGCCACCGTCCGCGCCCTCGACAATTGCCGCGTCCTCGCGCTCGACAAGGAAATTTTCCTCCGCGTCGTCGGCTCGCATGCCCTTCTTGAGCAGAACCTCGCCACTACCGGCAAGCGCCGCTTGATGGAACTGATGCACTAAAACTCAATCCACGGAATCCCGCCATGATCCTCCGACTTCTCACCGCCAGCCTCATCTTCGCTTCCGTCAACTCCTGCAATTCGGTCGCCATCACCGGGCGCAAGCAATTTGCAGCCTTTAATGACGGCGATCTCGCCAACGAGGCCGCCCAGAGCTACAAGCAGGTTCTCGCCAGCTCCAAGCTGTCGAAAAACCAAGTCGAGCTGGCACGTTTACATCGCGTCGGCAAACGCATCGCCGCCTCCGTCGATGCCTACTGCAAAGCCAACAAGATCGACATGAAGTTCGATTGGGAATTCAATCTCATCGAGGACGCTCAGGTCAACGCCTGGTGTATGCCCGGCGGCAAGATCGCCTTCTACACCGGCATCCTGCCGCTCACCCAGGACGACGCCGGCATGGCAGTGGTCATGG
>JAYTMY010000097.1:0-5647 GCA_043748535.1 Lentisphaeraceae bacterium | reverse complement strand
GTTCAAGCTATGGAGCCTGTGGGGATTCCCCTGAGCCACAAAAACACAGCCGGCGGGACGCCAGCGATCCAGTATGAGAGCAAAAGCACAGCCGGCGGGACGCCAGCGATCCAGTATGAGAGCAAAAGCACAGCCGGCGGGACGCCAGCAATCCAGTATGAGAGCAAAAACACAGCCGGCGGGACGCCAGCGATCCAGTATGAGAGCAACAGCGCTGCCACCCGAAACCGAACTCGCCATCCCCACCGATCCTGGTGGCGGAAGACCCTGACCGCTTTGAGTTCATGGTCCTGGTGACCAATAAAACCCCATCCGGAGCGGAAAAAATGAGATTGTCGAGCCGCTTTTGGAGCTGGGTTGTGATGTCAAAGTGAAGGCTAAAACGGGCGAGCAGGCGATTCATCTGGCGGCGGCGGCCGGGGCGACGGATTTACTCAAAAGCTGATTGCCAAAGGGGCCGATTTAAATGCTAAACGCAAGGGTGGTGAAACCCCGTATTCATTGGCGGAAGCGGCGGGTTTTCATGACTTGGCGACTTGGATCGCGACGGAAATCGAGAAGGTGCCGAAGAAGTAAGTCGGGTGGCTATTCCACCACCCATTCCACTGCCGGCAAGAGCTTCTTGATGGCGTCGAGATTTTGGCCGGGGCTGAGATGAACGCGGCGGAGATATTGGCAGCCTTGCAACTGCTCCAATTTAAGACCTGAAAAGCCACGAAGATCGAGCTCACGCAAGGGCAATTCCCGCAGCGGTGTCAAAGAGTCGAATTTGCAGCCGGATAGATTGAGCTTGGTCAAGGGCAGCTTGACCAAAGGCTTTAAATCTTTCACCCGAGTGCGACTCAAATTGAGCTCTTCTAGCGGCATGCCGCGGAGGGCGTTGAGGTGTTCGATGGCACAATTGCTGAGGTCGAGTTTTTTCGCCGGGAAGCCCTGTAGAGCATAGAGAAAACTGAGCCGTTCCTTGCCAACTATTTTCAGCTCGACGCCGTCGAAATCGAGACGAAAAGCGACTCCTGGACTCCAGCTCCGGGTCACCGCATCGACAATCGTCAGGCGCAAGGGCAAAGGAGGTGCCGGTTGGGCATGAAGAAAACTATGCAGCATGCGGTCGGCGACATAATTGTTTTTAGCCTTTAGCCGGAGATAGAGTTCAAGCCATTTATCGGCGGGGAGGAAGGGACTCTTATCGGGCTTGAAGGCCGCGAATTCGAGCGACCACTCCACCATGTAAGGATCTCTAGGACCAAATTGTTTATAGGCTTCGGCGGCGGCATCGTATTCCTGATTGACGAAGTGCATCAGCCCTTTGATGCCCCAGGCGCGGGTCAGCTCGGGATCAAGATTGACCGCAATGTTGGCGAAATCCCGCGCTGCCTTGAAATCATAGCCCATTTCGGCATCCAGCGCTTTTTGCAAATATTTCGGCGCCGAATCTTTGCCAAGCAGACGATTGCGCTCGACCTGGGCTTGCAGCTTGGATTCACTAGTCACGGCGCGAGCCAGAGCCAGACGGGTCTCCTCTTCCTTGTCGTGCAACTTGCTGATGTAGCCTTGCAAACTCACCGCCACCACCCCCAGACAAGTGAGCAGCAGCAGCGTCTCGATCTGATGGCGCCGCACCGCCAGCAGCAAGAGTTTCAGTGGCGAAGCGTGTTCCGCCTCGGTGGCGAAGCCGTGCCGGTAGGCGTCCAGATCCTTTTGCATCGCCTCCACACTGAGATATCGGTCTTCGGGAGACAGTGCCATGGCCTTGCGGCACACCGCTTCGAGACTGGGAGGAATGACCAGTCCGGGACGATAGCGCTCGAGGGGAATGAAGTTGCCTTTGCGGGTGGCGCGAATGATCTCCTCGGAAGAGCCTTGGAAGGGGGCGCGGAAGCAGAGCAGCGAGTAGAGGATGGCACCGAGCGAGAAGATGTCGCTGCGCTGATCCTTGCTCGCTTGTGGACCGCCGGCCTGCTCTGGCGACATGTAGCCGGGGCTGCCTTTGATGAAGCCATGGGAGGTGAGAGTGCGCAGCTCCTGGCTATCGACCGAATGTTCGAGCAAGAAGGGGTCTTCGCAGACCTCGTCGAGAACCCGGGCCAGGCCCCAGTCGCAGACCAGCACATCGCCGTGGGAGCTGACCTGGATGTTGGCAGGCTTGAGATCGAGATGGATGATGCCGGTCTGATGAGCACAGGCGATGCTATCGAGCACTCGGGCGAAGATATCAAGGCGTTTTTCCAAGGGGAAGGCGCTGGCATCACCACCGTCGCGGAGCTCTTTGATGATCTCTTCGAGGCTGCGGCCGTCGCACAATTTCATGGTGAAATAAGGGAATCCGGCAGGATTGAGGCCGATCTCGTAGATCGGCATGATGTTGGGGTGCTCGAGATGAGCGGTGAGGCGGGCCTCGCGGAGAAAACGCAGGGCGTCGCGTTCGGGATGGATCATCTCGGCCCGGGCGACCCAGCGGCCGCTGCGGCGATCGAGACAGCGAAAGACTTGCTTCATGCCGCCTTGGTCGAGCAGTTCATCCTGACTGTAAGGCCAGCCGGATTCAAGACGTTCCATTTCAGCGGCTTCGCCGTCACCGTCGCGGGCCATCATTGCAGCTTAAACACTCCCTGCAGCTGTTTCGGCGTTTCCATCTGAACTCTCCTGGGCTGCTGCCATTCTAGCTTGCTGGAGGATCAAATCACAAGCCCGGAAATTTTATTTTTGAAAAATCTGCATTTTCATGCAACGAGGCGCGAATCGTCTGAGTTCTAGCTGGTGAAGAGTTTAGCCCTCAGCCAAGGAATCCCCGATGCAATCCGCCCGCCGCCACTTCACCCTGATCGAGCTTTTCTGCGTCGTCGTCGTTTTGCTGGTGCTGTTTTCGATGATGTATCCGTCGATGCTCAAAGCCCGGCAGAAAAGCAAGATGGTTCTCTGCGGCAACAACCTTCACCAGACCTACATGGGCGCCCTTAACTCGGCCCAAAACAACAGAGGCAATTTCGCCTGGACCTCGCCGAACAAGGGCTTTGGCAATAATGGCGCCATCGCTGCCGCCGAAGGCAACGACGCCATCTGGGCTGCTGCTGACGGCTATATGGGCCAAGGGCTCCTCTACAGTCAAGGCTACCTCACTGATGGCCGCCTATTTTATTGCCCGATGGCGAAAGCCTCCAGTATCTGCGGCAATGCCACCTTCAACGGCACTGGCGCCGGCAGCTGGAGTGTTTTCGGCAAGTCCACCTACACTTGTTCATCTTACGCCTGGAACGGCATCGTGAATATGATTCCCGGCTCTCAATGGGGCCGCAACGCCAAGGTCTCTGATTCCGGCCGGACACCGCTGTCAGTGGACAGCATGTGCCAGCCGCTTCACCGCGACGGCTTCATGGTGCTGCGTCTCGATGGCGCTTGTGAGTGGAACAAAACAGATCCCACCACCATCCTGCCTTATGTTCCCAATTTCGGTTGGAACGAACAATTCAACTACGGCTGGAACGGAGCCTTCAAATGAACACATTGATCACTCTCAGTTGCCTCTTTGGGCTCTTCCTGGTGATGACGCAACGCAAGCGTTCGGGACGGCCCAAGCCGGCGCTGTTGCCGCTGGCGATCCTCCTCGGCCTCGCCGCGATCGGCTCGGCCATGTACAGCGTTTTGCACGACGACGACAGTCAGTTTGAAGCCAAGATCGCCGCCGCCACCTGCCAGGTCCGGGTCGAACGCAGCGACTTTGTCGCCACCGCGATCAAGGGCAAGCTTCCCGCACTGGAGAAAACTGTCTTCCTCTTCAACGCTAACGAGAGCGAGGACATCGTCCAGGCTCAAAGCCGCTGCTTCTTGGAGAAATCCGGTTGCCCGCAAAACAGCAGTATTGAGCGCCTTCATCCGCAGCCGGCCTTTATTGCTTGGTCGGAGCTGAAAAACGTCATCACCCGCCATCCCGGTAAAGTCCTGTTTGTCTCTTTCTGCGGCCTGCCCTCGAGCAATGCCGATGACAAAACCCAGGAATTCTGGACCCAGGACACACCGGCACGCTTCCTGGTCTGCGACGCCTTGGCGACCGAAATCGACCCCGTCGCATTCGAGAATAATCAACTTCTCGGCTGGTGCCTAGAGCTCTTCACCGGTGGCCGCCATTTTGAGATGGTCACCAAGGACAACTATGAGACGGCGCAAGCCAGCAACCCGATCCTCTTCAGCGGCGCTTTGGAAATCCCGGAAGCCGGCGACGCTGGCGAGTCTCTCGAACCGAAAAAGTGAGCGGAAAGATCTCTCACGCGAAGACGCGAAAGCGCGAAGATGTGTCGGGGAGTCATGGAGTCGGAGCTTGCTCTCTCTCCTTGGCTTCCTCTTTATTGTCCGCCTTGGCCTTCGCCAAGGTAGCTGTCGAGACGGACCAGCTCTTTGTACAAGGCGGCGGTGACCCGCTGCTTGTTGACCCGGACGCTGCTGTCGGCCATGCCGAGTCGGGCACCGACTTCGAGCGAAGAGAGCCCTTCGGAAGTGAGCAGAAAACACTGCTGCACCGGCTCGGAAAACTTGCTGCGGACATTGTCCCAGGCCATCGCCGTGATGGTGTCGCGCCACTCCTTTTCCGCCAAGGCCTCGACCTCCGCTTCGCTGCAAGTGGCGGCCGCCGTTTGATCCTGATTCTCGCGCTCGACCCGCGCCTCGCGGCTCCGCACCAGCGAACGCACGGCGTTGCGACAGATGATCCCCAGCCAAGTGCGGAATTTGCAGCCCGAAGCGCGGTGATGATATTCCGGCAGACTGCGCCAGGCCTTCAGCAGGACCTCTTGCGCCAAGTCTTCCGCATCGTGAAAATTCATGCCGAAACGACGCAACAAGGCCAGGATGTAGGGACGATAAGCCAAGGCAAACTCCTCCCACGAGCGCTCATCGGTCTGATCGCGAAGACGCGTCAGCAATGTGATGCGGGTGTCATCCATCGGCTCTCCCTTGTCGACTCGTAAGCTAGTGCGCCAAATGAGAATGCGGCGGACGAAAAATCGGAGTTTTTAATAAAGGGCAAAACAGCCTGCGCCGAAGCGCGGGCTGAAAAGGGCGAGAGGCCAAGAGAATCACAACTGCCTTCCATCTGATCGCGCACCGCTTGCGAGACGATACGGACGGTGGCTTCGAATCCTTGCACGTTTCACGTCATTCAAAGACTTGGGGCAATAGGGGACAGCCCCCAATCCTTCCCAATCCTTGCACGTTTCATCCTTGCACGTTTCATCCTTGCACGTTTCACGTCATTCATCCTTGCACGTTTCACGTCATTCAAAGACTTGTAGACTAGGTTTTTATATTTTTTTATGATGTATATAAATTATATTAAAACTTAATAAGTTTAAATCTTATTCTGAATTATTTGTATTCGTTGCTCAGAGTCCGCTTTAGATTAGTTGTCCTCGCTCGCATTTGGTCGTTAATGCCCGATTTTCACCCAAATGCCGACGCAAGAAAGCCGCCGGCGAAAACCGGGGGCTTTTTGAGGCTTGGGACGGAAGTGCGGCTAGCTCAGCCGGCTTCTTTCTCCTTGGCGGGTGGCGGTCGCCCGTCGCGGGCGATGAAGGCAATGAGTTCGGCGAGATTTCGATAGATGTTGCGGAGACCGCGATTGGCGTGGGTGTAGGTCTCGGCGATCTGCAGGAGG
>JAYTMY010000096.1:0-42007 GCA_043748535.1 Lentisphaeraceae bacterium | reverse complement strand
GCTTATTTCATCAGCGCCACCGATCTGGTGACCAAGCTCAGCCTTGCCTTGAGCGAGAACCGGCTTCGCACAGCGATCCAGAACTATGTGCGCCCCAGCCTCTTGGTCATTGACGAGGTCGGTTATCTGCAGCTCGACAAGCTGCAGGCCAGCCTGCTGTTCCAAGTCATCTGCAAGCGCTACGATCTCGGCGCGCCGATCATCCTCACCTCCAACAAGCCCTTCACTCAGTGGGGCGAGGTCTTCGCCCACGATCCCGTCCTCGCCGCCGCGACCCTCGACCGCCTCTTGCACAAGGCCACCGTGATCAACATCAAAGGCCCTTCCTATCGAATTCGCGACAAGGTCGCAGCAGCCAAAGGAGGCGATCAAGTGTCATAAACATCTTGCACCTCGCCCGCCACTGTGTCATAAAAATCCTGGGGGATGGTCAATTCTAGATGAGACAAAACTGATCACTTTTTCATGAGACTTGACAACTAGCCACCGCGCTTTCCCGCTTCATAGTCTCGGGACAACACAGCCCCCGAGGAATCCGCACATGAATGATACGCCGAGAACTTTTTCAGAAATCCGCTCAATCTCCTCTTCTTACGCTGAGGCATTGGAAGCCTATGGTCGTGAATTGAACCAGCACTACTCTGCTGAGAAGGCCAGTTCCCAGGGCAACGGGCCCGTGACTGTTGCGACTTGGATCACCTATCGGACTGAGGGCATCAGTTTTACCAGACTCAATTTCCTTCTTCTCGCGGCAGGCAGGATTTCAGTCACAGAGAACATCAATTATCATCCCTTTCATACATTCCACTCAGCTTCGATTGAAGGTCAAATGAGAAGGAACATCCTCTCGGGCATCACAGAGGCTCTTGGCGTTATTTCTGGTTTCGCAGCGGTCTGTTTGCTGATATGTGGAGTTGGTTGCTATGTCTTTTCCGTGCCCAACCAAGGATATTGGAACATAGTCATGATTTTTGCTGGGCTTCTACTTCTCGTTGCATCACGATTTATTTTGCGTCAATCCCGGCTCATGAAAATTCCTCCGGGTATGTTCATGGATCCCAGCTCTCCTTTCCGATTGAATTCGGCCGAAAAAATCACCGCTGATGAACTCCGCAAAGCTTAAAGGAATCCCCATGCGCATCCGTCCCCGCCGCAACCGCCAGTCAAGCTTCGTCCGCGATCTCGTCCGCGAAAACCAGGTGAACGCCGAAGATCTGGTCATGCCCTATTTCCTCGTCCCTGGCGAAGGCCGCCGCATCCCGGTGAAATCGATGCCGGGCATCGATCGTCTCAGTCTCGACCTGCTCCTGAGCGAACTGCGCGAGCTCGTCCCCCTCGGCCTGCGCGCCATCGCCCCCTTCCCCGCCATCGACGACGCCAAGAAGGACGCCTTCGCCCGCGAGTCGCTCAATCCCGACAACCTCTACCTGCACGCCATTCGCGCCATCAAAAAAGAGTTCCCCGAACTGGTGATTTTCGCCGATGTCGCCATGGACCCCTATTCCTCCGACGGCCACGACGGCCTGGTCCGCGACGGCCAGATCCTCAACGACGAAACCCTGCCCATCCTCGCCGCCATGGCCGTGGAAATGGCCCGCGCCGGCGCCGATTTTGTCGCCCCCTCGGACATGATGGACGGCCGCGTCGCCAACATCCGCGACGCCCTCGACGCCGCCGGCTTCACCCAGACCGGCATCATGAGCTACTGCGCCAAATACGCCTCCGCCTTCTACGGTCCCTTCCGCGACGCCCTCGATTCGGCCCCCCGCAGCGGCGACAAAAAAACCTATCAGATGGACCCCGCCAACCGCCGCGAAGCCCGCCGCGAACTGGCTCTCGATATCGCCGAAGGCGCCGACATGGTCATGGTCAAGCCCGGTCTGCCTTATCTCGACATCGTTGCCGATCTTGCCGCCCATTCGGACGTGCCGGTCACCGTCTACAACGTCTCCGGCGAATACGCCATGGTGAAAGCCGCCGCCGCCAACGGCTGGATCGACGAGAAACGCGTCATCGCCGAAAGCCTCCTCGCTTTCAAACGCGCCGGCGCCTCGCTGATCTTCAGCTACCACACCGCTGCGTGGCTGAGAGGGAAGTGAGGAACACCCTCGATATCTTCCGATATCGACTGGCTTCGTCCATCGCCAAACACAGCCGGCGGGACGCCGGCGATCCAATAGATGAGCAACCGTGTAACCCAGTGGCTCGAAAGCGTCAGCTTTGATTCAACACGAGAAATCCATCCATGTTCAAAATCCATCTCACCGCCCTCCTTGTTCTGTTTACAGGATGCGCCCCCGCAAATTCGGTGCGACGCCCTCAATTGCTGCTCTTTCACGGCAAGATCGAGCCCGTGGCCGAAGTTTCGGGACGGGTTTATCTCGAGGCTTTTCCTCGCGCGGATTATGAAGGTTTAGGCGTCGGAGATCGGCCGGAGCTGCGCTGGATTCTCCATCTCGATCATCCGATCGTCGCACAAGGCGAACCGGGACATGACTTTCTCGTAGGACGGATCGAAGACCTCCGCAGAGTTCAATTGATTCTTCCGGAAGGAATGAATCAGCGGCTCGAACCTGATCAGAAAGTCCGATTCAAGGGGAGCTTCTTTGTCGCTCATACAGCCCACCATGTCACTCCCGTGGTGATGCAGGTCGAAGCCATCTCCAACACAGCCGGCGGGACGCCAGCGATCCAGTAGAGGAACAACATGACCAAACCCATCCTCGCCCTTCTCCTCCTCACCCTGCCCGCCTTCGCCGTGCCGCAAAACGGCCCGTTTGAACCCAAGGCCAAGCCGCAGTCATTGCCGCTGAAAGAGCTCAACTGGACGGCTCCCAAAGACGACACCCAACCGATTCGCATCCCGCTGGCGGGTGGACAGCAATTGGAGATCGCGCCGGCACCGAAAAACAAGAAGCCCAAGGACGCCGATCCCTTAACCCTGATCTGCGTCAAGGACGCGGAGGGCAAGCTGCTCGGCAAGACCACTAACGACTTCGACATCTCTCCGGGATTCGGAGGGGCTTTTAGCGGTGATTTCAACGGCGACGGGAAACCTGATTTCTTGATCGTCATCAACAGCGGCGGCTGCGGCCTGGCAGGCGACCTCTTCGGTCTCAGTTTTCTGATCTCCAGCAAAACCGGCTACAGCGGCAGCTCGATCGATACCTTCGGCTGGGAACCCGCCGATCTCGTCCGCTTCACCAAGGACGGCCCGGCCTGCCTGGTCGAGACACGTCTCGTTGGCAATGGCGATGAAAAGACCAAGGACGGCAAGGACCACAACTTCTGGGTCTACCAGCTGCACCGTCTCGACGGCGCGACGCCCAAGCTCGACAACACGGTGGCGCCGGGTTTTCCGAAATGGGTCTGGTACTCCAACAAAGAGCGCCACGCGGAAACCGATCTCCTCACGGCCCAGCAGAAGGCCAAGCTGCTGGCGGAAGAGATGAAGGAAGTAAGCGGATCTCGATAGACATCGACGAGCTCAAATGTGGCTCGATCGTCCCGATCGAGATCGCTCCCCTGGGAGCCCAGGCGTCCCGCCGGGAGAGCTCCCCAGCTCATCGGGCTGTGACTTGCGGCGAGCACAGCCGGCAGGATGCCGACGAGCCCAGTGGGGAGCGGCAGAGTGCTTTACGACAGCAGGAACTCGATGTCCTCTTCGCTGACATCGCCGAGGCGGTCGGGGGCGTCTTCGAGGAGGTCCATGAAGAGGCCGCGTTTGCGGGTCTGGAGTTCGAGGATGCGTTCTTCGATGGTGTCGCGGGCGACCAGTTTGATCGAGGTGACCGAGCGGGTCTGGCCGATGCGGTGGGCCCGGTCGGTGGCTTGGTCTTCGGCCATCGGGTTCCACCACAGGTCGTAGTGCAGGACGGTGTCGGCGCCGGTGAGGTTGAGGCCGGTGCCACCGGCCTTGAGCGACAGCAGGAAGACCTTGTAGGTGGCGTCGTTGTTGTAGAGGTCGACGAGGGCTTGGCGTTCGCCTTGCGGGGTGCCGCCGTCAAGGCGCAGGTAGGGGATACCTTCCTCTTTGAGCCAGGCTTCGGCGATGTCGAGCATGGTGGTGAACTGCGAGAAGAGCAGGAGGCGGTGTGAGGAGGGGACGGCTTCGCGGACGATTTCTTTGAGCAGGTCGAACTTGGCCGAGGTGCCGTCGAAAGCAGGGTTGTTTTTCGCCTGCGGCAGCAGCTGCGGGTGGCAGCAGACTTGGCGCAGTCGCAGGAGGAGGGCGAGGATTTCGAAGCGTTTGGCCTTGAAGTCGGCGCGGCCTTTTTGGAAGTTCTGACCGGCTTGGCGCATCAGGGCAGCGTAGAGAGCTTTTTGGGAGTCGGCGAGCTCGAAGCGGATGATCTGCTCCTGCTTCGGCGGCAGCTGGGTGAGGATGTTGCTCTTGATCCGGCGCATGACGAAGGGGCGGATGCGGGCGGCGAGCTCGGAACGAGCTTCATCGGGGACGACTTTCTGGCCGTGGATGGCGGCGAAACCTTTGCGCGAGCCGAGCAGGCCGGGGAGGAGGAAGTCGAAGAGCGACCAGATGTCCATAGCCGAGTTTTCCAGCGGCGTACCGGTGAGGGCGAGCTTGAAATTGGCGTCGAGAGCCTTGCATGACAGGGCGTTTTGCGACTTCGAATTTTTGATGTTCTGAGCTTCGTCGATGACTAGGATGTTGAAGGCGGTTTCGTTGTAGCCTTCGATGTCGCGGCGGAGCAGGGCGTAGGAGGTGATGACGAGGTGGTGGTCCTTGGCGGCGGAAATCAGGTCGTTGCGCTCGGTGCCTTTGACCATCAGGGTCTTCAACTCAGGGCAGAAACGTGCCGCCTCGACGGCCCAGTTGTCGACCAGAGAAGTTGGGCAGACGACGAGGGCGCAGGGTTCCTTTTCGCCTTTGGCGCGGGCTTCGAGGACGCAGGCTTGCAAGAAGGCGAGGGCTTGCACGGTTTTACCTAGGCCCATTTCATCGGCGAGGATGCAGCCGAGTCCGGCCTGGCGCATCAGTTGCAGCCAGGAGACGCCGTCGCGCTGGTAATGGCGCAGTTGTTCCATCAAGGCCGGTTCGACGTGGTGCGGCGCTTCCGGGGTCTGGCTGATCAGCTGGCGGAGCAGCAGCCATTGGCCGGAGTCGTCGCGCAATTGGCGTTCAAAGAGGCGCTGCATGAGCAGGGCCATGTGGCGGGGAAAGCGCATCTGGCCATTGGCCTTAACGTGGATTTCGGGCAGGCGTTCGACCAGCTGGCGCAAGTTGTCGTCGACCCGGGCGAGGCGGCCGCCTTTGGTCTGGACGAAGGCGCGTTTCTGCTGCACCGCGAGGAGGACATCGTGCCAGGAACAGACTTCGTCTTCGTCGGTCTTGAAGGTCAGGTCGAGTTCGATCCACGAGCCATCTTCCTTGCGAGTGCGGGCGGCGGCTTTGAGGACGCGGGCTTCGCGGGCGCAGGAACGGAAGCTGTCGGAGGAGCGGACGTCCCATTCTTTATCGAAGCGAGGCAATTCATCGGAGAGGAAAGCCGCCATTTTTTCGAGGCCGGCGAGGATCCATTCGCCTTCGACGATGCCGGGCTGGTCGAAACCGGAGAGGCGGAGGCGGGCTTCGGCGACGTCTTCGGCACCGCTGTCGCGGCCGGCGAGAGCGAGGCCGTTCCAGATCGAATTGTGGCCGCCGCTGACCAGGGCGCCACCGTAATTGAAGAGCAGACGACCGAGGATCTTGCCGTCATCCCAGTGCAGCAAGAGGGTCGGTTTCGGCTCGATCCGGACCACCGTCATGGAGCGTTCCTCTTCGGTCATTTCGACCGGCAGGAGGCGTTCGACGCAGGCTTGGTTGAGGGTGCCGAAGGCCTGGGCGCCGAGGAGCAGGGTTTCGCCTTTAAGGAAGGCGAGAATCCAGGCTTTGGCGGCGAGGCCGGGGAGCCACCAGTATTCGCCATTGCCGCCGAGCCAGTAGCCGTTGCGGCCGGCGATCACCGCCATGCCGGCGGTTTCGAGGAGGCCTCGGCCGGCGACTTTCAGGCGCGGCTGCACCTGAGTGTGGCCGTCGTCGACGGTTTTCGCTTCGAGGGCGAGCGAGGCGATTTCGGGGTTGACCCGGACCGGACGGTCCTGGACGAAGAAGCGGGGGAAACCGACGAGGAGATGGAGGAAGTCGGCGAGCATATGCGCATCGAGCTGCCAGGCGTTGGCGTCGCGGTTGGCGTTGGTCGACAGGAAGATCATCAGAGCCTGGTCCTGGGGCGGGAATTCCTGCAGGGCCATGCCGCCGGCGCCGGAGCCGAGGTCGAGGAGGCGGCGGATGTTCGAGCCCGAGTAACTGCGGCCTTTGTACATGATCTCGGCTTCCAGGACGATGTGATTCCAGCGGCTTTCGCCGCAGGGCATGGCGGCGGCTTTGAGGCTGAGGGTGCCTTGGACATGGCCGAGATGGGCGACCAGGTCGATCAGGCGGCGGAGCTGTTGCGGCACCAGTTTAGGCGCTTCCGGCGAAGCTTCACAGACGACGTTGTTGGCCACCGGGAAGAACTTCGAATACTGCTCCGGATAGGCGTCGCGCCAGGAGATGAAGGCGGCGAGGGCGTGTTCGCAGATGGCACCGCCGAGGCCGACGCCGCAGGTGCAGCGGGCAGTGATCGAGTCGCGCCGGGGAGTCAATTCCGGAGCGGCCATCTTACCCTTGCCGCTGATGACTTTGGCGCGGACGCTTTTGCCGTCGGCATGGAGATCAAGCACCGAGCCGCTGGTGGCGAGTTTCGTCGCCATTTCAATGGTGCTCGGCGGTGACATGCGACGGATCGATTCTGGCAGTTCAATAGTCATCTGAGGGGCTCCGGAGGCTGAAAAAAGGACGTCAAAGGTTCAGTATATCGACCTTCAAGAAGGCAATGCAAGCGCTAAACCGGAAAAAGTAGCTTTTTCTCCAGTTCTAGGTAATCTTTTTCGGGAGGGGTGAAACGCGGCTTAGTTCAGCTCGCGGCGGATCAGCACGGCATCCTGGCCATCTTCGTAATAGGCGCTTTTGCGGCCGGTTTCGCGGTAGTCGCAAGCCGCAAAGAGGGCTCGCGAGGCGGCGTTATCTATTCGGATTTCGGCGCGCAGCGAGATGCAAAAGCGGCGGCGCGCTTCGTCTTCGCTGGCTTGCACCAGGAGTCGGCCGAGGCCGCGACCGCGGGCGGCGGCGGCGACCGCGATCGAGTAGATTCGGCCTTCATCGCTGCCGCGGCGGAAGAAGAGGACGGCGCAGCCGCCGAGCTGGCCATCGGGGAGGGGGGCGACGAGGACGGCGATGCTTGCGCTGGTCACGGCGTGGTGCCAGGAGCGGCGGGACATCTTGTCGCTGGTGAAGCTGGCTTCTTCGAGGGCGACGAGGCCCGCGAGATCGTCGAGAGATGCAGGGCGGACGCTCATGATTCATTCCGGTTTTTGAAGTGGTGGACGACGATTTCGGGGGGGCAGCCGAGGCGGAAGGGGAGGGTGCTGCTGCCGCTGCCGGAGTGGGTGAAGCCCGACATCTTCCCGACCTGGAAGCGGCCGTGGTTGCGCTGGCGCGGAGCCCGGCTGTTGAGGAAGGGGGCGAAGGCGGGGAAGCGGATCTGGCCGCCGTGGGTGTGTCCGCAGAGGTAGAGATCGGCGCCGAGGGCGGCGGCCTCCTCGGCGACTTCCGGGCTGTGGGCGAGGAAGAGACAGAAGCTGGCGGCGGGGCGGCCAAGCATGGCGGCGTCGGGAAGAGCGCTGCGGTAGTGATGAGGGTCGTCCACTCCGGCGAGCCAAAGTCCGGGAGCGGCTTCGACGCCCTGGTTGATCAGCATTTTGAGACCGGCGGCTTCGAGCAGGGGCGCTTGCATGGCGAGGTCGTGATTGCCGAGGATACCCCAGGCGCCGAAGCGGGGAGGGGGGACTTGGCGCAAGAGCCACAGCGTCGGTTCCAGTTCGGCGGCATCAAAGGCCCATTTGCGGAAACGGAAATCGCCGGTCCAGACCAGTAGGTCATGCGGAGTCGCGAGGATCAATTCGAGGAGTTTTTTTTCCAGCCCCGGGGTGCCGTCGAGGTGGCTGTCGGAGAGGTGCAAAATCCGCAGGCCGTCGAGATCGGCGGGGGCGGCCCAGGTCTGGTGGCGGATCTGCACGTCGAGGGCGTTGCGGAGGCCGCGGGCGGCGAGGCCAGAGGCAGACAGGGTGCCGCGGATGAGATGGTGGAAAAGAGGCCAGCCGGAGCTGCGGCGGCAGAGACGGATTTCGGCCAAGCGCCGCTTTTCGGCTGCTTCCGCAGGACTCACTGGGTGAGGATTCCCCAAATCATCCAGCCACAGAGGGCGAGCAGGATGATCAAGCAGGGGACGAGCAGCCACATGCGGGTTTTCGGCTCGTTGTTATTGAGGTAGAATTGCGGTCCGGTGAAGCCTTGGATGCCGGGGGCCGCAGTTTCGAGGACCGTCTGGGTACGGGTGTCGAAGCCGCAGTGAACACAGAGGATTTCTTTTTCTTCCATGCCGGAGCCGCAATGCGGGCAGGCCGGTTTGCCTGGTTCAGCGGCATGACGGGCGCCGTGTCCGGGTTCGGTGCGGAGACGATAGGCATGGGTCTGATCGAGTTTAGCTTTTTCCTCCGCTGCCGACGGCAGCGAAGAGGTGGACTTCGGATTGTTCTTGCCGAGCTTGCGCATGCCGTGCTTCAATTCCATGGAGGACGCTCCTAAAAACGAGTTGGGATCAAACTCATTGTAGACCTGATGACGAAGCAAGGCAAGGGGTGGACTTGCCGACAGGCGATTTTGATCTATGCTCGAACAAGAAAAAAACACAGGAAGTTCCGTCTTATGCAACTTAGTTTCTTCGAAAAGCCCGTCATGGACGCGACCGCCCTCTCTCCCGTAGCAGAAGCACATGCTGCGTTGACCTCAAGCCTTTATTTTCCTTGGCTTTGCGGCTTGGCCATCTTCCTTGTCGCCTTGCTCGCCGACCGCATCATTCTCGCCCGCCTCAAGATCTGGGCTGAAAAAACCGATTGGAAATTTGATGATGTCCTGGTCGCCAGCATCAAGGGTATCGTGCCCTTCTGGGGGCTGTGCTGGGGGGCCCATCTCGCCATTCGGATGTCAGGAATCAATGAAAAATCCCTTCCTCTCGTCGTCAATGTCACCATCGTCCTGCTGATTCTCAGCATCACCGCCGCCTTGTCTCGTTTCGCCATTGGTCTGCTCCATCTCTACACCGAGAATCTCAGCAAAGGCAGCAGCTCGATCATTCCTTTGATCGTTCGCGCTGGCACCTGGACCCTCGGTATCCTGGTCGCGCTGCAGTCCGTCGGCATCCAAATCGCTCCCGTCCTCACCGCCCTCGGCGTCGGCGGCTTGGCCGTCGCACTTGCCTTGCAGCCCACTCTGGCCAACCTCTTCTCCGGTATCCAGATCATCATCGCCAAGCAGATCCGCATCGGCGACTACCTGCGACTCGAAGGCGGCCAGGAAGGTTTTGTCGTCGATATCGCCTGGCGCAACACCACTCTGCGCCAGCCGAGCAACAACATCATCGTTATCCCCAACTCGAAGCTGTGCGACTCCGTAGTCATCAATCACCACCTCCCCGAGCCATCTCTGAACCTCGTGGTGAATCTCGCCGTGCCCTATGAATCCGACCTTGCCAAGACCGAGGCCATTCTCCTCGATGAAGTCCGGAGTTTCGCCAAGGACCACCCCGGCTGTGTCATCAATGACGATCTGCCCTGCATTCGCTTCGGCGAGTTTGGCGAATCCGGGATCACTTGCTCCGTCGTGGTGAGGATCACTGCCATCGAGCAGCAAGGCATTGTCAAGCATGAGCTCATCAAAGCTTTGCATGTCCGCCTCGGACATGAGAAAATTTCCATCCCTTATCCGACGCGGACGGTCTATCATATCGACGCAGATTGATTGACATAATTCATGTTTTTGCGTCATTTCGGAATCTTTTGGGCTTGTTATTTTGGATCAAAATAGGTACTTTGAGCAACGACTCAAGGAGCCTTACCCGTGAAAAAGTACCAAGATCTCGCCGCCAAACTCTGCACCTGGCTGAGTGCCCTCAATCCCGGCGACATGTTGCCGCCGGAAGCCGACCTGATGATCAAGTTCGACGCCAGTCGCAACACCTTGCGCAGCGCCATGGCCTTGCTTCGCAAAGACGGCCTGATCGCCAGCCGTTCCGGCTTCGGCACCCAGTTGCTTCGCCGCCACCGCATTCCCGCCTCGGTGAACTTGGTTCAGGTCATCCTTCCTGACCAGGGCGACTCCTTCTGGTATGGCATTCTTGAAGGCATCAACTCGGCGCTGCTGGCGACCAATTACCGCGTCGTCTTCAACAACAGCTATGACGACCCGGTGACCAACCGCGAGCTGGTCGAGCAGGCGGCCGTCACCAGCATGCACGGCGTCATCATGATGGGCCACCACCACAGCTACGAAGGCTGGGATCCGGAATCGATCCAGGATCTGCCGCCGATCGTCTACGTCGACAACCCGCCGCCGAATCATCGCGGCGCCTATGTCGCCACGGATGACGAAGCTGGTGGCTACGCCATTACCCGCCACATCATCGACGCGGGCCACAAGAAGATTCTTCATCTCGCCGGTCACAATTGCCCTTCGCACCAGGCGCGCCTGCAAGGCTACATCCGCGCCATGCGCGACGCCGGTCTGGAGTTCGATATCGCCGGCGGCCACTCGAACCAGAAAGACGGCGAAAAAGCCGCCGCCTGGCTGCTCAAGGAGCGCGCCCAGGACCTGCCTACCGCAGTCCTCGGCTGCAACGACCACGTCGCCATCGGCCTCGCTCTCGGCCTCAAGAACGCCGGTGTTTTGATTCCCGAACAGATCAGCGTCGCCGGTTACGCCGACATCGAAGGCGCCATGCTGAAGTCCGGCATCATGCTCACCACCGTCCGCCAAGATGCCCAGGCCATCGGCCGCTCCGCCGCTGAACTGCTGCTCAAGAAACTCACCGGCCAACGCGCCGACCGCCCGGTCTTCCTGCCGGTCCACCTGATCGACCGCGGTTCCATCCGCAATCTCAAAGCCGAAGCCAAAGCATCGAGGAAAAAATCATGAAATCCGTCCTCCAGATCCACCCGTCCGACAACGTCCTCGTCGCCCTGCGCGACCTCAAGGCCGGCGAAACCATCCCCAGCCCCGACGGCGAGCTCGTCCTTCTCGAACCCTGCGCTGCCAAGCACAAAGTGCTGTTCCGCGACCTCGACGTCGGCGGCATCATCACCCAGTACGGCGTCACCGTCGGCAAGGCCAACTTCCCGCTCAAGAAGGGCCTGCGGATCAGCACCGAGAACGCCCATCACGCGGCCGACCCGGTCGATGTCACCGGTGCCGGTAAATTCCAGTGGACCGCTCCCGACGTCAGCAGCTTCAAGAACAAGACTTTCCAAGGCTTCGCCCGTCCCGACGGACGCGTCGGCACCCGCAACAACTGGCTGGTCATCCCGCTGGTCTTCTGCGAGAACAATAACCTGCTCACCATGCGCGAAGTGTTCATGCGCGAGCTCGGTTACAACCGCACCGCTCCCTACGAACTCTACCTGCGCCGCATGATCGAAGCCTTCAAGAAGGGCGAATCGGTCGAGAAGGTTGCCTTCGAGCCGCCCGTCGGTGAAGTCGCGGAAAAACTCTTCCCCAATATCGATGGCGTCCGCTTCTTGGTGCACTCGATGGGCTGCGGCGGTATTGAGCAGGATTCGCTCAATCTGTCGCGCCTGATCGCCAGCTACATCGTCCACCCCAACACCGCCGGTGCGACGATCATTTCCCTTGGTTGCCAGAAGGCGCAGATCTCGGTGGTTCAGGACGCTCTCAAGGCGATCAACCCCAACCACGGCCGCCCCCTCTACTTCCTCGAACAGCAGAAGACCGGCACCGAAGAAGCCCTTCTCAAAGAAGCCATCCAGCTCACCTTCCGCGGTCTCGTCGAAGCCGATAAACACCGCCGCACTCCCGCCCCCCTGTCGAAGCTGGTCATCGGCGTCGAATGCGGCGGCTCGGACGGCTTCTCCGGTATCTCCGCCAACCCCACCGTCGGCCGCGTCAGCGACCTGCTCGTCGCCCTGGGTGGCAGCTCGATCCTGTCGGAATTCCCCGAGCTCATCGGGGTCGAATCGGAACTGGTCAAACGCAGCGCTTCACCCGCCGTCGCCGAGAAATTCGTCGGTCTGATGCGCGACTATGAAGCCGCCGCCCGCTCTTGCGGTGCCAGCATGGACTGCAACCCCTCACCCGGCAACATCCGCGACGGCCTGATCACCGACGCGATCAAATCTGCGGGAGCCGCGAAAAAAGGCGGCACCTCGCCGATCGTCGATGTCCAGGACTATCCAGGTTGGATCGACAAGCCCGGTCTCAACCTGCTCAACACCCCCGGTAACGACGTCGAATCGACCACCGCCCTCGCTGGTGCCGGCGCCAACCTGATTCTCTTCACCACTGGCCTCGGCACCCCCACCGGCAACCCCATCACCCCGGTCGTCAAGATCTCCTCGAACTCACGCGTCGCCAGCTACATGCACGACGTCATCGACTTCGACACCGGCGCCATCATCGAGGGTCGCGAAACCCCCGACTCCCTCGGGGAAAAGCTCCTCGAGCAGTTGATCCGCACCGCTTCTGGCGAACTCACCAAAGCCGAGCTCCTCGGCCAGGACGACTTCATCCCCTGGAAACGCGGCGTCTCGCTGTAAAAACTATCTACCACGGAAAGCACGGAGAACACGGAAAAAGAACTTTTTAAACAGATGTTTTCCATTCCGTGTCCTCCGTGTTTTCCGTGGTTAAAAAAGGCTTCTCACATGAAACGCTACGCCAAGACCTGCCACCTCAAGGATGACCCTGAGGCCATTCGCTTCTACATCGCCGAACACGCCCGCGTCTGGCCGGAAGTGCTGAAGGCGATCGACGCCATCGGCTGCCATGAGATGCGCATCTACATCCTCGGCAACCGCCTCTTCATGACCTGCGAATGCGACGACTCTTTCGTCCCCGAACGCGACTGGGCCCGCTACCTCGCCGCCTCGCCCAAATGCCCCGAATGGGAAGCCTTCATGGGCCTAGTGCAAGTCGCTCCTCCCGAATCCCCCGATGGCTCCAAGTGGGTCGAAATGCCCGAGATCTTCTGCCTCAGTGAACAGCTGAAGAAGATTTAAGGCATTAACCACGGAAAACACGGAGGACACGGAATGAACTCATTGATTTATGAAGAGGAATCCTATGCCATCCGCGGCGCCGCCTTCGAAGTGTACAAGGAGCATGGTAATGGTTACCTCGAAGCCGTTTACCAAGAGTCGATGGAGATCGAATTGAAGCTCCGTGAAATTCCTTTTGCTGCCCAAGATCCATTGAAGCTGTTTTACAAAGGTCATGAACTCAAGCAGCTCTACATCCCGGACCTGCTGATTTATGGCAAGATTGTCGTTGAGTTGAAAGCGGTGAAGGAATTGAATGACGAACACCGGGCGCAGCTGCTCAACTACCTCAAAGCAACTGGGTACAAGCTCGGAATGTTAATCAACTTCGGTCATCACCCCAAAGCTCAAATCGAAAGAATCGTTTTGTAAAATTCCGTGTCCTCCGTGTTTTCCGTGGTTAAAAAACTCGTTCAAAGGATCTCGTCATGCGCATAGATTCACACCAGCACTTCTGGGCCTACTCCGAGCAGGCCTACGGCTGGATCGACCCGGTCTCTATGGCTGCGATCAAACGCAGCTTCGGGCCAGCCGATCTCGCGCCTTTGCTGAAAGCGCAAAATCTCGACGGCTGCGTCGCCGTCCAGGCGCGCCAAGAAGAAGTCGAGAACCGCTACCTCCTCGATTGCGCCCAGGAATCCAGCATCGTCAAAGGCGTCGTCGGCTGGGTCGATCTGCGCTCGCCGCAAGTCGATGAATCTCTTGCCCGCTGGGCCGCGGAACCGCGGTTCAAAGGCGTCCGCCATGTCGTCCAGGGTGAAAAGGATGGCTTCCTGGATCAAGCGGATTTTCGCCACGGCGTCAGCCGCCTGCCCGCCCATGGCCTCACCTACGACATCCTGGTTTTTGCTCGTCAATTGTCCGAAGCCATTCGCTTCGTCGACGCCTTCCCCAGCGACTTCCCCTTCGTCGTCGACCACCTCGCCAAACCCGACATCAAGAACGGCGAACACTCCCTCTGGGCCAAGAACATCCGCGAACTCGCCAAGCGCCCCAATGTCCTCTGCAAGCTCAGCGGTTTGGTCACCGAAGCCGACTTGAAGAACTGGAAGAAATCCGACTTCATCCCCTACCTCGACACCCTGCTCGAGGCCTTCGGTCCGCAACGCCTGATGTACGGCTCCGACTGGCCGGTCTGCCTCCTCGCCGCCGAATACGGCCAGGTCTACGATCTCGCCGCCGAATTCACGGCTAAACTCAGCCCCAGTGAACAAGCCGCCATCTTTGGACGCAACGCTCAGAAATTCTATCGCATCTAAGAACCCAACAAAGGAATCCCCACAATGAGCAAGAAACTCGCCGGCAAACTCGCCGCCATCACCGGCGGTGCCTCCGGCATCGGCCGCGCCATTGCTGAAGCCTTCGCCGACGAAGGCGCTAAGGTCCTCATCCTCGACGTCAATGAACAGAACGGCACCGACACTGTCGAAGCCATTCGGTCCGCCGGCGGCCAGGCCGACTTCTCCAAGACCGACATCACCGACTTCGCTGCCGTCGAAAAACTCTTCAATGACGCCGCCGCCAAGCACGGCAGCTTCGACGTCCTGGTCAACTCCGCCGGCATCGCCGCCGTCGGCAGCATCGAGACCTGTTCTCCCGATGAATTCGACCGCGTCATGAACGTCAACGTCAAAGGTACTTTCAACACCTGCAAGGCCGCCGTCGGTCTGATGAAAGGCAAAAAGGGCGCCATCGTCAACCTCGCCTCCGTCGCCTCGCGCCTCGGCATCCCCGACCGCCTCGCCTACGGCACCAGCAAGGGCGCCATCCTGACCATGACCTACTCGATCGCCACCGACTTCGTCAAGCACGGCATCCGCTGCAACGCCATCGCCCCGGCCCGCATCCACACCCCCTTCGTCGATGGCTTCATCGCCAAAAACTATCCCGGCCAGGAAAAAGAGATGTTCGCCAAGCTCTCCGCCACCCAGCCGATCGGTCGCATGGGCCAGCCCTGCGAAATCGCCGCAGCCGCCCTCTTCCTCGCCTCCGATGACGCCGGCTTCATCACCGGCACCTGCCTCGATGTCGACGGCGGCTTCATCCACTGCAAAGTGAACTGAGTCTGAATGAAATAGGACCCATGAGATCCATAAGTCGTATAGGTCCGCAAACCCAAGGATTGCCATGAAACCCCAGCGCGTCGGCACTGTCAAACTTGAGAAGCTGGTGCTAGCCGAAGATCTGCAGCTCCTGCGTGCCGCTAAGGCCGAAGACACTGCGCCTGGGCACTCCTTGGCCGCCGTCCGCAAGCTTCTCGCCACTAAGAAAAAATAAATTCATCACCAAAGGATTTCCATGAAACTCATCCGTTTTGGCAAAGTCGGCGCTGAAAAAGCCGGCGTCATCCACCAAGGTCAGCGTCTCGACGTCTCGGCCTTCGCCGCCAACTACGACGAAGCCTTCTTCGCTGACGGCGGCGTCAAGAAACTCGCCACCTGGCTGAAGAAAAACGCCGCCTCCTGCCCGATCGTTCCCGAGCGCACCCGCCTCGGCTCCTGCGTCGCCCGTCCCTCGAAGATCATCTGCATCGGCCTCAACTACCGCAAACACGCGATCGAAACCAACGCGCCGATCCCGAAAGAACCGATCGTCTTCTTCAAGGCCACCAGCGCCCTCACGGGCCCCAACGATGGCCTGACCATCCCCAAGAACTCGGTCAAGTCCGACTGGGAAGTCGAGCTCGCTATCGTCATCGGCAAAAAGACCCAGTATGTCAGCGAGAAAGACGCCCTGTCCTACGTCGCCGGCTACTGCGTCCACAACGACTACTCCGAACGCGAATGGCAGATCGAGCGCGGCGGCCAATGGGTCAAGGGAAAATCGGCCGACACCTTCGCCCCGATCGGTCCCTGGCTGGTCACCGCCGATGAAGTCAAGGATCCCCAGAACCTCCTGCTCTGGCTCGAAGTCAACGGCGAGCGCGTCCAAAACTCCAACACCTCGGACATGATCTTCAACTGCGCCCACATCGTCAGCTACCTGTCGCAGTTCATGACTCTCCTGCCCGGCGACATCATCACCACCGGCACTCCTGAAGGCGTCGGTCTCGGCTTCAAGCCGGTGCCCCGCTTCATCAAGCCCGGCGACGTCATCGAGCTCGGCATCGAAGGTCTCGGCACCCAGAAGCAGAAAGCCACTGCTTGGAAGCCCGAAGGCAAAGCCGTTGTCCCCAAGAAGGCCGCAGTCGTCAAGGCTCCAGTCAAGAAAGCCGCAGCCAAGGCTCCGGTCAAAAAGGCCGTCGCCAAGAAAGGCAAGTGATCCGATTCGGATCCAAAGAAAGACTGCGGCACTCCAAGGGGGCGGCGGTTTTTCTTTGTTCATTCGGGATCATTTCCACGCGCCAGATGTCGCAGTGATGGTTCTTTAAAATGCCGATTCCCCATGCGTCAAATTCATCCCCAAAACCGCCCTCGATGGCTGGGATACAGTGATTGAGTTAAGAATTAAGCGCTTCCCCAACTGTGTCCCAACTGTGTCCCAGTTCCCCACCCACCCCCGGAGTTCCCCATGTTTCGTTCCATCTCCCTGCTTTGCCTCATCGCCCTGAGCTCCTGCACCGCGCAGGAAAACTGGCCTGCCGCCGCCGGTCCTTCAGGGGATTGGACGCTGCGCACAACGCAAAAACCGCCGGAACATTTCAGCGTCCGCAGCGGCGAAAACATCCAGTGGCAACTCACCCTGCCGGAAGCCGGGCAGAGCGGACTTTGCGTCTGGGGCGACCAGATCTTCTTCACCTGCCTCAAGCCCGTGGTCGACGCCAAGCCGGCGTCGCTGATGGTCAAGGACATCGTCGCCTTCTGCGTCGACCGCAAAACCGGCAAGATCCTGTGGCAACAGGACATCCCCGGTAGCCTCGCCGGCGAAGCGATGTCCGGCTTCAGCGACCCGAGCTCGCCGAGCCCGGTCTGCGACGGCCAACGCGTCATCTTCACCAATGCCTCCGGACGCGTCGCCGCCTTCGACCTCAAAGGCGCAGCGCTCTGGGCCTTCGACTTCAAGCCCGTTGAACTGCTTAATGGCGTCCATTTCCCCTTCAACAAACAGGTCGAGCCGATGCTCGCCGAAGGCCTCTTCGTCCATGTCGAAACCGACTGGAAAGGCGAAGCCGGGACGGCCGGATGGAATCATCTCGCCGCCTACGACGCGAGCACCGGCGTCCGCCGCTGGCTGTCGCAGGACGGCCTCACCCACTACAACTGCCCGCAGCTCGGCCGCGGCCCCGACGGCAAGCCCGCCATCCTCATTGGTCGCGGCGGCCACCACGGCGTGCCGGAAAAGCCCGACGGCTATTCGCTCATCCGCATTGCCGACGGCCAGCGCATTTGGTCCTGGCAGGCTAAAACCGGCAACGCCCTGTACAACTCCTCAATCGGCCCCAAAGAGGCCCTCTGGCTCAGCGAAAGCGGCTCGGTGCAAAGTCTCGATCCCGCGACCGGCAGGGAGCTCCGCAACTATTCCCTCGTCGACAAGGTTGACTTGCATCTCTGGGACGCGAGTGCCGGCCATCACGGCAGCGAGTCCGGGGTCGACCTGAAGACCCGCAAACTCACCGTCTTCCCCGCCTGGTACAGCAACATCCTGGTCGGACGCCAGCTCTTCTTCCTCTGCTTCAAACCGGGCAATTTCCGCCAGGGTATTGGCACGGATTATTGCGCTGCCCGCCTCAATCTCGACAGCGGCCGGATCGAATACCTCGAGCTCCCCACCGCCGTCGACAACAGCGTCATACCCGCGGCTTACACCTGGCACACCGAAGCCAAAAGCGACACCCGCAACAGCCGCGGCATCGACGCCGCCCACGATAAGCGATCGCAGCGCGACGGCTGGCACTGGAACTTCAACGGCAATCCCATCGCCGTCAACAACCGGGTCTACTTCACCCTGATGAACGGCCTCGTCTACTGCCTCGCCACCGACACCGCCGACTTCGATGCCAAGGCCCTCATCGGTGTCAGCGACCTCGGCCCCGCCGGCGGCACCTGGAGCCTCAACACCCCCAGCGTGACCGATGGCGTTCTCTACCATCGCAGCGCCACCACGCTGATCGCGGTGGAGAAGAAATAATTACGAGTTCAGAATTAAGAGTTAAGAATTGAGCGATGGCTGCGGCGGATGCCTGAGCTTAATTCTTAATTCTTAATTCTTAATTCTTGATTGCCCTACCGTTGCAGCTCATTGTCGAGCCGGACGATTTCCTTGCACAGGGCGGCGGTGAGGCGTTGTTTGTTGACCCGGACGCTGCTTTCGGCGAGGCCGAGTCGTTTGCCGATTTCGACTGAGGTCAAGCCTTCGGCGGAGAGCAGGAAGCTTTGCTGCACCGACTCGGTGAAGCGCTCGCGGATGTTGCTCCACGCCAGCTGCGAGATGTAGGTCTGCCATTCCTGTTCGGCGATGGCCTCGATTTCCGGGTCGCTGCTTTCCGCCACGGTGAAGTGTTCCGGCTGTTGGCGCGACTTGGTTTTGTCATGGCGGATCGAGTTGAGCAGGCTGTAGCGGCAGAGCTGGCCGAGCCAGGTGCGGAACTGGCAGCGCCCTTCTTGGTAGGTGAATTCCGGCAGCGCCTTCCAGGCCCGCAGCAGCACTTCCTGGCTCAGGTCCTCGAGGTCCGCCGACGCGGCGCCGAGTTGACGCAGCACCGCCCGGATGAAGGGCAGGTAATAGCCGGCGAAATCCGTCCACGAAGCCTCGTCCTGGCGATTGCGCAGGCGCTGCAACAGCGTCACTCGTGTCTCCTGACTCATGCGGGACTCGCAAAATCAGATCGGATGAAGAACAAGCTCATGCTCAATGCCTCCGGAACTCCGCCACAATAACCCGCGCCGCCAGATTGCACATGTCGTGGCTCGAGCTTCCAGCTCGAGGTGCTGCCGGCTGCTCTCATACTGGATCGCTGGCGTCCCGCCGGCTGTGCTTTTGTTCCGAGCTTAGGTCACATAGTCACATGGTCAGAAAACAGCTCAGCCGGCGGGACGCCAGCGATCCAGTAGGGGAACAACTGAAGGCTCGAGCAGCAAACAAAACTCCCCGCCGTTTCCAGCGGGGAGCTTATTTGCGATCAACGCAGACTCAGATCACTGAAAGCCGCAGCCGCAGGAGGCGCACTTTTCCAGGATGATCTTGACGCCGGGGAGATCCTTGCCTTCGAGGAGCTCGAGGGAGGCGCCGCCGCCGGTGGAGACGTGGCTCATCTTCTTGTCGAAGCCGAACTTCTCGACCGCGGTGGCAGTGTCGCCGCCGCCGACGATGGAGGTCAGGCCGGGGGTCGAGGCGATGGCTTCGGCCAGGCCCTTGGTGCCGTTGGCGAATTTCTCGATTTCGAAGACGCCGACGGGGCCGTTCCAGATGACGGTGCGGACGCCGACAAGAGCTTTTTTGTAGAGCTCGAGAGTGCCGGGGCCGACGTCAAGGCCGTCCCAACCGTCGGGGATGTCGACGCTGGCAATGACGACTTGGGTGTTGGCTTCCTGGGCGAACTTGTCGGCGCAGAGGGTGTCGACGGGGAGGATGAGCTCGACGCCTTTGGCCTTGGCCTTGGCGATGAGGCTGAGGGCGAGGTCGAGCTTGTCCATTTCGACGCGCGACTTGCCGACCTTGCGGCCGAGGGCGACCTGGAAGGTGTAGGCCATGGCGCCGCCGATGAGGACCTTGTCGACCTTGTCGATCATGTTCTCGATCAGCATGATTTTGTCGGAGACCTTGGAGCCGCCGATGATGGCGACAACGGGGCGCTCGGGGTTGTCGATGACTTTGGCGAAGTATTCGAGTTCCTTGGCGATCAGGTAGCCGGCGATGACGGGCATGTGTTTGGCGAGGCCAGTGACCGAAGCCTGGTTGCGGTGGGCGGTGCCGAAGGCGTCCTGGACGAAGCAGACGGCGCCGGTGTCTTTGGCCATTTGAGCGGCGAAGGCGGCCATGGCTTCTTTGTCCTTGGTGGTCTCGGCGTCGTGGAAGCGAACGTTCTCGAGGAGGACGACGTCACCGGCGTTGAGCTTGGCGCAAGCGACAGCGACTTCGGCGCCGACGCAGTCGGGGAGGAGGGTGACGGTTTTGCCGAGGAGCGAGCTGAGGCGCTCGGCGACGGGCTTGAGGGTGTAGGTCATATCGCGCTTGCCTTCGGGACGGCCGAGGTGCGAAGCGAGGACGATTTGGGCGCCGGATTCGATCAGTTTCTTGATCGTGGGGAGGGCCTGGACGATGCGGAGATCATTGGTGATCTTGCCGGCAGAGTCTTGGGGAACGTTGAAGTCGCAGCGGACGAAGACGCGCTTACCGGAGAGGCAGACGTGGTCGATGGTTTTTTTGGCCATGGTAGAATTTCCTTGGATTATTGTTCGGAACAAAGGCCCCCCAAATTAGCCGTGGAGGAAAAAAAGTCATCTCCTTGTCATCAGGGCTTGTAGGGCTTGTAGGGGTTTTACGGGACATAAGGGCTCTAGGGCTTGCAGGGGTTTTACGGGCCATAAGGGTTTGGAGGGGTCGAAGGAGCTCACCCCTAAAACCCCTCCAACCCTTCTCCATCCCCTATTCAGCCCTTCAATGCGGCGCTAAGATCAGAATGAACAACCCCACTGAACACATGCTCACTCTCATCCACGGCAGCGGCTTCCTGGCCGAACGGACGCGGCGCCAGATCCGTTTTCTCGGGCTGGAGTCGCCGCGTCTCTGCACCGATCTGCAAACCGAGATTCTCAACGCGCCGCCGGGACAGGCACTCCTCATCTTGCGTGCTGGCGCCTTGCTGCGGCAGGCTTGGCGTCCTTGGCAGGAGATCAGCGACAAAGCCCTTCTCCTCTGCGGGGCGAGCTGTGAGGAACACGGCGCGCTGCAGCCGGAATGGGAAGATTGCTTCCGCTTTTGCGGCGGCGATCTGGCACGACTGGAAGACGGTGTCGACGCGCCGGAAGCTCCGGTGTTCTGGATGTCACCGGCAGCAGTGAAGGAATGGCAGGAATGCGGCGGCCATCCCGGCTGGCTTTTGCGTCCGCCGAGCAAATGGCGCTGGCTGCACAGCTCGCGCCTTGATGCCAGCCTATCGACCCAGCCGCGCCTCATTCAAATGATCACCAGTCTGCAACAAGGTGGCGCCGAACGCGTCGCACTGGAGCTCCATCAGGAGCTGGCCAGTCTGGGTTGGAGCTCGCGACTGATGATCATCGGCCGCCCTGGCCGACTCGAATTTCCCCGTCCTCCAGGTCTGATCGACCTCGGCTCGCTTGGTCGCGGTCCAGCGCTTAGTCGTGGTCTGGAGACGGCGCTCAATCGCGGTGCCGATTTGATTCACGCTCACCTTCTCGACGCCGCTGAATTGCGCCAGATTGCCGCTAGCGGCATTCCGGTGGTCAGCACTCTGCACAATCGCCGCCGCGGCTGGCCGGAGGGACTGGATCAGCTTGAGCCTGGCGTCCTTCGACTCGTCATCGCCTGCTCGCGGCAAGTTGGCGCCGATCTCGATGCATGCGGCTCGAACCTTCCTTGGCGCTGCATCTGGAACGGCGTCCGGCCGGGGCCGCTGCGCCTCAACGCCACCCTTGCCAATCATGCCACAGCGGTGCGCGCCGACCTCGGCCTGCATCAGCGAGATGTACTGCTCCTGGCCCTCGCCAACCCGCGTCCGCAGAAACGCCTCGAGCGGCTGCCGGAGATCGCCCGCCGCCTCGAAGCCCTGCTCGGTCCGGGCCTGGAAGTTCACCTCGCCATCGCCGGTGAAGCGCATGATCGCCTGCCGGAAGCTCAGGCTTGCACAGAGGCGCTGAAGGCCGAAGCCCAACGTTGGGGCCTAACCACACACCTGCATCTGACCGGTTCGCTGACGCCGGAACAGGTGCCGGAATGGCTGCACGCTGCCGATGCCTTGGTCTCATGCAGCGATCACGAAGGGCTCAGCCTGGCCCAGCTCGAGGGCCTGTTTGCCGGACGTCCGGTGGTCGCCAGTGCCTGCGGCGGCGAGGAGGATCTGCCTTCCAGTCCAGCCTTGCGACTCCTGCCGCTGCCCAAAGGTCCCGAGGGGGAAGAGGACTTCCTGAATGCCTTCGCCCAGCATTTACGCGGCGCCATCCTCGGTCGTCCGAGCTGTTCCACCGCCTTGTTGCAGCCTTTCACTGCCGCGACCATGGGCCACCGCCATGACCTGCTTTTCCGGCAGCTTCTCGCGGATGAAGGGCGAGCTTCCGACGAGCTCTTCATCATCACCAACAACTTCTCCACGGGCGGCGCCCAGAGTTCCTTGCGGCGCCTCATCCGTCAATTGGCAGCCCGGGGACGGCGCCTGCGGGTCTACACCCTGCAGGAAAATCCGGAGTTCCCGACGCCGGGCACCTTGCGTCTGCGCAGCGCCGGCTTTGGGATTGAGAATCTCGATCTGCGCGAACTGGACTTGCAGGAGGCCTTGGCGCCGCTGCTGGCGCAAATCCAATCGTCCCCGCCGCGGGCTCTGGTTTTCTGGAATGCCCTGCCCTCGGTGAAGTGCCTGCTTGCCGACGCCCTGTTGAACTGTCCGGTCTGGGACGTCAGCCCCGGCGAAATGCTTTTTGCGTCGTTGCGTCGCGAGTTCGAACAGCCGCGTTCCGGCCATAGCTTGCGTCATCCGCAAGATTACGGCCGCCGACTGCGGGGCTTCGTCTGCAAATACCGCGAAGAAGTGGCGGAGGTGCGGCAGGAGCTTGGCATCGAGGCGGTTTGCATTGCCAATGGCGTTGCCTTGCCGCTTCATTCGGTTGAGTTTCGCGCCGCACCGGCGCTTCTTCGTCTCGGCACGGCGGCCCGCCTGCATCCGCAAAAACGCCTGGAAGACTTGCTGGCTGCGCTGACTTTGGTGCAAGACCGCTTGCCGCCGTTTGAACTCCGAATCGCCGGGGGCACCGAAGATACCGAGTATGAAGCCAAGCTGCGTCGTCAGGCGCAAGAGAACGGACTGCCGGTGACCTGGCTGGGAGAAGTTCATGACCTCGCGGCCTTCCACGCGGAACTCGATGTCTTTGTCTCGATTTCCGAGCCGGCGGGATGTCCCAACGCCTTGTTGGAAGCGATGGCCGCTGGACTGCCGGTGGCAGCTACCGCGCGGGCCGGGGCTTTGGACATGATACGCGACGGCATCGAGGCCTTGCTCAGTCCGCCTTCCGACGCCGAAGCTTTGGCCGCGTCGCTGTTGCGCCTCTGCCACGACGCGGATTTGCGTCGCCGCTTAGGAATAAACGCTCGCGAGCGCATCCGCGAGCTTTTCTCGCTCGAGCGGATGGCCGACGACTATGAGAAATTGTGGTTCGGTTGAGCTTAAAACCGGAAAATCTTCGGGGCAACGCTTGTATTTCATCGGCTTTTGTAGTGGATTGGTGGCAGATCAAACCCGACAGGAGACTTCTCGATGCTTATGCCTCTGCTGCTTGCTGCTTATCTTCCCCTCGCCCCGATGCCGATGGCCGAAGATAAAAAGTCCGCCCCTGTACCGGCGAAGAAAGAGACCAAGAAACCGGTGAAGAAAGGGATGGAGCCGCATAAGCTGGCCAATCCGATCGATTTCGACATTCCGGCAGAAAGTCTGACCGAGATTGCATGCGGCTTCGCCTCGCAATCGGAAGTCAGCCATTACCACGTCTGGTTGCCCAAGGGCTACAACGATCCGGCCAATGCCAAGCGCCTCTATCCGGTCATGATCATCGACGATGCCGGCGGCAACTCGCAGAACAAATGGAAGCAGTTCGAAGACTTTGTCAAAGACACCGGGTATATCTGCGTCATGCCGGTGGAAGTCAAAAATGGCGAAATGAAGCCGATCATCATGCATTACAACGCCATTTTGAGTGACCTGCCGGAGCGGTTCCGCCTCACCCCGGCTGCGGGCCTATTCACCGGTTGCTCCGGCGGCTCCCGCCGCGCCGGCTTCATCTCCGCCGAATTCAGTGCCTACATGGGCGGCGTCCTGCACTCGGCTGCCGTCGAGATCAATTACTGCAAAGAAAAGCACATGTTCGGGGCGGCGGTTCTCGGCGACCATGACTACAACATCGCGGAAATGGCAAGATTGGTCGGCGCTCTTGGCGAGAAACGGGGCTACTACCGCTACTTCGACGGCGGGCACGGTTGGTTCACGAAAGAAGATGGCGAATTGGCACTCGACTGGCTGATTCATCACATCGGCACCAGGGCCAAGCCCATGCTTGCCGACGATCAGGCCAAGCCTTTCATTCTGCACTTCAAACGCCTCGCCGAAGGCTCCAGTGCCCCCTTGATCACGCATCTCAACCTGAGTCGCTGCAATGAGATCTTGAAGCTCCACCCCAAGCTCAAACTCGATCCGGAACTGAGCGACTTCGCCGCCAAGCTGAATGCGGATATTCTCAAGATCAGCCAAGATTCGGCTTTTAGGAAAGAGGCGACGGCCGACCTGGCCTTCCAGAAAGCCTATTTCAAGACTTGTGTGGAAGATTTCGCCAACGGCCTGCCGAATAACGGTTCCTTGCAGAGCGCCGCGCAGAAGTCATCGGTCCGGTCCGTGTCCGATAAACTGATCAAGAATGCCCTTAAGTCCTTGGAGAAAATCGCCAAGGATTTCCCTGGTACTCAAGCAGCGGCGGCGGCCGACCAGGAGAAGGCCCGCCTCGCGAAATTTCCCGACGACTGGAAGTGAGGTAGCATCGCAGCGGCAGTGAAATGGCCGCTGCGATGCTAACATTTCCTTCTTGACAGGAGGAGGGAAACATCCCAGTGACTTGTCCCACAAGTCTTTAGACCCTGCCGAGAGGTTTTCCTCATTTTCAATAAGTGCCTTGTATTAAATCATTTGCGCTATAGGCTTGGGTCCGTCCTTACCAGTCACCCTGATTGATGAAGACAGAAGCGACCCACCGAAAGCTACTACATTTGCTGGATATGCTGAGGCATCGCGAGAAATAAGAAACCCCAATGGAGATACTCATCATGTCCACTAAACTTTTTGTCGGCGGCCTCAGCTGGGACACCAACGAAGAAAGCCTCCGTTCCGCCTTCGGTTCGTTCGGCGAACTCACCGAAGCCAAAGTCATCAACGACCGTGAAACCGGCCGTTCGCGCGGCTTCGGTTTCGTTGCTTTCAGCAGCGAAGAAGCTGCCCGTGAAGCCATCGAAAAAATGAACGGCGCCACTGTTGATGGTCGTCAGATCCGCGTCAACGCGGCTGAATCCCGTCCCGAAGGCGAATCCCGTGGTCCCCGCTCCAGCGGCGGCGGCGGCGGTTACGGCGGCGGCGGTCGCTCCAGCGGCGGCGGCGGCGGTTACGGCGGTGGTGGCGGCGGCGGCTACGGCGGCGGCGGCTCCAGCGGCGGCTACGGCGGCGGCCGCTCCAGCGGCGGTGGCGGCGGCTACGGCGGCGGCGTTCGTGGCGGCAGCTCACGCGGCGGCTACAGCCGCGCCTAAGTCTCCGACTTAGATGTAACAAGAACGGCTCCCGCAAGGGAGCCGTTCTTGGCGTGTACAGAGAAGATAAGTCCGTGATGGCGGAGCCACCAGGGGTTCAAAACCCCGCTACCATGGTTTTGATCGCTCCGCGATGAGGGCAAAATACAGCACAAATTGGAGCCGCCGCCAAGACCTCAAACTTGTTCGTCGCAGCGCGACTGACGGAAGGGTAGCCGGGGCTTTTAAGCCCCGTGTACCTGGTACCGGGAATTCACAATTCCGCGTCCGGATCGCCGCCACGCAGCAGCTGGCCGACGGCCCGCCCGATCAGATCGCCGGGGAAACCGCGGGAGGCCAAATGACGGCTCAGTTTGTCGCGCTTCTTGCGGGGATCCACTTCCTTCTTCAAGCTGATGAGTTTACGGCGGGCGCAGACTAATAGCGCCTCCCAGTCGTGTTGACGCAGGGTCTCGCGATCGGGTTGGCTGGCCGCCACGGTTTCAGCGGACACCCCCTTTGCCCGCAGCTTTGTCTGGATTGCCCGCGAGGCGATGCCGCGAGAACGCAGCTCGGCGCCGAAATCCGCCGCCATCTGGCTGTCGTCGAGCAGCCCGCGTTGGCTTAAATGCTCCAACACCGAATCGACCAAATCGCGCGGGTACTTGCCGCCGGTGAGCATCTTGCGGCGGAGTTCACTGCGAGCATGACCGCGTTGCGCCAAGAGCCCTTGCGCCCGGCTCAGGCAAGCGAGACGAGCCGCTTCGCCGCTCAGGGTCTGCAAGAGGAAGGACGGCAGCGGCTGCCCGGCCTCCAAACGCGAACCATGTTCAAACCAGGTGTCCGGCGACACCACCAGACGAGTGCCGTCATCGAGCTTGACTTCGACCCGGGTGTCCGGCAGGTGTTTGATCTTGGCGATAAGCATAGGGAGCCGGGGGTAAGAGGGATTGAAGCGAGGAAGCGATTGAGGCCGGCAATATAATCCTAGATTCCACTGCTGAGCGACTTTTGTGCTCAATGCTGCTCGACCCCGAAGCGGGTCGGAGAAACAAGCCCAGGGTTGAGCCGCATCGGCGACACCCTGGGTCAGAGTGAGTTATGATTTCTGACCCTGAAGGGGTCGGAGGAGCCGCTTCGTCAGCTGTGGAATCTAGGATAATCCCCTCTCAAGAAAGATTCAGGATGCCAGGACCTTTACATATCATAGAATCATGATATCATTAAGTATTGAAGCAAGACAGGAGACTGAAGATGCCCAAGAACAAAGCCACCATCCCGCAAGAAACTCTCGAGCACTGCGCTTCCGCACTGAAGGTATTGGCGCATCCGATCCGGCTGCGCCTAGTCGAAATCTTGCTGGAGGGGCGCTGGAGCGTCACTCAATTGGCGGCTGCGGCAGGCAAGCCGCAGGCGGAGATCAGCCAGCATCTCGGCAAGATGAAGGCGGCTCGACTTCTCACCGCGGAGCGCGACGGCAAGGAAGTGTATTACTCCTGCCTCGATCCGGCCTGCGCCACCATCATCAACTGCATCCGCAAGCACTGTTCATAAATACCGGAGGATTCACATCATGAGCCAGAAAAAAACCATCGTCATCGTCGGCGGCGTTGCCGGCGGCGCCTCTGCCGCCACCCGGGCCCGTCGTCTCGATGAAGACGCCGACATCATCCTCATCGAGCGCGACCATCATGTCTCCTTCGCCAACTGCGGCCTACCCTATGCCATCGGCGGCGAAATCGCGGATCGGAATCAGCTCCTGGTGAGCTCGGCGGAAACCCTCCGCCAACGCTTCCGCCTCGATGTCCGGGTGCGCACCGAAGTGACCTCCATCGACCGCGCCGCCAAGTCGGTCGAAGTGCGCGATCTCGAGTCGGGCAGCGTCAGCCGCATCGTCTACGACAAGCTGATCCTGAGCACCGGAGCCGCCCCCTTGATGCCCGACATCCCGGGCATCCGGGCTCGCGGCGTCTTTTCGCTGCGCAGCATGGAAGACATGGACGCGATCATCTCGGCGCTGCCTTCGGCCCGCCGCGCTGTCGTCGCCGGCGGCGGCTTCATCGGCCTCGAAATCGCCGAGCAGCTGCACGCCCGCGGCCTCAGCGTCCACCTGATCGAAAAGAACCCGCAAGTGCTGCCCTTGCTCGATGCCGAAATGGCCGAGCCGCTACACCGTGAATTGATCGCCAAAGGCATCGGCCTGAGCTTCAGCGACGCCTTGACCGCCATCGAAGAAAAAGACGGCGTTGCCACTGCCCTGATCACCGCCTCGGGCCAAAGGCTCGAAGGCGAGCTCTTCATCCTCGGCCTCGGGGTCCGCCCGGTCAACGCCCTCGCCAAAAACGCCGACTTGGACTTGGCTCCGGATGGCGGCATCCTGGTCGACCGTTCGCAGCGGACCAGCGATCCCGACATCTATGCCGTCGGAGATGCCGCGACGGTGTTCTACGCCCCGACCAGGCAATCGCGGCGCATCGCCCTTGGCGGTCCCGCCAACCGCCATGGCCGCCTCGCCGGCGAACATGCTGTGCTGGGGGAAGGCGCACCCTCGGCCCCGGTGTTCGGCACCGCAATCGTCCGTGTCTTCGATCTCGCCGCCGGCATCTGCGGCCTGTCGCTGAAGGCGGCGAAAGCGGCTCGGATCGACGCGATCTCGGTGCATAGCGTCAGCTACCACCACGCCTCGTATTTCCCCGGCGCCAAACGCCTCCTCAGCCAGCTGGTTTTCGAGCGCGGCACCGGCCGTCTCCTCGGCCTGCAAGTCGTCGGTCAGGAAGGCGTCGATAAACGCCTCGACGTCTTTGCCGCGCTGCTACTCAAGGGCGGCACGGTCGCCGATCTCTGCGCTCTCGACCTCGCCTATGCGCCGCCTTTCGGCGCCGCCAAGGATCCCTTGCACCAGCTCGGCTTTGCCGCCGACAACGCCTTGCGCGGCTTCGCCCGTTTCATCGCGCCGGGCAGCGAGCTCAGCCGCTATCAACTGATCGACGTGCGGCCGCTCGCCGAAGCCGGTTTGAAGCCGCTAGCCGACGCCAAGCCTTTGTTCATCCCGCTCGATGAACTGCGCGACCACCTCGGCGAGCTTGATCGCTCGCGCCCCACCGTGCTCAGCTGCGCCGGCGGCATCCGCGCCCATCACGCCGCCCGCATCCTGATGCAAAAAGGCTTCACCGACGTCGCCATCCTCTCCGGCTGCGCCACTTTCCGCGACCTCGCGATCAATCGCAGCCTCGGCGCCTCGGCCCGTGCTCCTGGGTCTGCGGCAGCCGCAAAACCCGTCATCGACACCAACTCCTGCAGCGCCGGAGTCTGCGGCAATCCACCTCCTGCCCCGAGCACCACGGCGGAAAATCTCAGTCCCGCCGAACTGGCATCGAAAATCGCGGCCAAACAAGCCTGGAATCTGATTGACGTCCGTTCACCGGCGGAATTCCGCGGCGGCCACGTGCAGGGGGCGCAACTCCGGACGCTCGACGCCCTCGACCCCGAGGCTCTTCGCGCCGAACGCAAAAACGACGCACCCTTCCTCATCCTGTGCAAGTCGGGCGGCCGCGCCGGCATCGCCGCCAAGAAGCTGCGCGAGGCGGGAATTCCCTGCCAGGTCGTCAGCGGCGGCACCGATGCCTGTGTCGCCGCCGGCCTGCCGATCGAGACCGAGACCAGCTGCTCGGGCGGAGCCTGCCGCAGCGTCATTTCCCTCGAGCGTCAGGTCCGCATCGCCGCCGGTGCCCTCGTCTTCACCGGGGTTATCCTCGGCGCCATCGTTCATCCCGGCTTCTACGGCCTCAGCGGCTTTGTCGGCGCCGGCCTGATCTTCGCCGGCATCACCGACTTCTGCGGCATGGGCCTGCTCATCGCTCGGATGCCGTGGAACCGGTGATCATCGGAAAAGAAGTCACTTTCAGCCGGTTGCGGTAGCCACCGGCTTGATGGCCGACACTCTGGAATCCGCGTCCGACGGAAGTCCCCGCGAGGGTGGAGAAGACATAAGCACGTTGTTGATCAAGCTGGAATTCGATGGCGTTTTCCGGAACACCCCAGCCTGCCGTCGGTGACAGGCCGATGCTGGCTTGGGATAACCAGTCATTCATTTCGACCGAAAACAACTTCTTGTCGTCGACATAAAAACAGAGCGTAAAAGGCTCATTCGGCTTGATCTCGCCTTCCGCCAAAGAAGTGAAGGGCCCCTTTTCCGCTGAGCTGGCTTCGACAACACGGAAACGGCCGTTTTTATCGACATAGGCAAAACGCGCTGGGCGTCCGACGGGGTAATCAGACGCCACAATCTCGATGCGATTTTCCGGGCAAGGAGAGAAGCTGAGGCTGAGCTTGCCTCGTGCCGAAAAATCCATTTCACAAAAAGTATTGAGGTGAGAGTAGACAGGGCGCTCCAGATGGGCGAGCGCTTCAAGGTTGACACTCTGGCCCTGAGGCTCAAGGCTGAGACTGCGATTGACCACACCAGCCTGCGAATAGAAGGCCGTGAATGCCGCATTTTTGCGCTCCACGGCATGGAGGTGGATAGGTGGCGAAACTCGATCGCGAGGACGAGCCAAAAGGGTCCAAGAGCGATCCGGAGAACAACTATGAAAGACCAGCAAGGGATCCACACTAAGGCTTGCCAATCCATTGTTCATCGTCAGACTGGCCGCGGCGACAGAAAAGCTCGTCTGCTTATTGATTTCAATGAGGTCGGCTCCGCGCTCGCCTTGAGGATGCGCTTGAATCAAGGGCTTATTGAGGGGGCGGGTCGCCGCCTCCAAGCCGCGTTGCGACCAGGGGAGGAAGACACCTGCAGCCAGTCCTGCGATCACTCCAGGCAGGACCCAGGAAAACTTGAGAGAGGTCAAATTCTTGCGAATCAACCAAGCTAAAAGGGCGATAAAGACCAAGGGCGGCAAGGCAAAAGCGAGCCGCATCGTCATCGGGAAAATCACCCAGGACGCGAGGATCAAGGACAGCCAAGCGCTCAGGCAAGTCAGGGCAGCGACAAGGAAAAACCGCGGTTTCTTCCGAATGATGAAAATCAGGCCGGCGACGGAGAAGCTGAGAATGACAGGAGGCAGCACCGAGTTGCACCAGAAATGCGCGGAGCTGAGCGGAAAGCCATGAGGAAGACCGAAAACAGCCAGCGCTGCGATCAAGGCCGTGATCAAAAACGTGCTGCGCCAAAAGGCCAGTGCGATCTCAGAGGGGGATTCATTCATGGAGTTTCCTAAAGGGTTTCTGCGCTCACCATAGTGCCAAACCGTGATGGAATACAAGTCATCCAGGCATTAAGCCGCAGCCTGCCGATTGACTCCCCATCGCTTCGGACTATGCTTGCGGCAAAAGGGCCCACAAGCATGCCGCATATCCGCTTCCTCGCTTTCCTGCTGATCTTCGGATTTCTCACTTTTGGACTGAGAGCGCAAGCTCCTGCGCCGGCCGCAAAACCCACAGCTCCGGCCGCGTCGCCGGCGCGGGTCATCGGTTATTACGGCGCCTGGACGGTGTACACCCGGAAATATTTCGTCCGCCAGATCGATGCGGCGAAACTCACCCACATCAACTACGCCTTCGCCAAGGTCAATGCCAAGGGCGAAGTGATTGTCGGCGATCCGGTTGCCGACACCGGCATCGGGGCGCGTCCACCGGGCGGTGTCGCCGGCGGCAACTTCGCCGAATTGCGCGATTTGAAGGTGAAGTTCCCCCATCTCAAAACCCTGATTTCGCTCGGCGGCGCCAATGATTCGGAGAACTTCCCGCTCGCCGCCGCGAGCCCGGCCAGCCGCCAACGCTTTGCTGCTTCAGCGGTGAAATTCATCGTCAGTCACGGTTTCGACGGCGTCGATGTCGACTGGGAATATCCCGCCGCAAAAGGCGAGAAGGCAGGGCGTCTCAGCGAGAAGAAAAACTTCACCCTTTTGCTGCAGGAGCTGCGGCGTCAGCTCGATGCCCGAGGCGTGCTCGACAAGCGCAAATACCTGCTCACCGCCGCGGTGGGTGCAGGCCCCGAAAAAATCGCCGGCACCGAGCTCGATAAATACCCCCAGTACCTCGACTGGATCATCGTCATGACCTACGACTACCATGGCCCGTGGAGCACCCGCACCGGCTTCGGCGCCCCTTTGCAACACGATCCCGGCGACATCCGTCTCATCCTCAATGTTCACGGCTCGGTGCTAGCTTTTGTCAATGCCGGGGTGCCGCCGTCAAAGATCTGCCTCGGCATGCCCTTCTACGGCTTTAGTCTCGGCCAGGTGCCGCCGGGACCGAAACAAGACGGCCTGTATCAGCAGCTGCTCACTCCCCTAGCGCCGAAAGCAGCGAAGATGCTCACCTATCGCGACATCGAGAGCGACTACCTCGGCCAGCCTGGCTGGAAATCCTTCTACAACGTCACCACGGCGCAAGCCTATCTCTACAACAGCCAGAAGCGTCTTTGGCTGAGCTACGACAACGCCCGTTCGATGGCGGCCAAAGGCGCCTACATTCGCAAAAACGGCCTCGGCGGCGCCGTGATCTGGGAACTCAGCGGCGACGGCGGCAAGCTTCTGCCGGCCTTGAGCCAGGCGGTGAAGGGGATTCCGGCGGCGAAGTGAGTTCAGGGCTAGAGAGCTACTCAATGTGGCTCGATCGTCCCGATCGAGGTGTTCCGTGGCTCAAGCTTCCAGCTTGAGGAAATCAAACCGGCTGGCAGCCGGCGCTCCCAGGGGTGTCAGGATCGGGGAGCTTGCCAACTGACAAAAACTGCGCCCCCCGCAAATTTCTTTGCGGGGGGCGCAATGTTATCAGATCAAGCGATCAGACCTTGTAGATCGAGGAGCTGACGTTGCCGCCGGTGCCGGTCCAGTTGGTGTGGAAGAACTGGTCGCGGGGCTTGTGATTACCGAGCCTCTTCCTCTTCATCAGGGCCATATTCATCGTCGCATCTGCTGAGGAAACTCTTCACTTGAGGAACAATCGAATTAGGGAAAAGCATCCACAGCTCATAACTTGATACATCAGTGTTAGGGAACTCAATAAATTCTCCTCCGAGAGCAGGTTCGACCAAGCCGCGCAGGACCTCATCCATGAATTCTGGCGTCACGCCATCGCCGTCTTGCTCCCAGTCGCGGGAATAGGTTTCTCCGGCAATCGACAAGGTAATACCAGCGCGCTTGGTATCCCAATCGTAAAATGAGTCCTTAACAACAATTTGAGCTTTAGCGGCTTCTGGCCTGGCGTAAGAGAGTATTTCATTCAAAAGTTTTTTGTAGCTCGGGCCAGCTTCAATCACCTCCCAGTCATAAGCATAAACTCGTTTTGCTTGATGCGTCATCAAAGCTTGAATCAACGCAATCGCATCCTTCGGATCTTTAGCGACTGACGGGATAATATTGTGCTCTTTGAGGAGCATGAAGAAGTTTTTTACTTCAGATGAATCGGGCATGTCCAGGGAAGCCATAAACACTCTCCTTGTTTTTCAACTTGTTTCTTGTTTGCATTGCGCCCCCCGCAAATCTCTTCGCGGGGGGCGCAATTTCATCCGATCAAGCGATCAGACGTTGTAGGTCGAGGAGCTGACGTTGCCGCCGGTGCCGGTCCAGTTGGTGTGGAAGAACTGGCCGCGGGGCTTGTCGACGCGCTCGTAGGTGTGGGCGCCGAAGTAGTCGCGCTGAGCCTGCAGGAGGTTGGCGGGGACCACGGCGCTGCGGTAGCCGTCGAAGAAGGTCAGGGCGGTGCTGAAGCAGGGAGCCGGGATGCCGAGCTCGATGGCTTTGCAGACGGCGCGACGCCAGCCGGGCTGAGCCTCGGTGACGGCCTTGGCGAAGAAGCCGTCGAGAAGCAGGTTCTCGAGATTGGCGTTCTTGTTGAAGGCTTCTTTGATGTTGCCGAGGAAGGCGCTGCGGATGATGCAACCACCGCGCCACATCAGGGCGATGTCGCCGAAGCTCAGGTCCCACTTGTAGGCCTTGCTGGCCTCGGCCATCAGCATGTAGCCTTGGGCGTAGGAGATGATCTTCGAGGCGTAGAGGGCGTCTTCGATGTCATTGACGAACTGAGCCTTGTCGCCGGTGAATTTCACTTCCGGACCGGAGAGGACTTTCGAGGCGGCGACGCGTTGATCTTTCATCGACGAGACGCAGCGGGCGAAGACCGATTCGGCAATCAGGGTGAGGGGAATGCCGAGGTCGAGGGCGTTGATGCCGGTCCATTTGCCGGTGCCTTTCTGGCCGGCTTTGTCCATGATCTTGTCGAGCAGGAAAGTGCCGTCGGTATCTTTGAACTTGAGGATGTTGGCGGTGATCTCGATGAGGAAGGAGTCGAGACGGCCAGTGTTCCACTTGGTGAAGATGGCGCTCATTTCATCGTTGGTGAAGCCAGCGGCTTTGAGCATGGCGTAGCCTTCGCAGATGAGCTGCATGTCGCCGTATTCGATGCCGTTGTGGACCATTTTGACGTAGTGGCCGGCGCCGCCGTTGCCGACCCAGTCGCAGCAGGGGACATTGTCGCCGACTTTCGCCGAGATCGACTGGAAGATGGGCTTGACTGCGGGCCAGGCATCTTTCGAGCCGCCGGGCATGATCGAGGGGCCGTGACGGGCGCCTTCTTCGCCACCGGAGACGCCGGTGCCGATGTAGAGCAGGCCTTTGGCGGCGAGCTCGGTGACGCGGCGCTCGGAGTCGGTGTACAGAGAGTTGCCGCCGTCGATGATGATGTCGCCTTTTTCGAGGAAGGGCAGGAGGGCTTCGATCTGCTGGTCGACGGCGTCGCCGGCCTTGACCATCATCATGATGCGGCGGGGCGTCTTGAGAGTGGCGCAGAGTTCTTTCAGAGAGTGAGTGCCGATGACATTCGAGCCCTTGGCGGCGTCAGCGAGAAACTCGTCGACCTTCGAAGTGGTGCGGTTGTAGACGGCGACGGTGAAGCCGTGGTCATTCATGTTCATGACGAGGTTCTGGCCCATGACGGCGAGACCAATGAGACCGATATCAGCTTGCGACATGTTGGAGTTCTCCGGGGTGTGGTTGGCGGTTAGGCAGTTTAGCTCTACCTGCGCAGCTTGCCAATCGGGACATGGTGTCATGGTGACACAGTTGGGATGTAGCAGGGAAACAACTGGGACACAATTAGGCAACAATTGGGACACAACTGCGTGAGAGCAGAAGCCCAGTCGGCTTGATTTCCCAATTGTGTCCAAGCGGTGTCCCAATTGTCTCCCTGTTGTATATTCCGGCCTTTCACAAAGCCTAGGAATCCCTGCCATGAAAATCCTCGAACGCCTCAATCCCCATGTCGCCAAGGTCAACCCCTACCAGCCCGGCCGTCCGATTGAAGAAGTCGCCCGTGAGCTCGGACTGGATCCCAGCACGATCATCAAACTGGCCTCCAACGAAAGTGCTCTCGGGGTCTCGCCCAAGGCCCAGGCTGCTCTCGTCGCGGCGGTGCCGCAGATGCACCTCTATCCCGATGCCGGCGCCTTCGAATTGCGTCACAAATTGGCCAAGAAACAAGGGGTCAAAACGGAAGAGCTGATCTTCGGTGCCGGCTCCAATGAGATCCTCGTCTTCCTCGCGCAAGCTCTGCTCCGTCCCGGCACCAGCGTCGTCGCCTCCGCCTACGCCTTTGTCATCTACAAAATCCTCGCCACTATGCAAGGCGCCGAGTTCATCGAAGTCCCCGCCAAAGGCTTGTCGCACGACCTCGATGCGATGGCTGCGGCGATCCGCCCCGACACCTCCGTCGTCTTCCTGTGCAACCCCAACAACCCCACCGGTACCCTGCTCGAGCGCGCCGCGGTCGATCGCTTCATGGAAAAAGTGCCGGAAGATTGCCTCGTCGTCTTTGATGAAGCCTACGCCGAAATCTGCCTCGGCGACATGCCCGACAGCTTCCGCTTCGTCCGCCAGGGCCGCGCCTGCCTGGTCCTGCGCACCTTCTCGAAAGCCTACGGACTCGCCGGCTTACGCATCGGCTGGGGTTACGGCCCCGCCGCTCTCATCCAAGCCTTGGAAAAACCGCGCCAGCCCTTCAACGTTACCCTCGCCGCTCAAATTGCGGCCACCGCAGCGCTCGATGACGACGACTTCCTGGTCCGTTCGCGCGCCAACTACCGCGAAGCCCGCGACATCCTTGAAGCCGGCTTCACCGAGCTCGGCCTGCCCTTCGAACGCAGCTACGCTAACTTCATGCTGTTCAAGGCCGGCGACGCCGCCAAGGTCAACGACGGCCTCCTCCGCGAAGGCGTCATCGTCCGTCCGGTTGCCCCCTATCGCCTGCCCGAATGGCTGCGCGTCAGCTTCGGCACCCCGGCGGAATGCCGCCGCTTCGTCGCCTCCCTGAAAAAAGTCCTCGGCCGATGAGCCGCAGCTTCAGCGACTGGGACAAGCTCCTGCGTCCCGGCCGCCGCCTCAAATTACGCGACTCCGCCGGACGCGAAGAAGCCGCCGAACGCGGTCTCGGCGAGGCTCTGCCGGTCGAAGTCAGCGCCATCAGCCGCATTCAGTTCAAGCCAAGCGGCAAAGGCCTGTTGGTCGAGCTCAGCGACGAAGATCACCTGATGTATCTCCTGATCGAAGACCTTGCCGCTGGACCGCGCCTCACCCTCGGTTTCGAAGTGCCCGATGTCCCTCCCGGCACCCGCTCCGACCTCGCCGAAGCCGGCTGCTGCTGGCTCTTCGAACCGCCGAAAAGCAAACGCATCCCGGTCGACGCCTGGGACTATGCCGAAGAGATCCACAATCTCATCGACGACGAGACCGAAATCCTCTACTCGCTGCAACCGGTCCTCAGCGGCGACTTCGTCATCGAACCCGGCGACGGCCGCAAGCTGCAAATGCGCCTCGTCCGCTGGCTCACCGACGAAGAAGTCGACTGTCCTCTCTTCATGCTCTTCGAAAGCGCCGAAGCAGGCAAAAAAGACGCCTCCTTCCTCGTTCCTCTCGCCGCCCATGAACTGTTGGACGACGAGATCGGGGAGTGAGCATGGACACAACTGGGAAACAATGGGGACACAGTTGGGACACAACTGGGATCACGAGCTCCAATTCTAAATTCTAAATTCTAAATTGGCAGTTCCCCATGCTCATCCACCTCTCACAACTCAGCGGTGACGCCGCCTATTTCACTATGATCCAGACCATCGTGCCGCGGCCGGTGGCCTGGGTGATCAGCGACAGCGGCGAAGGTCGATTGAACCTGGCTCCCTTCTCGTTTTTCAACGCCGTCAGCTCCGATCCCCCTCTGGTCATGCTCGGCATCGCCAGTCGCGACGACGGCTCGCCGAAAGACACCTGGCGTAACATCGCCGAGCGCGATTTTTTTGTCATCCACATCGCCAGTGTCGAGCACGCTCTCGCAGTGGTCAAATCGGCCGCGCCTTTGCCCCACGGCGAATCGGAAATCCCCCACGCCGGATTGAGCGCCGTGCCCTTCGACGGCTTCCCCCTGCCGCGCTTGAAAGAGGCCAAGGTCGCCATCGCCTGCCGTCGTGAAAAACTGATTGAAGCCGGCGACAACATGCTAATCCTCGGCCGGGTCGAAAAAATCTTCCTCGACGACAGCATCGCCCAGCACGACGCCAAGGGTCGCCTCAAGGTCGACGCGGCTCTTCTCGATCCCCTCTGCCGCCTCGGCGGGGCCCAATTCGGCAGCCTCGGGCGGATCTTTGAGCAGAGGTAGTTGGGAACCACGAAAGACACGAAAGACACGAAAATAGCTGGAATCTGAGCCGGGAAAATGGAGCGCGGCAGTCCGCGTAGCGACTGCGGCCGGAATGTCCGAGGCTGGACAGGCGAAGCGAACGGCGATTTGCGATAGGCGCAGATCACCAAGGATGGCGAATGCCGGAAGTTGAGGGGCCGCAGTCGCTACGCGGACTGCCGCGCTCCATCTTGACTGAACCAGGCCGCAATCGCGTCCATCTCAACAGTCCCAGATTTATGCGTCTTCCGTGGTCCATCTCCTCAGCCCTCGCCGCAGCGGCCCGAGCTGAAATCTGAGCTCAGACGCAGCTTCTTGCGGAGATGGCCGGAGAGTAGGTCGATGCCGAGCGTGGTCAGCCCGGCGAGGAGGATGAGGAAGGCGGCGCGGTCGGGACGGTCGAGGGCGAGGTTCTGCTTGATGAAGAAGCCGATGGTGCCGACCCCGAGGACGCCGAGGATGGCGGATTCGCGCAGCATAGTCTCCCAGCGGTAGAAGAGGAAGGCCAGGATCTGGCCGTAGATGCGCGGCAGCAGATCGTAGAAATAGCGGTCGAGGGCGCGTCGTGAGCGGACTCGCGGCTCGATCGCGGCGCTGGCGTTGGCCATGATGTGCGCCAGCAGGCCGGCGTTGTGGCCGCTGATGGTGATCATCGCAGGCAGCATCGAGGGGCCGAGGCAGAGCATCAGCAGGAAGGCGAGGATGTATTCGGGGATGCAGCGCATCAAGAGGAAGAGGCTCTTGGCGAGGAAGCGCAGCGGCCGCGGCGCCGTCTGCGGCAAGGCCAGAGGGAGAAGAATCACTACCAGTAGACCGCAAACGACCAGAGAGACCTGAGTCACCAGCAGAGCATTGGCGAGGCCCGGTGCGGCTTCCGCAAAAAGCACCTGTTTGAGCCAGGGTCCCATCGCGGCCCAGTCGCCGCGCTGCAGCGGCAAGGGAATGAGTTCGCCGAGGAAATGCGTCAGGTTGCTCCACGACAAGGGCGAGCTCCAGTTGATCCACAGGAAGGCGGCGGCGATCCACAGCGGGATCATCTTCGGGCGGATCCACAGGCGGTGGGTGGCGACGAGGGCGAGCAGCAGGTAGAACAGCGCCGCGGCGGCGGCGTATTCGCTGTCGCCGAAGGCGTCCTTGAGGTGGTAGCCGAGGGTCGGGATGCCGACGAAGCCGAGCACCACCGAGGCGCGCAGGGCGCATTCGAAACGGTAGGCGGTGTAGGCGCGTCCGGCGTTCCACGCCATCGGCAACAAAACGTAGAAAATCCGGGCCAATCCGGGACGCCGTGGCAAGCTGTCCAGCGGACGGGTGTCGGCCTCTTCGAGGATCTCGCTGTAGACCTTGGCGAAGATGGCGGCGAAGGGCAAGGCGATGGCAAAGAGGGCGCAGACCTCACTGGTGCTGCCGAGCAGGGGGCCGAGGAGGAGGACCCAGAAGAGCTCGTGGATCGAGCGGATCAGCGCCAGCGGCGCCCGCACCCAGCGGCGCTGGTAGTGGAAGGCGAGCAGCAGCCCGGCCGCAACGCCGAGGGCGGTGGCGGCAAAGGCGAAGGCGAGGGTGTGCCCGAGGCCGCGGAGGATCGCCGGATCGGGACGGCCATCGTGCCAGAGGACGCTCCATTCGGGATGAAGCAGGCCGTGGCCGACCTTGGCCAGCATCGCCCAGGGATCGGTGTGGCCGAGTTGCAGATCGCAGCAGAAAAGTGCGGCGATCGCAATGGCGACGAAGATGAGCGAGGCGCGGAGCATTTATTCCGGCCGGTAGAGTTCGATCAAGGCGGCGTCGCCGACTTGATGGGCGGGGAGATCGAAGAAGACCTGGCCGTGGCGCAGGCCGACGAGGCGGCTGGCGTGGCGACGGGCGAGCTCGACCGAGTGGAGCGACACGATGAGAGTTGCGGGTGCCGCAAAAAGTCGGGTCAGGCAGAGCTCGGCCAAAGCGGGGTCGAGGGCGCTCACCGGTTCGTCGGCGAGGATCAGCGGCGCCTCGCGATGCAGGGCGCGGGCGAGAGCGACGCGCTGCTGCTGGCCGCCGGAGAGTTCGCCGACGCGACTGCGGATCTTGTCATCGAGCTTCAGCGAGGCGAGCAAGGCGCGGATCTCGGCGAGGTCCTGCGGGTGCGGCGACACCAGGTTGCGCAGGTTGCGCAGCAGAGAATGGCGGTCGAGCCGGGCGGCGTGGATGTTGGCGAAGGCGGAGAGGGGAGGGACCAAAGCGAGGTCCTGGGGCATCCAGGCGGACTCGGGAAATTGCTTGGCGAGATGGCGCAAAAGGGTCGACTTGCCGGCTCCGGAAGGGCCGATGAGAGCGACTTTTTCGCCGGCGGCGACAGACAGCGAAAGCTCCCGGAAAACCGGGAGCTCGCCGTAGCTGAGGGTGAGTTTGTCTAAGCGGATCATAGATCGCAGGTGATTGGGCCGATCTGACTGATCGGACCGACCAACTCTGATGCCATCACTTGTCCATCAGGCCGAGGCCCACCGCGGTGGCGCGGATGGTCTCGTAGTCTTCGTTCTTGGCGGGGATGAAGCCGGAGCGCTTGAGCAGCTTGAGCAGCTCGGGATCTTTGATCGCCAGGAGGGCTTTGGTCAGCTTGTCGCTGGTGCCGGCGCCGAAGTCCTTGTCGAGCTCGGGGTGGACGGTCCAGTTGTAGTCGACGTAGGTGGGCGAGGTCCAGATGACCTTGACCTTGCTGGCGTCGATCTTGCCTTCCTTGACCCAGGTGTCCCAGGTTTTGTAGTTGAGGGCGCCGACTTGGTAGGCGCCAGTCATGACGGCTTCGATGGTCTTGTCGTGGCTGCCGGAGAAGCCCACTTTGGAGAAAGCTTCGGCGGGTTTTTTACCGAGTTTCTGGCTGATGAAGAACTCGGGCATGAGGCGGCCGGAGGTGGAAGATTCGGAGCCAAAGGTGAAGCTCTTGCCGGCGATTCCCGCGGGGAATTCCGGGCTTTCGCTGAGACCGGTCGCGGCGTTGGCGATGAAGTAGGTTTTGAAGGCGGCATCTTCGACGCCCTGGGCGATGGCGCGGGCACCGGGGACGCGATTAACGCACTGGACGTGGGTCAGGCCGCCGAACCAGGCGAGGTGGCATTCTTTGTTCTTGATCGCCGCGACCGAGGCGGCGTAGTCGTTGACCGGAGCGTATTCGACCTTGAAGCCGAGCTCGGTGGAAAGGGTTTTGGCAAGAGCCTCGAAGCCGGGGAGCATGGCCTTGGTGCCAGCATCAGGAATGGCGGTGAACTTGAGGGTCTTGGTGAGCGCGGCGGGGGGCGTAGCGGTGGGAGCAGCAAGGGGAGCCTCAGCTTTTTTGCAGCCGAGTGCGAGGACGACGAGAGCGGTGAGGGCGGTGACGAAACGTTTTCGGATGTTCATGGAGGGAGTTCCTTTGGGGTTTTTGTGGGGCTCGGGATGAGCGGAGGCAACTTGCGTCCGTCTAGGGACTTGGCAAGAAGAGGCGGCTTAAGAATTGATCAATGCGGCGATCTTTGCGGCGGCGGCCGGCACATCGGCGCTGTCGACCTCGAGGACCACCGTACCGGGCGTCTGGGCGTAACAGCGGTCATACCAGTTGACCAGGATGTCGGCGCTGAATTCATCGTAGCGGCCGACGTCGATGAGCTCGATCCAAGCGGCGATTTTGTCGTGGCCGAGGTGACGGGTGAGCAGCGCCACCTTGTCGCGCACGGCGGCGACTTGGATCGGATCGCCATCGTGGAAGTATTCGCGGCGGATGCGGGCGATGCGGACCTCGAGCGAGCATTTGACCAGGATTTGCGGGGCGCTGACGCGGGCTTGCCAGAGTGTGGGCGGGATTTGCAGCGAGCCGATCTTGCGCGATTCGCTTTCGCAGAGGAAGACCGGGAAGCTGCCGTCGGCGCGGCGGAATTGCATCAGTTGCAGGAACAGCGCCTCTTCGAAACGCGCCTGTTTGGGCTCATCGCGGTCGAGAAAACGAACCCGTCCGAAGACGCTGGAGGCATGGGCGGCGGCGGCCTCGAAATCGATCTGTGGCACCTGTCCTTGCGTCTTGCGCAATTCCTCGAGGAGCGCGGTCTTGCCGCAGCCGGTCATGCCGTCGAGGCAGAGGAAGGACCAGGTTTGCTGGTAAAGCGCGGCATGGACGCGGCGGCGCCAATCCTTCTGGCCACCGACGAGCTGCCGCACCTCGAGTCCGGCGAGGCGGAGCTGGTGGGTGCTGAAGCGTGAGCGTCCGCCGCCGCGCCAGCAATACATTGCGACGGGGCGGCCGGCGGCGAGTTTTGCGGCTTCCGCGAGGAAGCGGTCTTTCTTCTTCTCCCAGAAGTGCAGCGCCACCTGGACGGCGAGTTCCTGCGACTGCTGTTTGTAGAGCAGGCCGACGGCGTGGCGTTCTTCATTGTCGAGCACTGGCAGGTTGACCGCGTCGGGCAGGCCGTCGAGCGCGAATTCCTTCGGCGAGCGGACATCGAGCAGCAGGGCCGGGCCACCGGCTTTGTACAAGCCGCGGCAGAGGCCCTCGTGCAATTCCGTCTGGCCGAGGTTCGGCACTCGCGGCGCCGCTTGTTCCAGGGTCTGTTGCGGCAGGCGCACGTCTTTCAGGGCGAGGATGAGCCGCTGCAGTTCCTGGCGCTGGTCCAAAGAGAAGTCCGACATGCTGTTCTCGTGAAAGGGGCTGGGTGATATGAAAGGCGGCGAATATAGTGCGGCGCACGCAAATCCCGAAGCCAGGAGAATTTTATGTCCGAAGCCCGACTCACTTCCCTTTCCCACGGCGGCGGCTGCGGCT
>JAYTMY010000095.1:0-8029 GCA_043748535.1 Lentisphaeraceae bacterium | reverse complement strand
CGACTCTAAGAGCATCGCTCAGGGGCGGCGAAGATGACTGCCGAAGCTTTTCTTCATAGTCGTTAGTTGTTGCTGTTGCAGCTAATCCTTTCAACCTTTCAACTGCGGTTTTTAGGTTCATGCCTGAAGCCCACTACTGCTGTGCCCATGCAAATAAATTTCTTCCGCCGCCATGCAACTTTTCGGGTAGCCCGCTGCCTTCCCCTTTATCTATTCCTCAAACCTCCAGCTCAGGAACCTGCCATGATCGCGTTCTTCACCACGACCTTTCTTGTCGCCGCCAGCCCCTCTGCGGCTCCCGCAAACAGCCCCCGCCTCCCTGGCTCACGTCAGGCTCAGCGCCAAGCCCAACATCGTCGTCATCCTGATCGATGACATGGGCGTGCATGACGGCTCAGCCTTCGGCTCGCAATACTTTAAGACGCCACAGGTGAGCCGCCTCGCCCAGGAAGCTGAGCTATTCAGCCAGGCCTGCGCCGCCTGCTCGCCCACGTGATCATTCACGAATGAGCATTACACTGCATGGGTAACAAGTCTTTCGAAACGCCGCAGCTTAACCAACCACTTTCATCCCACACGGAGCCCCACATGTCTTTCATCCCCCGCATCATTCTTGCCCTGTTGCTCACCTCCCTGGCTCTCGGCGCCGCCGAAGCGCCGCCGAAGCCTGCCCAACCGAAGGCGCCGAACATCCTCTTCTGCATCGCTGACGACTGGGGACTGCACGCCAAGGCCTACGGCTGCGACTGGATCCGCACGCCTAATGTGGATTCCCTCGCTCGCGAGGGCCTGATCTTCGACCAGGCCTACACTCCTACCGCCAAGTGCTCCACCTCCCGTGCCAGCCTGCTTACCGGCCGCAATCCCTGGCTGATGAAAGAAGCAGCCAATCACTACTGCGACTTTCCAGCGGAATTCAAGACCTGGATGGAGGCCCTCGGCGAACAGGGTTGGCACACAGGCTACACTGGCAAGGGCTGGGGGCCCGGCACGGCTAATGATGCCGCCGGCAAGCCGCGCCAGCTTACTGGTCCCGCTTGGCAGAAACGCAAGCTTAAGCCCGGCACCAATGAAATCTCCACCACGGACTACGCTGCCAACTTCAAAGACTTCCTCGACGCCAACAGGCGCGACCAGCCCTGGGCCTTCTGGTTCGGCTGTCATGAACCGCACCGCGACTACGAAAAGGACTCTGGCATCCGCAAGGGCGGCTTTCGCCCGGAGAGCATCGACCGCATCCCCGGCTACTGGCCAGACACACCGGAAGTGCGCGGCGACCTCCTCGACTACGCTTTTGAGGTGCAACACTTCGACCGTCAGCTCGGCCTCATGATCGCCGAACTCAAGGCCCGCGGCCTTTTCGAGAACACACTTATCGTGGTCACCTCCGACAACGGCATGCCCTTTCCCCGCGTCAAAGGCAATGTCTACGAAGCTGCCAACCACCTGCCCTTCCTTCTGGTCTGGCAAGGCCGCGTGATCCAGCCCGGCCGCCATGTCCCTGATCTCATCAGCTTCATCGACCTCGCCCCGACTTTCTTTGAAGCTGCCGGACTCCCTTGGGAGAAATCCGGTCTCGCCCCCGGCAACGGCCGCAGCCTGCTCGAGTTCTGCAGCCACACCCAGGCCATACCGGAGCGTCAATGGGTCTTACTAGGCAAGGAGCGCACGGACACCGGCCGCCCCGGCGACGTCGGCTACCCCACACGCAGCCTTGTCACCGATGGCTTCATGCTCATCCACAACTATGAAGCCTCCCGTTGGCCCGCCGGCAATCCCGAAACCGACTACCGCGACGTGGACGCATCCCCCACCAAGCTTCAGATCCTCCAACGCCACCAGGTGGCCGACGAGCGCCACTGGCGCCTTTGTTTTGGCATGCGTCCGGAATACGAGCTCTACAAGCTCAAAACCGACCCCGACTGCGTCAGCAATCTCGCCGACGATCCCGCTCAGGCCGGACGCCTGCAATCCATGGCCAGCCTCCTCACCGCCGAACTCACCCGCCAGAAGGATCCCCGCGCTTTAGGCGAAGGCGCTGTCTTCGACTCCTACACCTACACCAACAAGTCCGAGTGCGGCCTCTACGAAAAATGGCTGAAGAAACAGCAGTCGGAACAGCGCCCCGCGGCGGACGCCGCAACGACTTCTGCGCCCGCCGCAACTAAGCCCAACATCATCTTCATCCTTTGCGACGACCTCGGCTGCGGCGATGTCGGCGTTTTCTTCCAAAACCAGCGTGCCGCCCGCAAAGACCGCAGCATCCCGTCCTTTGCCACGCCGCAGATCGACTCTCTCGGCCATGAAGGCGTCATGCTCACCCAGCACTATTGTGGTGCCCCGGTCTGTGCCTCCTCACGCGGCTCCTTGCTCACCGGTTTGACCCAGGGCCATTGCGGCATCCGCGACAATCAATTTGACAAGGCTTTGCCCGATACCCTGACACTCGGCTCGGTTCTGCAACAGGCCGGCTACGCCACCGCTGCCATCGGCAAATGGGGCCTGCATGGCAAACCCGAAGGCGACCAAAAGACGCCCGCCGCCAACGAAACACCCGCATACCCCACCCGCCGCGGCTTCGACGATTACTTCGGCTACGTCGCCCACAGGGACGGCCACGCTCACTACCCGAAAGAAGACGGTAAGCAGCTCTGGGAAAACAATCGCGAAATCTCCCAAGATCTCGACCTGTGCTACACCGCCGACCTCTTCACTGCCCGCACCAAAAAATGGATCGTCGACCAGAAAACCGCCAAGCCGGAGCAGCCCTTCTTCGTCTATCTCGCCTTCGATACGCCGCACGCCAAGCTGCAAAACCCGCCCTGCCCTTACCCCGCCGGTGGCGGCCTCAGCGGCGGCCTGCAATGGACCGGTAAGCCGCACGCCATGATCAACGCCGCCACCGGTAAATATGACGACTACATGTTCCCCGAATACGCTGCCGCCACCTGGGACCACGACGCCAATTCCGCCACCCCCGAAGTCCCCTGGCCCGACGTCCAGAAACGTTTCGCCAACGACGTCCGCCGCATCGACTTCGCCGTCGGCGACATCCTCCAACTCCTCAAGGATCTCAAGATCGACGACAATACCCTTGTCGTCTTCTCTTCCGACAACGGTCCCTCGATGGAATCCTACCTTAAAGAAGATTTCACGCCTGACTTTTTCCACGGCTTTGGTCCGCACGACGGCATCAAACGCGACACCCTCGAAGGCGGCGTCGTCGAACCCACCCTCGCCCGCTGGCCCGGCGTCATCCCCGCCGGCCGCGTTGACGCGACGCTCGCCGGTCAATGGAACTGGCTCTGTACCTTCGCCGAAATTGCCGGACTTCCTCTGCCCGCCGCTTCCGACGGCGTCTCACTTTTGCCGTCCTTGACCGGCAAGGGAACGCAGCGTCCCGGCGCGCTCTACATCGATTACAGCATTGGCGGCAAGACCCCGGCTTTCGACAGCTTCTCGCCAACCAACCGCGGCCGCAATCACGGCGTCATGCAAAACATCTACCTCGGACCCTACAAAGGCCTGCGTTACGACGTCAAATCCGCCGATGACAACTTCGAGATCTTCGAGATTCTGAAGGATCCTCAGGAAGCCCACAACCTCGGCAAGGACCCCAAATTCGCCGCGCTCCAGGCCGAGATGAAGGCCAAGGTCCTGCAGATGCGCAAGCCCGATCCCGAGGCGACCCGTCCCTACGACAAAACCCTCATCCCTGCGATTGCGCTCCCCGCAAAGGCCCAGCCCGGCCTGCTGCGCTCCACCTACGCCGGCCAATGGCCCTGGATGCCGCAGTTCGCCACCTTGACCGCCGCGACGCAGGAAGCCGTGCCGAGCCTTGCGTTGCCCGCAAAACTCGACGGTCCCTTCGGTCTCGCCTTCGACGGCTTCGTCCAAATTCCCGCCGACGGCGAATACCGCTTCAACCTGGATGCCTCCGAAGGCGCCATGCTCTTCCTGCACGACATCCGCCTCATCGACGCCGATCTCACCCCCGGCGCCGCCACGGAGAAGACACATCTCAAGGCCGGCTGGCACCCCATCCGCCTCTATTGCCGCCACGCCGCCGGCGCCGCGCCGAAACTGCAGCTCAGCCTCAGCGACGCCCAGGGCCTGGCGATCCCCCTCGCAGGCGACAAGCTGCGCCATCTTCAGCCCTGAATCGCGTTCATTGAGCTTGGTCTTAAGTACAGACTTCCTGACCCGCCACACGACACAATTGGGAACACGTTGGCACTTTTTGCTTTACCCCAAAGGGGATGCGACCTCCAGCCCAGGGTTGCGCCGAGCTTCGAGGCGCTACCCCGGGTACAGGCCAATGTCCTAGTACCCCAACGGGTTTCGGCCCTCTGGGCTCCCCGGCCGCACGGAACGAGACGAAACCCCCTTGGGGTTTGGAATCTAAATCGTCTCCTCCCCAGGGTAGGCGAGGCGCCAACCCTGGGCTGGCAGATGCAACCCCTTCGGGGTTGAGCATCGAGCAGGTTTAGAAAAAACCGGAGGCTTGTCGGCCTCCGGTTTTAACGTCAAGGGTTTTTCGGAATCAGCCGGCGAGCTCGGCGAGGAGCTTGGAGCTGAGGCTTTCGAACTTGGCGATGCTGGCTTCGCTGCCATCGGGCATGTCGACCTGATCGCCGACGGCGCGGCCGAGAAGGGCTTTACCGAGGGGGGTGTCGAAGGAGATGTAGAGGCGCTCGGGATCGGAGTCCCAGAGGCCGAGGACGGTGTAGACGACGTTCTTGCTTCCGACTTTCAGGGTGACGACGCAACCGGGGACGATGCGGTCTTTCAAGGGGAATTCGCTGAAGTCGGTGGGGCGGACTTCGTTGAGCATGGTTTCGAGTTCCGCTTGGCGGAAGCTGAGGAGCTTCTGTTTTTCCTTGGCGGCCTTGAACTCGAAGTTTTCGCGCAGGTCTCCGTGGTCACGGGCACGGGCGATGGCTTCTGAGTTGGCGGGAATCTGGTTGCGGGTGATGTCTTCCAGTTCGGCGCGCTTTTCGTTGTAGGAGCGCATCGAGGTGACTTTCTCGATGCCGCGGACGGCGACCGAGACGCTCTTCTCTTCGACCAGGTTCTTGTGCTGGGGGAAGAGGCGGACGACGCGGACGAGGAGCGATTGCTTTTCGCCTGAGTCGAGGCCGGGAAGCGAGCGCACCGAGGAGACCAGTTCACGGATCAACTGAGCTTGGCCATCGCCCATCAGGAAGCGTTGGAACTTCTCGTCGTCGAGGAGGATTTTACGCAGGTCCTTGCCGGCCTTGGTGTCGCCTTTTTTGGCGATGACGCGAAGGATCAGCTGGCTCGAGCCGATGACCGGGCCGAGCTCGGCCTGGCGCTTGCTACCGAAGCGGTTCCACAGCCAGCAGACGGCGTCGGGTGAGCAGTCGCCGCTTTTCGAGGCGCTGGCGACGGCGGCGAGAAGTTCGGCTTCGCAGCTGTCGCCGAGGGCGAGAGCGAGGGGGTCCCAGTAGCGGATGGGGATGTCGATGATGCCTTTGAGGATCATGTCGCTACCCATGGCGGCGAAGGCGGCGCTGGTGAGGGCCGGTGCGAGGCGGGCGGGAAGCTTGTCGGCGAGAATGAAGAAAGCTTTGACGTCTTTCCAGATCAGTGCCTTGTCGCTGCGTTTGGCGAAGGCGGCGAAGGCTTCTGCATCACTGCACAAGGTGCCGATGGTGGCAAGCGTTTCGGCGAAGATCTGCTTCTGAGCTTCTTTGTCGCCCGCGACATCGAAGAGTTTGCCGAGAGGTTCGAGCTGAGCGGCGGTGACGCTCTGGGCCGAGGCGAGCAGGTCTTTCAGTTCGGCGAGGGTTCGGGCGGTGTCGCTGGCACGGGCAGCGGCGGCGGTGGCGGCGCTGCTCATCGGGGCGCCAGCGCTGGCGGCGGCGGTGTTGGCGGCACGCTTGCGGGCGAACCAGGCCTCGAAGGACTTGACGCTCTTGATGTAATTAGGCATGAGCAGGCGGGTCAGGAGAGCTTGCGAGATCTTCAGGTGCGGCACGAAGCAGAGCTCAAGCTCGGCGGCGAGGTCGGCGGCGATGCAGCTGGCGACGTCGATCTTGGCGCCTTCGAGGAGTTTCTGGGCGAGGGAGCCGGGGACGACGAGGTGCGATTTTTCCGCGAACTGATGCAGCAGGATGTTTTGTTTCGCCTTGAAGACGGTGGTGACACTGCCGGCGGCGGCATCGATGCCTTCGACTCGGCCGAAGCCGAAATTGCTGTTGTAGACGTGGAATTTGTGACCCTTGGGCGGGTTGTCATGGAGGCTGAGTTCGGGTGAAATGTGCTCATGCAGAAGCAGGGCGAGGAGGTTGAGGCGGGCGCCGGCATGGGTGATTTCGGTGCCGGGGATGCTCAGGCCGAGGGCGGCGTCGAGGCCGGTGGCATCGGGCCATTTCGGGAAGAGCGCGCGAACCTGGCTGCCGAGCGCCAAGCGCAGGGCAGTGCCCGGAACTTTGATGCGGGCGAGCTGAATACAGGATTCAACCAAGGCTTTCGACGGTTTCGCATGGGTGCTGATGAGGAGAGCGGCCGCTTCGCCGACCTTGCCTGCCTGATTGGACTTTTCATTGACCAGCGGCGGAATCTGCGCCAAGCGTTTGGGTAGATTGTCGGCGACGCCGGCATCGGCGGCGGCCAAGAGGATTTTTTCGAGCTCGTTGGGTTCCATGGTCAGTCCTTCAGTACTTGATAGTTTTTCTTGATACGTGAACAAATTTCGTCGGCACCTTTGCTGGTCAGTGAGGTCTCAAAGTCGACAATGCTATCACCTTCCCAGTAGGGCTTGAAAAACATCCGGCACTTAAACTCGCCGCCCAAGACCAAAGCGACTGATGTGCCAGCGTATTCAGCCGACGCGGTACGCCACTTGTTGGCACCCATCTTGGTCAGATTGAGGCGCAGGTAAACCTTGTCGTCACGGCTGTAGTTCTCGGCGTGATAGATATCGAGGTTGGTAAAGAGCGGGATGCGGACGAGGGGAATCTTCGAATTCGAACCCTCGACCAGCTGAATCAGACCGGGGCTGCGGCCACCGTGAATTTCAACCGCGTGAATGGTGACGAAGTGCTCTTCGGCTTCGCGGGTGCTGGGCAGTTTACATGAGCTGAATAACGCCACACAGCTGAGGAGAAGAAGGACGATTCTCATCGGTGAGTTTCTCCCAAAGTGCTGCGGCCGAGGTTGATCGTCTGCGGATTCCAGCGCGGGTTTTTCGACGACATGTCGACCGAGTAGAGGTGCCTTTCATCGAAGCGGATGCCGGGCAGTTTCATCAAGCCGGCCAGATGTTTAGCGACCCAGCGCTCAAGCTTGAGGACGATGATCTTCTTGCGCAGGCGGCCCTGAGTGTCGCGGTTGAGAATGGCGGGAATGGTGTTGGTGGTGACGATTTCATCGATCGACGGGTCACTGAGTTTCTCGCGGGTCTCGGCGGAGGAGTGGAAGTGGGTGACGCAGAAGATGATTTTGCGCGGTTTGTACTGGCGGATGATGCGGCAGCATTGGACGATGGTGGTGCCGGTGCGGACCATGTCGTCGAAGACGATGACGTCCTTGCCTTCCACCTGCTCGAGATTGACCTGCGAATCGGCCGAAGGCTCCATCGTGATCGAACGTTCGCCCGAGCGAACCTTATCCATCTTCAGGATCAGGGGGTGGAATTCCTGCATCTCGTCGCGGATCATTTGCACGAAGGGAACGGCGCCGCGGTCGGGAGCACAAAGGACGACCTGATCGGGTTTGACGATGCCAGAGCCACTCAGGTAGTCGGCAAAGAGGTCGGAGGGGACGAAGTTGTGGAACATCCCTTCGAACTGCTTGACGAAGAGGGCTTGGGTCGAGTAGGAGTGATTGTGAACGGTGACGACGCGGTCGACACCGGAGAACTTCAGCAGCTGCGCGTAGAGGAGCGCGGTAAAGGGTTGACCGTCAAACTTCTTCCGGTCGGCGGGGTAGCGGGTGCCGTCGAAATAAGAATGTTCGACGCGCGGGCCGCGGTCCTGGGCGGAGTAGAAGAGGTCGGGTTCGA